>NZ_LPWE01000011.1:300000-447500 GCF_001723355.1 Methyloceanibacter stevinii | reverse complement strand
CCACCGTCATCCATAAGCTGACCGACGAAGACGAAGCCTTCCGCGAGACGCAAGTGGCGAATGCCCAGACGAAGCTCGTCACGGTCAGCAAGAACGACACGCTAATGGGCGTGCTCCTCAGTGTCGGCACCAGCAAGGAGCTGGCAAACGAGCTGGTGGACAGCCTCGATGCCGTGTTCGGCCCCGAAGATCTGAAGGCCGGACAGAAGATCGACTTCCGCCTCATCGAATCCGAGGCCGATTCGGAGGTCAAAGAACCGGTTCGCATCAGCATTTTCGCTAGCTCGGGCGACCACATCGTCACCACGTCGCGCAACCGCGACGGCGACTATCTGGCCTCGACCGTGGTTCCCCTTGACGAAGTCGTGGTCACCGCCTCCAACCGTGCTTCGCTGTATGAGAGCTTTTACGAATCCGCGCTCAAGCAGAAGCTTCCGGGCGACGTCATCATGAAGCTGCTGCGGGTCCACTCCTACGATGTGGACTTCAAGCAGAAGGTTCGCCCTGGGGACACGTTCGAAGTCTTCTTCGAAGGCGACGGCACCAGCGAGAAAGCCGGCGAGCTGCTTTACACGTCCATGACGGTGGCCGGCGAGACCCGCAAATTCTATCGCTTCCGCACCCCTGACAACACGATCGACTTCTATGACGAGAACGGGTCCAGCGCGAAGAAATTCTTGATGCGCAATCCCGTGAAGGGCGGCCGTCTATCGTCGGGTTTCGGTAATCGCCGCCATCCGCTGCTCCGCCGCATCCGCATGCACACGGGCGTCGACTGGGCCGCACCGGCAGGCACCCCGATCCTGGCCGGCGGCGATGGCACGATCGAGATGGCCGAGCGCCATGGCGGCTACGGCAACTACATCCGCATCCGCCATGCCAACGGCTTCGCCACCGCTTACGGGCACATGACCCGCTTTGCCACCGGCTCCAAGCCTGGCGCCCGCGCAAGCAAGGCCAGATCATCGGCTATGTCGGCACGACCGGCCGCTCCACCGGCCCCCACCTTCACTACGAAGTCCTGGTCAACAACAAGTTCGTCAACCCGATGACGATCGCCGTGCCCCGCGGCCTCGAGCTTGATGGTCGCAACCTGGCCGCCTTCCAAAAGGAACGCCGCCGCATCGATGCCCTGATGGAACTGGATCCCGTCACCAACCGCATCGCCCAAGCCGACATTCAATAGATTTGCCCTACCGCGCTAGCGCGCTACTTGAGGACGTTTCTGTTTGCGCTACCGCGCTTCGCGCTACTTGAGCGCGATATGCTCTATCGCCTAGCGGCTACTTGAGCGCGAGGGTCGCTTTCAAACCCTGCCTTCCCTCCTTCGTCATTGCCGGACTTGTTCCGGCAATCCACGTCTTTCATGCCGCCCCTCACATTCGTGGATGCTCGGGACAAGCCCGAGCATGACGAGTCAGAGGAAAAACGCGCACGCCAAAATTCCCGCTGCCGTCCGGCACCGGGTTCGCCAAAATCCCCCTACGTCTCAAAACAACTGCCCTCACGCAGTGAGGAGTCCCGAAGGGACGTGCGGGGCGCTGGTCGGCCGCCGTCCGATTGTTTTTGTTGGGCAGCCTTACTGCGCTCAAGTAGCGCGTATGCGCGGTAGCGCGAAGAATTGGCCCCGCATGGCGTTCGGACAGTGCTTCGCACACGCTACCAAACCTGCGCGAAGCTCGCCTCGACGCCGCAGCGATGTTTTAGAGCCCCCATCCGCTCTGCTTACCGCCGGTGGCACAGGCGCACGCGAACCGCATGCGCCTCACCCGATGGCCCACGCGTTACAGCGCAGGCGGTCGGAGCGGGGACCCCCGAGGCTGGTCCGTTAGCCGCGGCGCGGGTGTCCGGGGCAGGCCTCCACGGAGACATCAACACCCTTCCGTTCCGCGCCACCTCGGGCGCTGCATCCCCCGCCCCGAGAGCAGACGGTCTGCAGCTCGCGTCCTCACGAACGAGGGATACACACAGTGTACGGCAGGTTTTGGAGGGGGAGGATAAGAATCGGGCGGAAGTGTCGAGCAGTGCGGTCAACATAGAAGGCGCTCGCAATATAGACGCTTCAGCGTGTATTCTAATTCAACTTCACTACTTAACGTTGGTTCGGAATGTGGCAGGAATTTCGCCAGAGTCGCGTCAGGCAGTTCTGCGAGGAGCTAACCCCGAAGCGACTCGATAGCATCCTTCAGTACTTCACAAACCGGTTTCAAGGGTTCGGACGCGGCAGAGTCTACTTCGACGACTTGTCGCTCAGCATTGCGCTGACGCTCACGACAAATGACACACCCATCAATGAACTCATTAGTGACGAGTTTCGTCAACGATCCGTGTCACTGCTCCCAGCCATCCTGGAGGAACTGGTTATTGAGACGCCTTTCGACGTCTTGCGGGCGGTAAACACGATTGTCGTCTCTGCTGCACTTACGGCAGAGATCTCTCGTGCTCGGAGAATCTCCACCAAGCCCGAGCAGTTGGCGTCTGCGCTTCGCGAAGCAGAGCAGAAAATCGATGAGACTTATGCGTTTCTGCGCTCCAATCCAGAGCTCTGGTACTCTTTGACCGAGATACTCCACGATATCGATAGCGTAAGCGGGGCAAACTTCAAGCACAGTGAGATCGACAAGATCATGCATCTAGAAGCGCTCAAGCTAGCGCTGTATGTCGCGCAGAAGGATCATGCGTTCGACGATGGAGATGACGGCCGATATGTGGAGATCCATAAAGCAGCGGCTAAGCCAAAACTCAGCGCAGTTGACAAGGCCTACTACCTATCCAAAAGGTTCGGTGGCCCAAGATTTGTGACAACTCCGAACTCACCTTTCTCAGCTGTCGCAGCATTAATCTTTGAAATAGCGACAGGGACCCGAGACAGCAGCATGCTTGGCTCAATAAACCGATTCAAATCCGGGGATCGGCCATTCATGTCGGCAATTGAATGGGACACCGAGCACCTCACGCCTACGGACGCGGAGATGAGAGATATTACGATCAACTGGCATCACCGACGAGCAAAGCTCTTTGCTTCGTTGTTCAGGCGAAACGACCACAACATGGGCCTCTTTGGAACCATGGTCTTGGGAGAATTGGCCGAACAGAACTTCAAAGAAACTCAGGTCGCCTTGGAGACCCGTATAAAGGCTGACGCCAATCAATCCGACATCGACTGACTCTTGCAATTCTCACGTAGATAGAACTCGGCGCCAGTCTGGTATGACCCCCAATATTGGCGGCAGGGGTTTAGTATTTTTCAACCTTGCCTCGTTATTGTGCGCAGACACCCCCAAGATCTGCTCATTCTAGGCCGAAGGACAACGAGAAATGCAAAGGGTCAAAAATTTAGAGTCTAAATATTCGACACTTCAGGACGTGGATCTGACTGATACTGGGCCAACCCAAGACGAACTAGCTAAGACGTACGTCTCGGGCGATTTCGGGATGAACGCTCGTTTCAGTTTCAGAATGGAAACGCCTTTGAAGGCATTGAAGCAATGGCTGCATCGTCTCCTGGTCCAATAAGTGGCCCCACTGGTATGACCATCGAAGATTTCTGTGTACGGAATGGCTATAGCATTGAAAGGCTGGCCACCGAGTTAGAGGTTAGCAGGGCCACTATCTTCAACTGGAAACGACATCCGGCGGGACCGCCCCGGGCAGTTTTGCTCGCGTTGCGCGCGTTGGAACTGGATACCGACTCCAGAAAGACCCCCGAGAGAGATGAGAAGCTGCCCTCGAAAAAGTATAAGCGTAGCGGATACCGATAGTACAACTTAGACAAGCCAGCCGCTCCGACGACAAGAGATGTGACGCATCCGAAGGGTCACCTCACCGCCCCCTACTCCCCGCCCACCGGCCCCTCTGTCTTCATGCGCTGGATGACCGCGTCGATCGGGTCCGGGGTGATGTGGACCGGGCCTGAGAACGGGAAGTTCAGGTGGATGGCGAGGAAGAAGGTCGCGCCGACGATCATGGCGAGGCCCGCCGTCATCAGCACTTGCGGGCCTACTTTCTGCGTGGCGAAGAAGGCGGGATAGGCGAGCGTGATGAGCCCGCCGAGAACGAGCACGCCCCAGATGACCGGGGTCATGTGGCCGCCCACGTCCGAGAGCCGCTCCAGCCGCAAATCCGCCGTCTGCTGCAACAGATCGATGCCGTGCAGGATGGTCGGCATCAGGGCGAGATCGTTCGACTGGATCTGCCCCAGCGTGTAGCTCAGCTTCGCATAGGCCTCGGACGCCTCGTCGCTGCCGTGGCGGCCGAGCTCCATCTGCGGCCAGTCGTCGTCGCGCACGGCGACCGCATAGGTCATCAGCGCACTGCGGATCTTCGCGCCGTCCGCTTCCGGATAGTTGTAGCTGTTGCGGTAGAGATTGTAGAAGCGCTCGGCCTCCGCATCGACGGCGTGCTTGGTGTCCTCGAACTCCTGCCACACGCCGACCACGACGAAGGCCAGCAGCACCGAATAGGCGACGCCGACCACGGCATATTTGAAGCCGGCGACCTCGTGGTTGGTGGCGATGACCTTGACGCCGAACGTCCAGCGGACCGCGAGCTGCAGCCCCACGCTGAAGGCAACGCTCGCGCCGATGACGAGGCTCGCGAGCAGCCAGACCGGCATCGCGTTGATGATCTCCAGACCGGTCAAAATTCTTTTCCTTGCGCTACCGCGCTTCGCGCAACAAAAGCACGGCGTTCGCCCCCTTCGTCATTGCCCGGCTCGACCGGGCAATCCAGTAACCACCGCCGTGCCGGATCACGACGGGCGGAGTCTACTGGATGCCCGCCTTCGCGGGCATGACAGCCTCGGACATCGTGCCAGCCCCAAACAAAATGCCCGGCGCGAGGCCGGGCATTACTGCAATCCATAAAAGGCACGAAGTGCCTAATTGTCCAGGAAGCTGCGGAGCTTCCGCGAGCGGCTCGGGTGCTTCAGCTTGCGCAGGGCCTTGGCCTCGATCTGGCGGATGCGTTCGCGGGTGACCGAGAACTGCTGGCCTACCTCTTCGAGCGTGTGATCCGTGTTCATGCCGATGCCGAAGCGCATGCGCAGCACGCGCTCTTCGCGCGGCGTGAGCGAGGCCAGCACGCGCGTGGTCGTCTCGCGCAGGTTCGACTGGATGGCCGCGTCGATCGGGAGCACGGCGTTCTTGTCCTCGATGAAGTCGCCGAGATAGCTGTCTTCCTCGTCGCCGATGGGCGTCTCGAGGCTGATGGGCTCCTTGGCGATCTTCAGGACCTTGCGGACCTTCTCGAGCGGCATGGCGAGCTTCTCGGCCAGCTCCTCGGGCGTCGGCTCGCGGCCGATCTCGTGGAGCATCTGGCGCGAGGTGCGCACGATCTTGTTGATGGTCTCGATCATGTGCACGGGGATGCGGATGGTGCGGGCCTGGTCCGCGATCGAGCGGGTGATCGCCTGACGGATCCACCACGTGGCATAGGTCGAGAACTTGTAGCCGCGGCGGTATTCGAACTTATCGACGGCCTTCATCAGGCCGATATTGCCTTCCTGGATCAGGTCCAGGAACTGCAGGCCGCGGTTCGTGTATTTCTTGGCGATGGAAATCACGAGACGCAGGTTCGCCTCGACCATCTCCTTCTTGGCCTGGCGCGCTTCCCGCTCGCCCTTCTGCACGATGGAGACGATGCGGCGAAACTCGGCGATCTGCAGGCCGGTCTCGGTGGCCAGCTGATGGATCTCGCCGCGCAACTCCTTCACGAGCCCGCGCTCGTCGTGGATGAAGTCGGCCCAGCCCTTCTTCTTCAGGCGGCCGACGCGACGCAGCCAGTTGGGGTCGAGCTCGTTGCCCTGGTATTCGCCGATGAAGTCCTCGCGCTTCACGCCATAGCCTTCGGCAAGACGGAGCAGCCGGCCCTCGTAGCCCATCAGCTTCTTGTTGATGAGGTAGAGGGTCTCGACCAGCGTCTCGATGCGGTTCGCATTGAGCTGGAGGGATTTGACCTCGGTGACGATCTCGTCCTTGAGCTGCTTATAGCGGCGATGCTGGCTGGTGGAGAGGTCCTCGTTCTTCAGCGCCTTCTCGACCTGCTGATCCTGCAGCTTACGGAGCTTCTTGTAGTTGCTGGCGACGAGATCGAAGGTCTCGAGAACCTGCGGCTTCAGCTCGGCCTCCATGGCGGCGAGCGAAAGCGAGTTCTCCATGTCGTCGTCGTCGTCTCCTCGGACTCGCCTCGGCGCCCTCTTCCTCGGATTCCTCGTCGTCCTTGCCTTCGGCCTTAGCGGCGCCATTGGCCTTGTCCTCGCCCTCCTCGGGCTCCTCGCCCGGCAGCGGCTGCGAGGGCACCTGCTTGGCGTCAGGGCCTGATAGGTGGCTTCGAGATCGATGATGTCGCGGAGCAGAATCTTGCCTTCGTTCAGCTCGTCGCGCCAGATGATGATGGCCTGGAAGGTGAGCGGGCTTTCGCACAGCCCGGCGATCATGGCTTCGCGGCCGGCCTCGATGCGTTTGGCGATGGCGATCTCGCCCTCGCGGGACAGAAGCTCCACGGAGCCCATCTCGCGCAGATACATGCGCACCGGATCGTCGGTGCGCTCGGCCGGCTCGCGCGCGGTGGTCTCGGGCTTGGCCACGGCGGACTGCGCGACGACGGCCTTGCCGCCCTCGCCGTCCGTGTTCTCGCCTTCTTCCGCCTCTTCGCTATCGATCACATTGATGCCCATATCCGAGAGCATGGACATCGTGTCCTCGATTTGCTCGGACGAGACTTCCTCGGACGGAAGCACCTCGTTGAGCTCGTCATAGGTGACGAAGCCGCGCTGCTTGGCCGTCTTGATAAGCTTCTTGACGGCGGCGTCGGACATGTCGAGAACAGGTCCGTCCTGGGACTGAGTCTCGGTCTCTTGATCTTCGGCTTGGGCGGTCTTGGTGGCCATGCATGTCACTCCGGGGCGCGCGGGCGAAAACGGCGCCAGTATCGTGGCGGGAAGCGCTCAAAGGCGCCTCGCCGATCGGCGGCTCTAGCTGTGCCTGTGGTCAGGCCTGTCTAGGGCTAAAGCCTCTTCGGTTGTCTCTGGTTCCGCCCAACCCTCCAGACGGACCAGAAGCGATTAACGGGCGCATCCTTAATCGTCAATTAAGCATGCACCTCATGCGGGCGGCGATTTTCGCCCGAAAACCCTCAAGCCCGGAAAATTGTCCGGTTTTTGCCCGGAAATCCGGGGTTTTCCTACCGACGCGGGCACTGCGGAAAAAACGCGCGCACTCAGGCGTCTCATATTTGACGTACCAGGATGACTTGGCGAGCAGCGGTGCCCCTGTCAAGGGCGCAATCCGCGCACCCGGCTGGTTTTTTCGTCGCTCCCGAAGGCGCGGCCAGGGGCCCTGGTGAACAATCGCCAGAACCAACGCCAACGCTCCGGGGCCCTGAGCAGTCCACCTTGAGGCTTGCGTGGATCTCAGCACAAGAACATCCTTGAAGGCCAATCGAATAGGAGGATCGTCGGATGGCAGACTCAAAGGGGTTCGCAAGGGAGCTCAACGCGCTCATCAAGCGGTACATCGATGGGGGCAGCGACCCGGAGGATATCGCCGCCGAATTGGCTCGCGAAGCCAGTTACGTGTTCGGGCACTACAACCTCGAAATCTATCTCGAGACACGATCCAAAGGCTGAATTGCCAGCAACGCAAAGCCACGCCCGGGCGCTAGGGGCAATGACTGCGCAACGGGCTGGTCGTTTCGCGTCTCACGAAGGTGTGGGCGTTTGAGGACTTGGTCTGGTTCCGCAGGAAGTCAGTTTGTAGTGGTGGTGGAACCCCAGGCGACCATCTTGGCAGACATCTCTGTAACTCCGCTAGCTGACAAGACCGAAAGTTCGCGTCCTACTCGACGCTGCCATAGTTGCCGAGCCCATAGCCGGCTATTAGACCGCCGAGCGCCCCAAGGCCCAGCGAGAGCACACCTCCCATTAGCGCAATGAAGGTGTTGGCCCGTACAATTGCGTCCTCTTTGTCGTTTCCAGAACCCTCACGGCGCTGCCAGTTAGCAGCCAACTTCGCTGCAAGCCATGCAATGAGAATTGTACCGGTCTGCGGAACCGCGAAGGCGACAAGCACGAACGCAAGAGCCCTCTCGAAGGTACCAAGTAGCCCCGAGGGAACATGAGGGTACAGCTTTTCCGACGAGACTTGGCTCTGCTCACGAACCCATCTTGTGAATGGCCCAACAATTCTGTCGGAACCAAACACGAATAAGAGACCAAGAACGAACAGGATGCCGCTGCTCATAGCGCTTGCTCTGCCTTTCGTACGTTGTCAGTTATGTCAATGACACCAGGCATGTCCCACACGATGTCCTTCAGAAGGAAGCGATGTGCATTTACCCTGGGCATCGGTCCTGCTCTTTTCCGAACTACTTGATATGGGATTAGCGCCGCGCGCTGAACCTGGAAACGTTCGTCGAATAGGACGCCAGCCAAAACATCGAAGGGCTTTTGGTCGAGGCCGCGAAGCGCGCTCAGCTGGCGAGACTTGTTCCAAGGCGTAAGCCGGCGTCCTTTAATCTCATACCGGGTGCCATCAGGACCTACAGCATCAACTCCCTTGGCCGACTTGCCCTGACGCTTTAGACCAAGAGCGGAGCAGACGTACGTCTCTGCGAGATCGCCCACGATATTGGCGGACTGGATCACGTCTCGGCTGCGCAGTTCGTTTTGGCAGTCTGCGATGAGCGCGAGCAACTGGCTGTTAGTTTTCGATGACAGTTTGAGCGCCATGCGTCTCCCCTCCGCAAACGGCTAGTAGTTGAGCAGTCTGGTGCGCCGTCACGTGGCTGAGGCCGTCAACAACCCAAACGCTCAACGCTCTTAGTCATAAGATCGCTTGTTGCATCGCGACCCAACCCGAAACGATGGCATCGGGTTCCCACTAGCATCTACACCTGGTGCAGTCGCGCTCGCACTTGCACACACTGTCGACACACACCAGGGGCCCTCGGTATGATTCCTGTTGACATACCGGCGGGCTTGAATCGCTTCCCTCGTAGGCCGATTGATATTCAGGGTGATGGTGTAACGAGGATCCCACTCGCCATCACGTCCTCGACATGTACCCGTCGTGACGTACGCCTCATACTGCAGCTTGCAGTATCCGGCTTTCTGGCTACCAAACGCCCCGACACAAAGCTGTGCGGCACGCGCTGTTAGATTTGCAGCCGAAACTGACGCGATGAGGACGAGCACTCCAAGTAGCGGCCTTCTCTGCGGCATAACTCATGCCTCCCAATCTGCACTGGCGATTGCACACGCAAAATTAGTAGAGTGCGCATACTACACGCATTTGCAACTGTTAATGGGAACCATGTGGTGGGCAAAAGGAGTCTGCCAGGCAACGCATGAACCGCACTTGCCGCCAATGCTTTGTTTGTCTTCGGCGAACGTGGGATCAACCTTCGCGGAAACGGCGATGGTCTGCGCGCAGTCGAATAGGGAGGCTCAGGTCGTATTGGAAAAATGGTACCGCTGACTGGATTCGAACCAGTGACCTCTTGATCCACAATCAAGCGCTCTAACCAACTGAGCTACAGCGGCACATCTGCCTGACGGCTCCTGTCCTTGCCCGAGGCATTCGAGAGCCGGCCGTCCGTGCATCCGGGAACGTCTTCGAAAAAGCGCCTCGGACCGGCTGCCGGGCGGGCACCTCGACCGGACCCTAAGGGCAGCCCTTTGAGCTTGCAAGCAAGCCGTCCGATCGCCCCCGCAACACGCCGGAGGCGCAGATTTCACGACGGGCGTGGAAAATCAAGAGCCGCAGAAAACAAACTGAAAATAAAAGGCCCGGGATAAGACCCGAGCCTCAAAAGTGATAACGCAATACGCGACTGACAAACGCTGTTACAGGCGACTTTTTGCACCTTCGTTACGCATTAACTCGGTTACACGACGCGATACTCGGCTACGCTACACATACTTGGCCACGCGAGGCGGCGGCGCCTGGCTTAAGAGGCCTTGCGCACCGTCTCGAAAGACTTGGTCATCTGATCCTTGAGCGGACCGGACGTGTCGGTCGCAATCTTCTTCGTCAGCTCCTGGATCTCCGTCGCCTGGCCCGCGAACACCTCGAACTGGTTGCGGATGTAGGACGACTGCAGCTCCACGAACTCGGCAAGGGTCTTGGCGCCAGCCAGGCTCTTGGCGTAGTCAAAACCCGAGTTCAAATTGCGCTGCGCGATTTCGATCAGCTTACGATTGAAAGCCGTGGCGCCCTGTCCTGCCGCATCGAAGGAGCGCTCCAGCGCGTCGATCGATTCGTCCAGCGCTTCCTTGCCACGCTCGTAGGCTCGCGGGTCTGATTGACGGTGTTCTCCGCCATCGAGCGCACGCTCTCGGGCACTTCAGCATCGAATTTCAGGGCGTCGAATTCCTTGGCGGCAGTCTCGAACGACTCCGTCATCTTCTCCATGGTTTCCATGGGCGTCTGGGGCATTTCTGAAGTCTCTGTCATCGGGGCACCTCTCCGTTGTGTTCCTCAATTCGCCTGTGAAGGGAATGAACGCGGATTCAACTCTCAGCCGCCGCTTTTGTTGCACTGCACTATATTTTCTGGGCCGCGCCGATTCAAGTGACAGAGCTGTCAAAAAGGCTCTATTTATCGGTGCTGGACGAATTTCTTGCTTTCGGCCTATGGATCGAATCCAATTGCCCTAAGTTTAGTGGTCGAGTCGATCTGACGCCGCTAGACAGGCACCATTTGACTGGGCAGAGATGCACATCAAATGTGCGTAAGACGTGCTCAGGAAGGGTCTCACCGGGGCGGATCATGACCGACCTCAGGCTGCAAAATCGGATAGGACAGGACGACCGGGAAGCGCTTGAGCATATCGCGCGCGCGCTTGAGGGCCGTGTGTTGTCCGGCCCCGCCTCGGTCGGTGAGCCCGCGAACGTCAACGGCGAGCCGGCCAATGGCAGTCTTGCCGCGCCCGCAGCGACAGACGGCGACGCGGACGAGCAGCTGAGCACGCCTCAACTCGACCCCGCGGGCGTCGAAGCGCTGATCGAGGCGATGCCGGCTGCGATCGGCATTCTCAAGGGCGATGCCCTCAACACCGTCAACAGCGCCTTCGCCTATGCGTTCGGCTATCGCTCACCGGCCGAGCTGATCGAAGCGGGCGGCCTGGACGCGGTCCTGCCCGGCGGCCTGGCCGAGTTGCGCGGACATCCGCCGCGCGAGCCGATCGGCGGCATCGCGGCCGTCTCCCGGTCGCGGCGGCGCCTGAGCGTGACCTTTTTGCTGAGCCCGCTCGACCAGGGCGGGCAGGTGCAGCTCCTGCGTCTGGTCGACCCTTCGGATCTCGAGCTGGAACCGCCCGCACCCGAGGCAGAGGCAACAGCCGCCGCGGTCGCAATTCCCACCAGTCAGCGTCCGAGCCAGAGGCACAGGCCGAGCAAGAGGCACAGGCCGAGCCGCTTGCCGTGGCTGTGGCGCCCGCAGTTGCCGAGCCCGCGCCTGCCGAGAGCGCGCCAGAGGTAGCGCAGCCGGCGCCAAGCCCGGCCGTACGAAGGACCGGACCGACGAGGCGGACACAGCCGCCGCGGTGGCCGCCGCGTTGCGCGAACGGACCCGGGAAGTCGCGGCACGGCAGCTCGATTTCCTCGCCAAGGTCAGCCACGAGGTGCGGACCCCGCTCAACTCAATCATCGGCTTCGCGGAACTGATGCTGCATGAGCGCTTCGGCCCGATCGGCAACACCCGCTACAAAGGCTATGCGGAAGACATTCATCAGAGCGGGCTCTATGCGCTCAGCCTACTGACGACCTGCTCGACATTTCCAAGATCGAAGCCGGAAAGTTCGAACTCGACTTCACCTCCGTCGACGTCGCCGAGGTCGTGGAAGCGTGCGTCGCAAGCCTGCAGCCGCTCGCCAAGCGGACCCGGATCGTGCTGCGCACATCCTTCGCCGACGACCTGCCTCTGGTGCTGGCCGACCCAAGGCGCTTGCGGCAGGTCCTCCTGAACCTCCTCACCAACGCCATCAAGTTCACACGCGAGGGGGGGCAGGTCATCGTCTCCGGCACGATGGTCGGCAACGAACTGCGCTTGCGTGTTCGCGACAGCGGCGTCGGCATGAGCGAGAACGACATCGCTTATGCCATGCAGCCCTTCCACCAACTCGACACCTCGCCCCGGCACCAGTCCGGAACGGGGCTCGGTCTTCCGCTGACCAAGGCGTTGACCGATGCGATTCGCGCCCGGCTCGAACTTACGAGCGAACCCGGCGTCGGCACCTCCGCCGATGTGATTTTCCCGAAGGAACGCCTGTTCCGACGCTAGCGGCGAAGCGACGCGGCCCCGCTTCCAGAACCACGGCCAGACGGCAAATTTGCTCTCCAGCGCTGAGAAGACGCGTTCACGTTGCAAGAACAGACTGTTAAGTATGGAGGTCTCTTCTTGCGAATACTTATTTCTTTGAATTCTTCTAAATCCAATCTTTGGTTTAGAAGGCTTCTAAGTTCCGTTTCATTTACATAATCTTATTGACACCCGCCAGTCCGGCAGCTTTAAGCGAATATATGTGTCCCCGGCGTGTTCCGGGGAGAGGTACCACTGTCCGATACCAGGGCCTTGAACCCTGGCCATTGGAGGATTGAATGCGCTGGACATTTGCGTGCGCGGCCACGGCTGCGGCACTTCTCGCTACTTCCGTTTCACACATCCCGGCTCGCGCCGAAGCGCCCGGCGAAGTGAATATCTATTCTTACCGGCAACCCTATCTGATCGAACCGCTGCTCGAAGAGTTCAGCGCCGAGACCGGTATCAAGACCAACGTCATCTTCGCGTCCAAGGGCCTGATCGAACGCATCCAGGCCGAGGGGCGCAACAGCCCGGCCGACCTTTTGCTGACGACCGATATCGGCAATCTCAGCCAAGCCGTCACATCGGGCATTTCGCAACCCGTAACGTCGGCGGCGATCGATGAGTCGATCCCTGCGTCCTACCGCGGCACCGACGACGAATGGATCGGACTGACGCGGCGCGCCCGAGTGGTTTACGCCTCCAAGGACCGGGTCGAGCAGGACAGCATCACCTACGAAGAACTCGCCGACCCGAAATGGCGCGGCAGGATCTGCATCCGCTCCGGGCAGCATCCCTACAACGTCGCGCTCGTCGCTTCGATGATCGCTCATCTGGGCCCCGACGAGACCGAGACTTGGCTGCGCGGCGTCAAAACCAACCTCGCCCGCAAGCCCGCCGGCAACGACCGTCTTCAGGTGAAGGGCGTCTACGCAGGCGAATGCGATCTGGCGATCGGCAACACCTACTACATGGGCAAGATGCTGACCGACGAGGACCATCCCGAGCAGAAGGAGTGGGCCGAGTCCGTGAAGATGCTGTTCCCGAACACGGACGGCCGCGGCACGCACGTCACGGTCTCCGGCGTCGTCTTGGCGAAGAACGCGCCGAACAAGGACAACGCGCTCAAGCTCATCGAATTTCTGGCCTCGGACACGGGTCAGAACATGTACGCGGAAGTGAACCACGAATACCCGACCAAGGACGGTGTTCCGTGGTCGGACCTTGTCCAGTCCTGGGGAACATTCAAGGCGGATGCAGTATCGCTGAACGAGATCGCCGCACTGCGTAAGGCGGCAAGTGAGATGATCGATAAAGTCGGCTTCGACGACGGGCCGAGCTCATAAGGGGGCGGTAATGAGCTTTCAACCACGATTCACCAACCATCACGAAACCCGTGGCGAAGTCCACGCCTTCTCCGGGCCCGAATGGCTCGTAGGCGTCGGCTTCCGCTGCTGGCTCGCAGGGTATGACACAGGCGACATCACCTGCTGGGAGAACGGCTGGAACACCTTCAATCGGGTTCTCGGTCCGGCACGCGCGAAACGCGCCGTCACCGAACTTGCCTGTTGGGTGCGCGCCACGCGGGCTGCGGCCTCCCGCCCGATCGAGTACAACGCGCTCGACAGCCGGCGCTTCTGCGCCGACGAGTGCATGGCCATGTCCCTGATCGCCGCCTCGCAGCATCATCGCTGCCCGGCCATGCAGGCCTGCGCACTCGCCCTGACGGGATCGGACACGGTCGACCCGGTCATCGATGCCGCCAACGCCTTCGCCGACGCGCTCGACGAAGCCGATTACCGCCTCAACCAGGAGATCGTGGCCGCGCTGGTCGCCTCCGAGGCCCGTGCGCATGGAGGCTCGCTCTCTGTCCCGCGCTGATCTGCCGTCTGGGCAGGTCGCGCAGGCTCGGCCGGCGTCCTTGAGGCGCCGGTTCGCAAGGCTGTTTGAGAAGGGCAACTTTTCCTGGTCCGCAGGCGCCCTGATCCTATCTTTGCTCGCGGCGGCGCCGTTGTTCGCGATCGCCGTCATGGCGCTGCAGTCGAGCGGCGACACCTGGCCCCATCTCATCGAGAACGTCCTGCCGGGCGCCGTGCGGCGCACGCTGATCCTCATGGCGGGGGTCGCGGCCATCGCACTTGTCACGGGGACAGGGACCGCGTGGCTCGTCACGATGTACCGCTTTCCGGGCCGGGGGCTGTTCCAGTGGCTGCTGTTGCTGCCCCTGGCGATGCCCACCTACATCATTGCCTTTTGCTACATCGAACTCTTCGACTACTCCGGAGAGGTGCAGACGGCGCTGCGGAACCTGTTCGGCTGGCAAAGCGCGCGGGACTACTGGTTCCCGGACATTCGAACGCTGACAGGCGCGATCTTCGTCATGGGTGCGGTCCTCTACCCTTATGTCTACATCACCGCGCGCGCCAGCTTCGTCGCCCAGTCGATCTGCGTGATCGAGGCGAGCCGCACGCTGGGCCGCAGTGCCGCCGAAACCTTCTGGCAAATAGCCTTGCCACTCGCCCGCCCTGCCCTTGCCGCTGGAACGGCGCTGGCGCTCATGGAAACGCTGAACGATATCGGTGCCGTCGAGTTCTTCGGGGTGCGGACGCTCACCGTGACCGTCTACGACACGTGGCTCGATCGCGGCAGCCTCGCGGGCGCCGCCCAGATTTCCTGCGTGATGCTGCTCTTCGTGCTGGCGGTTCTGGGACTTGAGCGCGGGCTGCGGTCCGGCAAGCGGTTTCATCATACGACCGGTAAGTACCGGGATCTGCCTGAGTCGCGGCTAACAGGATGGAAGGCGGGCTTCGCGACGCTGGCCTGCGCCCTGCCCATCCTGATCGGTTTCGTTCTGCCCACCTACGTACTGGCGGGCGACGCCATCGTGCATCTTGCGTCCGGCCTGACCGAGGACTTTTGGCGCGCGGCCATGCACAGTCTCACGCTTTCGCTTGCGGCAGCCGTGCTCGGCGTGATCTTCGCCGTGGTCCTCGCCTATGGGCGGCGTCAGACCCAGTCGAAGCTTGTGCACATCGCGAGCTTCGTGCCCGCCGTCAGCTATGCGGTGCCGGGTACCGTTCTTGCCATCGGCATACTGATCCCGCTCGCCGGTCTCGACAACACGATCGACGACGCGGCCCGCTCTCTGTTCGGCGTGTCCACGGGGCTGATCCTCTCGGGTTCTGCCTTTGCCATTGTCGTCGCCTACACCATCCGCTTCCTGGCCGCCTCGCTCGGCTCCGTGGAGGCGGGGCTCAGCAAGATCACGCGCAACATCGATGCAGCCGGCCGGACCTTGGGTGCGTCGGTGACCCAGATGCTCTGGCGCGTCCATCTTCCCCTTCTTCGCCCCACGCTCGGCGCGGCTGCGCTGCTCGTATTCGTGGACTCCATGAAGGAGCTCCCGGCCACGTTGCTGCTGCGTCCCTTCAACTTCGATACGCTGGCGACCCAGGTCTTCACCCTGGCCTCGCTCTATCGCTACGAGGAAGCCGGTCTGTCAGCTTTGACCATCGTCCTAGTCAGCCTGGTGCCGGTACTGTTTCTCCACGGAATCATTGCCAGGAGCCGCCCCGGCACTTCGGCCTCGCGCGTCCACACTACCGGCACGAAGGAGGAATTGGCGTTGCCAATTTCCTGATAAACCAAGAGAATGAACCCCTTGGGTTCGCCTGGTTTGGGTTGTCGGCACCTGTCGGGGTGCACTGTCCGCCGCTCGTTCACGGACAGCCGATCCGCGCGGGCCGAGCCCATGCAGCCGGGTATGTGGAAGGGTCGGGATGAGGCCGCGCCAATCTATTTGGAAATGGCTTCTTGCCGTACTTCTCGCGATCATCGCCGTCGGCGTTGTAGTTCTGCTCCTGCGGCCTGCCGGGCCCCCGGCAGACCTCCGGGACCGGGTTGAAGCATCCTTTTCAGACTGGACCGGCGGAACGGTGAGGCTCCCAGAGCCACTGCGTGTGCGCTATCTGCCGCCCTCGATCGAGGGTACCTTCTCATTGTCGGGCGCCGCAAAGCTACCGAGCGTCCAAGCCGTGACCGCTCCCAAATTCCGGCTCACCTTGTCACTGCCCGATCTGCTCCTGGGCAGTGTCTCGTTCAGTGCGCTGCGGCTGGACGGGCCGACACTCACGCTCAAACCCGGAGAGGACGCGCGGACTGCGAAAGCGGTGCTCGGGAAGCTCACGGCCTTTCTGGCGGGCGCGCCCCTGGAAAGCGTGCGCATCCATCGAGGCGTGGTCGAACCGGCGACCGGCCAGCCGCTCCTTCGCAAGCTCGATCTCCGGCTGAACACGCGCGGTCAATCCGGCGCGTTGGAAGCCGTGGGCTCGTTCGTCTTCAACGGCGAGCAAGTCACCTTCTCGATGGACCGGGGCAGGACGAGGGAAACCGAAGACGGACAAAGCTCGCCACTCAAACTGAAAGTCACCTCCGCCCCTCTGACGGCCCGCTTCGCGGGGACGATGCAGCTGGGCGACGAACTCGGCGGCGAAGGCCGTCTGGAGGCGACGTTGCCCGACATCCGCCGTTTCCTGGCTTGGGTCGGGGTTGTGTTACCTGAGGGCGAGAGCCTGAAGGATGCGAGCGCCACCGGGCGCGTGCATTGGCTCGGACCGACGCTGACATTCGACGACGGCACCTTTGATTTCGATGGGAACGAGGCCGTGGGCTTGTTGGCGCTTACTGCTGGGGCGCGCCCGCGCATCGACGGCACGCTCGACTTCGAAAGCCTGTCGCTCGACCCGTACCTTACCGGCGCCTCGGCTTCACAGGCGGACGCCCCGCTGTTCGACTGGGTGCTGCTGAAGCATCTCGATGCAGATCTGCGCGTGTCGACAGGCCGTCTATCGGCCGGCGCTCTGCGGCTCGGCGGCGGCGGCCTTACGATCAACGCCAAGAACGGCGTCATCTCCAGCGAGATCGGCTCATTGGAGATTTGCGGCGGCCAGGCCGAGGGGCGGGTCGATCTCGATCTCTCCTCGCCTCGCGTGGAAGCGGCGTTGGCGGGCAGCCTTGCTGACGTCGCGATCGATTCATGCCGGCAATCACTCGGACTGAGCGTGCCGATCACGGGCTCGGGCACGGTGAACACCGATGTGTCGACTGGGGGCACCACGCACGAGGAACTCATTCGCGGCCTTGCAGGCACCGTTTTGGTGACGGCCAAAGACGGAACGCTGCCGATCGATCTGACGACGCTTCTATCCAAGCCGGACGCCGAGGCCACGGGATGGAGCGAGGGCGCGGCCACCCCGTTTTCAGAGCTCAAAGCGGACTGCAGCCTTTCGGCCGGGCATCTGTGGTGCCAGAGCTTTCACATGATCACCGGCGGCAAGCCCGTCTCGGGCGCGGGAGGCCTGGACATCGCGCGTCAAACCCTTGATTGGGACCTGCGAATGGCGGATTCTGAGGTTTCTCCTGATGCCGACGAACCCGTTTCGGGGACCCAACCAGGCATCACGATCAACGGTTCGCTCACGGCTCCGGAGATGGCGCGCGCGCGCGGCGGCGGCTCCAGAGGTCGCCGTACCGGAACAGGACACGGAGAAGCAGTAGCGCACGCCTTGAACGGCTGACTATAACGAAGACGACGACAACCGACGGTCATTGCTTGTGTTGCACCACTCCACCAACCACCGCATTTCCAACGGCATGCCCCGCGGCCGCGTTGCCGCGGCGCTCGCATTCGTCTTGGCATGGAGCATTCCGTCGGCGGCATGGTCGCAACAAACCTTGAACATCGCGACCTGGGGCGGCGCGTATGGCCGCGCCCAGCAGATCGCGCTCTTGGAACCGTATGCGAGGAAGACCGGCACAGCCATCGCCACGGAGATCTATGGCGGCGACGTTGAAAACGTCAGATCACTGATTAAGGACGGCAAGACACCGGTGGACGTCGTGGATGTCTCGGCCGGCGCCCTCAAGACCCTCTGCAACGAAGGTCTCCTGGAGCCTCTCGATCCGGAGTCGCTGAAGACCGACGGCGATGCGGCGGACGATTTCCTGCCGGGGGCCATATCGAAATGCGGCGTCGCCTCCGTCGCCTGGGCCATGGCGATCGTCGCCAACCGGAAGGCGTTCCAGGGCGGCCCGCCGGCAACGATCGGCGCGCTGCTCGATACGGGCCGGTTCCCCGGCAAACGCGCGCTCCCGAACAACGCGCAGCGCACTCTCGAGCTGGTCCTGCTGGCGGACGGCGTCGCGCCAGGCAGCGTCTACCAGGAGCTTGCAACGCCCGAAGGCGCGGACAGGGCCTTTGCCGCTCTCGATAGGATCAAAGGCAACGTCCTTCTGTGGAGTAAGCCCGAGGAAGCGATGGCGTGGGTCGTAACGGGCCGGGCCGCAATGGCTGCCGGCTATAGCGGCCGGATCTTCCGCGCCGCGGTCGTCGACCGCAATCTCGAGATCCTTTGGGACGGACAGATCTACGACCTTGACGCCTGGGCCATTCCAAAGAGCGCGCCGAACAAGGACGAGGCCATGCGCTTCATCCGTTTCGCAACCGAGCCCGCCCAACTGGCCGCCCAAGCTAGGCTCACGTCCTACGGTCCCATGCGGACGTCGGCCCTCGCGCAAGTTGGGAAGCATCCGGCCATCGGCGTGGATATGCAGCGATTTCTCCCCACGGCTCCGGACAACTCCCGGAAAGCACTTCGGTTCGATGAGCTCTGGTGGGAAGAGAACGGCGATGCTTTAAACAAGCGCTTCGCCGCATGGGCTGAGAGCTTGCGCGCGCCGAAGACGGCAAGCCCCGAGCAACCCAAGAGCAATGGGGCGAATGCTCCCTCAGCGAGCGCTCCTTGAGACGCGGGCGATCAAGCGCACACGCGCATCCACAGCACGTAAGAAAGTACGGGTATAAGCGCCACGTCCAATTGCGCTGCCTGCGAGCTTCGTGTCATCCTTTCCGATGGAGCGAGTCTTCGGGTCTTCGTTTTCGAAGCGCAATCATCTTCGAGTCGAGTCCCTTCCTTGACACTCTCTACACAGAACGCACCATCCGAAGGTCCGCTCGCCGGGGCGGTCCGCGTTCAAAGCACTGCCGGGGCGGGGCCGGCAGTGCACTTTGACCGCCAGCCGACGCAAGACAGCCTTCAATGGCGGTCTCCCGTCTCCCTTTTTCAGCGGCGTTTCGGCCGCGCGCAATGATCTCTCTAGAACTTGCGATAGAGGCCAACCGCGAGATAACCACTCGGGTCGCTTAGGAGATAGTCACCCGTAAAACCGCCCGACACAGTTGCTTCGAAAGTCTCGAACTTACCGCGCACGAAAGCGCCGCCGCGTCCCGCGTCGTATTCCTGATTGCCGAGCACGCCGCCTTCAAGTCCGACCGCGAAGATCGGTCCCACGCGGCATCCGATGCGGGTGAGCTGCCAGTACTCTTGGAAGGCCGAGCCATAGGCGCCGTCCGCGGAGAGGAACCAGCGATCGGAGATGTCCGTCCAGGTCTCGAGCGTGAGCCTGAGACCGAGTTCCGTCCCTTGAACCGAGTTGTTCGGATCGAACGGGGTGATGGCCTGGTCGACGGCTTCGATGCCCGCGTAGGTGCGCACAATCGTGCGGCCTCGATGGAACTCATACCCGGCCTGCACGGAGAGAAACGCGACCTCACCGTCAAACATGGTCCGGCGATAGGCGGCACCGTCGAACAGCGTACCTTCATAGTCGTAGGGGCCCCAGGCCCCCACGGCCCGAAGCCGCCAGCCCGGCGCGTCGAACCCCTCGCCAAAGGCATAGCCGCCGCCGACATAGATGCTCGTGTAGTTGTTGGCGGTCTCGACGCCGCCGAAGACTTCGCGCCGTGGCGCTGCCTCATCGGCCTTGGCGACACCTGCTGAGAACAGGGCGCCCGCGGCGGCAGCGAGCAGGACACACAACCCGATGGCCCGGGCGCGGCGGGTAGCCTCACCCGCCGTGTCGCCTAGCCGGTCCGCCGTCACGCGCCTGCTCCACCTGTGGTTGTCGATCAGCCATCGTAGACGGCGCGTTGCAAAAACCCCGGCAACCACGTTGTGCGGAAGCGCTTAGGTCACAACCATTGGTAGTCAAATGCGTGCTTTGTTCCCCACAAGTTGGCAGAAAATGCTCCTGGCCGCGGGGCCGCGACGCGAGCGCTAGGGCTTGAAGATCAGGAGCACATAGGTGCCGAACAACACCAGATGCACGAAGCCCAGCAGAATGTTGGTGGGCGCGCCCGAAAAGGTGATGTGGCACACGAAGAGCGTCACCGAGAGCAGAACGATGTCGACCGAGCTGAGGCCAAGCTTGAGAGGGGTTCCGGTGAACAAACTGATCGCCAGCATGACAGGCACGGTCAGTCCGATGGTCGAGAGCGCGCTGCCGAGACTGAGATTGACGGCGCGCTGCAACTGATCACGCATGGCCGCTTGAAGCGCGGCCGTCCATTCGGGCGACAGGATCAGCATGGCGATCACCACGCCGCCCAAGGCGTTGGGCAAGCCGATCTGTGCGATGCCATGGTCAAGAAGCGCTGCCAGGGGCTTCGACAGCAGAACGACCGGCAGCAGCGTGGCGAGCAGCAGCACCGCGTGGACAGGGCCGGAATAGGTCGGGCCGTGATGGCCGGAGTCGGCCATGTCCGTGTCGGAACCGCTTGGCGTGACGGCAGGGGTCTGCCCTACCCCCTTGCCCGCGCCGGTGAGTTTCGGCTGCACGAAGAATTTCCGATGCCGCGTCGTTTGGATTCTGAGAAACGCCGCGTAGAGAAGCGCCGTCATCGCGCCGATGACGATCGCTTGCTGCCATTGGAGTGTCGGCCCCGACGTCGATTCCGTGAAAGTCGGGATCACCAGCGCCAGGAAGGCGAGCGGCGTGATGACCGCAAGGTAAGCCAGCGCACCTTGCAGATTGTATTGCTGTTGCACGTAGCGCAGACCGCCGACCGCGAGCACCGTTCCGACCATCCCGTTGAGGACGATCATGAGAATGGCGAACATGGTTTCGCGGGGCAGCGTGGGGTTGGGCGTCTTGCCCAGCATGACGGTCGCGAGAATCGCGACTTCGATACTGATGACCGAGAGGGTCAGGATCAGCGTGCCATAAGGTTCGCCCAGGAGTTCGGCCAGGGCGTCCGCATGGCGTACGACGCCGAACGCGCACCAAATCATGACCCCGAACAGCCAGACGAACATGAGGCCAAGCCACGGCAGGCTGTCCAGGTAGCCGAGCCACCCCTTACCGACGGTGAAGAAAAGCACCGTGGTCACGATGCCCGCAATGAGACCGGACTCGGCGCGCAGGATGCCAAGGAGAGTCTGGGGTACGCCCGCCGCGGTCACAGGACCCAGCCGGGGTCGTGGCCAACATTATGGAAGGCATTGAGGAGCGCCGTCCCCCACCCCTCGCGAAGCTCCTGCAGATACGGGTTGTCTTCTTCGAGCCGAATGGTGAAGGCACGGCTCAGCGTGTCGCGCCGGTAGATCATCAGGTCGATGGGCGGTCCCACCGAAACGTTCGAGCGCATTGTCGAATCGAAGGAAATCAAGGCGCACTTGGCGGCGTCCGTCAAACTCGTCTCCCGCCGCAGGACCCGGTCGAGGATAGGCTTGCCGTATTTGACCTCACCGATCTGGAAATAGATCGTGTCGCCCATGGCCTCGATGAAGTTGCCCGCGTCGTAGATCTGAAACAGCCGGAGCCTGCCCCCCCGCACCTGACCGCCGAGCACAAACGAGGCGGAGAAGTCGATGTCGTGCTGCTGCAAATAACCGGAATCGACCTTGTGGACCTGGCGCAGGGCCCGGCCGATGATCCGCGCGGCCGTGAACATCGAGGTGGCGGCGTAGAGATCCTTCTCCGGGTCGTCGGACTCCAGCCACTCTCCGATGAGGCTGATCACCCCTTGCGTGAGCGACAGATTGCCCGCCGTGAGCAGGGTGAAAAATCGTTCGCCCGGACGTTCGAAGGTGAACATCTTACGGAAGGTCGAAACGCGATCGATGCCGGCGTTGGTGCGAGAATCGGACGCGAGCACCACCCCTTCATCAAGCAGAATACCGACGCAATACGTCACTGATCCTACCGTCCCCGGCTTTATTGCTGATTTGGAAAACTGACGCGGACACTCATTTCTTCGTCACCGCCGCCTGCCCGAACGCCGCGCATGGGACCAGCTTCGGAATAATCGAGACCGATAGCGGTCCGGACATACGACTCATCTGGGCAAGCGCGATTGGTGGGATCGAACCCCACCCAGCCGAGAGAGTCAACGAATGCCTCAGCCCAGGCATGACTGGCCGTGTGGGCGTCGTGGCCTATGCCTTGGGTCATATACCCGCTGACATAGCGGGCCGGAATGTCGAGAGAGCGGGCGGCCGCGCAAAAAATATGCGCGAGATCCTGGCACACGCCACTGCCCTGCTCCATAGCCTCGGCGCCCGTCGTGTGGACGTGGGTTTCGCCCGGCTTGTAGGCGACCGCCTTGGCGATGGCCAGCATGATGTTGTGCAAGACCTCGATCCGGTCCTTCTCGTCCTTGCCCTGGGCCGCAATCGCGAGTTCGCGGATCGGCTCCACCGCCACGGTCGCCGGCGTCTCGCGAAGATACAGCATGACAGGCAGCTCGGGGGACGCCACGCCGACGACGCCGCTGGTATCGCGCGTCCGCACAAGGCCGCTGACCCGGATATCGAGACGTTCGACGGGCTTCGTCACCGTGAGCGTATGGCATGCGTTGCCGTATTGGTCATGCCAGGGCGTCGTCGTGGCGCCCGGACAAATCAGGGCCCAATTCTCCACCGCCTGGGTGCGGCCGGAAAGCGGGGTCATGCGCAAGTACTGCGTCGTCGCCAGGAGCGGCTCCGTGTACTCGTAGGACGTGGAATGCTCGATGCGGATCAGCATGCGCTAGACGGCCTCCGCCATCACCATCGGGGTCATCAGGAAGTCTTCTTGGATCTGCGACCCCAAGGCGTGGTTGTCCTCGATGAAGCGGGTCAGATACTCGTGCAGCCCTTCGCGGAACACGGCCTGGATCTGCCCGTAGCAGAGTTGCGCGTGGGTCTGGCCCGCGAGCCGGCGGCACTCCAGCGGCTTCTCCTTGGACAGCTCGTCCAAGGTCGACAGTACGATGGCGTAGCAGTGATGCAGGGAGCGCGGCATGTCTTCCCGCAGGATCAGTAGCTCGGCCACGCGCCAGGGATAGATCGTGTCGTGGTAGATGCGCCGGTACGCGCGGTATGCGCCAACCGAACGGAGCAGCGCAGCCCACTGATAGTAGTCAACGTAGCCGCCGACCTTCTCGGTATCCGGCAGCAGGACGTGGTACTTCACATCGAGGATGCGGGCCGTGTTGTCGGCACGCTCGATGAAGGTGCCAAGGCGCAAGAACCGGAAGCCGTCGTCGTGGAGCATGGTGCCGAAGACCACGCCCCGAAAGAGATGGGACCGCTCCTTGACCCAGTCGAAGAAATCCCGAAAGCCCCACCGCTCGACTTCGTCGTAGTCGAAACTCTGCATCTGCAGCCAGGTCGCGTTCAGGGTTTCCCACGCCTCGCTCGATATCGAGGCCCTGCGGGCACGTGCATTTTCGCGCGCATTGCGAATAAGCGAGTAGATCGATCCGTTGTTCTCTGGGTCCAGCGCGACATAGCGCACGAGGTTCTCGTGAGTCAGCGCGTCGTAACGCTCGTGGAAATCATCGTCGCCCGGCGCGATGGTCAGGATCGGCTCGAACTGTTCTTCCCGGCCGAGCGAAGTCGGCAGCAGGGCGAGCCGGAAACTCACCTCGAGCATGCGGGCGGTGTTCTCGGCACGCTCCATGTTGCGCGCCATCCAATACAGATCCTCGGCGGTCCGGCTCAGCATGCTCCACGCTCCAAAACCCAAGTGTCCTTCGTCCCGCCGCCTTGGCTCGAATTGACGACCAGCGACTTCTCGCGAAGCGCCACACGCGTCAGGCCGCCCGGTATGACGGACGTCTCGTTGCCCGAGAGCACGAACGGCCTCAGGTCCACATGACGCGGCTCGATGTTGCCGTTGCACAGGGTCGGCGAGGTGGAAAGTGTGAGTGTCGGCTGAGCGATGAAATTGGCCGGGTCCTGCAGCACGCGCGCCTTGTAGGCCTCCTGCTCCGCCTTGGTGGAGGCCGGCCCAATCAGCATGCCGTAACCGCCGGAGCCCTGGACCTCTTTCACAACGAGATTCTCGATGTTCTGGAGAACGTGCTGGCACTGCTTGGGATCGCGCAGCATGTAGGTCTGAACGTTGTTCAGAATCGCGTGCTCGCCGAGATAAAACTCGATCATGCGGGGCACGTAAGTGTACATGGCCTTGTCGTCGGCCACGCCGGTTCCGAGCGCGTTGGCGAGGGCGACATGGCCTGCGCGGATCACCGACAGAAGGCCGGGAACCGCGAGCAACGACCCGGGATAGAACGCGAGCGGGTCCATGAAATCGTCGTCGAGACGGCGATAGATCACATCGACGCGGACCGGACCCTCGGTCGTGCGCATCCAGACATAGCCATCGCGCACGAACAGATCGACGCCTTCGACAAGATCGATGCCCATCTGCTCGGCGAGAAATACATGTTCGAAATAGGCGCTGTTGTAGCGGCCGGGCGTCAGCAGCACGACGACCGGGTCTTCCGCCCCGCCCGGCGCGACAGCGCGCAAATTCTCCAACAGGCGTTCGGGGTAGTTGCCGACCGGCGACACGGCCTGGCCGTTAAAGGCGTCCGGGAACAGCCGCATCATGATTTCCCGGTTCTCGAGAAGATAGGACACGCCCGACGGGGTGCGGACATTGTCCTCGAGCACGAAGAAGTCGCGCTCGCCCGTGCGGACGAGATCGACGCCGGCGACGTGCGCGTAGACCCTTCGGAAGATCAACACCGATCTCGGGCCGAAGGCGGGGTTCTTGAACACGAGCTCCGCCGGGACGAGCTCGGCCTTCAGAATCTCCTGGTTGTGATAGATGTCGTACAGGAACATGTTGATTGCCTTCACCCGCTGAAGGCAACCGCGCTCGACCAGATCCCATTCGGAGTGGTGCAGGATTCGCGGGATCAAATCGAAGGGGATCAGGCGCTCGGTCGAACCGCCTTCCGTATAGACGGCGAAGGTGATGCCAAGCCTGCGGAAGAGCGCATCGGCGGCTTCTTGCTTGGTCGCAAGAGATTCGAGCGAAAGGCCGTCGAGGAACTTGGCGAGCTGCTTATAGGCAGGCCGCACATTGCCCTCGGAATCCTTCATCTCATTGAAAAATTTGGCGTAATACTCGGCAGAGTCCGTCGGAACTTCCCCTGCCATCAGCGTCTCTGTGTCTTGCGGCAAACTCAGCCGTCTCCATTAAGCGCCTTGGATCGCCCGTTCCTCACGTCCGTTTCCGTCCCGTAGTCGTATTTTTTAGGCATCATAGTCGGATGCTACTGGATTGGGCAACACCGGCCTGAGCTTGCCCACCGCAACGAGGTCCCAAGGCCGTGACACGAGCATCCGGTCCCGCAGCCTTCGGACGCAAAACGCCCTACTCCGCAGGCTTGGCGCTCTCTTCCTCCGGCAACTTCCGGTCCGGCATGAACTTCCGCACCACGACATAGAAGATCGGCGTGAAGATCAGGCCGAACGCCGTAACGCCCAGCATGCCAGAGAACACGGCCGTGCCCAGGGACTGGCGCATCTCAGAGCCGGCCCCGGTCGCGATGACGAGCGGCACGACACCGAGAATAAAGGCCAGTGCCGTCATCAGAATCGGCCGCAAGCGCACGCGCGCCGCCTCGACCACGGCCTGGAACCGGTCCTGGCCTTGCTCCTCGTTCTGCCGCGCGAATTCGACAATCAGAATGGCGTTCTTCGCGGCCAAGGCAATCAAGACGACAAAGCCGACCTGTCCCAGAATGTTGATGTCCATCCCGCGCAGCATCAATCCACTGACCGCGGCTAGCAAACACATGGGCACGATCAAGATGACAGCGAGCGGCAAGCCCCAGCTCTCATATTGAGCGGCGAGCAGCAGGAACACGAACACAACCGCCGCGGCGAATACAAAGATGGCGGTGTCGCCGGCTTGTTTCTCTTGATAGGCGAGCTCGGTCCATTGGTAGGAATAGCCTTCGGGAAGGACTTCGGCCGCGAGCCGCTCCATGGCCTCCAATCCGTAGCCGCTCGAAAAGCCCGGTTTCGTTCCGCCTTGCACGGCTGCCGCGGGAAACAGGTTGAAGTGCTCAACCCGGTACGGCCCGGTGATGTCGCGGAACGCGGCCACAGAGCCCAGCGGCACCATTTCGCCTGCCGCATTGCGCGCCTGGAGTTGCGATATCGCGTGCAGATCCTGGCGGAACTTGCCGTCCGCCTGCGCGGTCACGCGGTACACGCGCCCGAGGAAGTTGAAGTCGTTCACGTATTGTGAGCCGAGGTAGACCTCGAGCGTCTGGAAGATGTCGTCCGCGTTCACACCGAGCATTTCGGCGCGCACCCGGTCAATATCCGCGTAGACACTGGGCGTACCGGTGTTGAAGGTCGTGAACACGCGCGAAAGACCGGGGTCCTGGTTCGCCGCGCCCATCAACGTCTGCGCGACTTCCGCAAGTTGCGACAACGGCGCGCCCTTCGTGTCCTGCACCTCCATCTTGAAGCCGCCCGTGGTGCCGATTCCGCGCACCGGCGGCGGCGAGATGCTCAAGATGAACGCATCCTCGATGGACGCGAAGCCCTGGTTGAGCGCACCGGAGATGGCGGCCGCGCTCAGGCCCTTTTTCGCCCGCTCCTGGAACGGCTCGAGCGGCGTGAAGACCACTGCCGAGTTCGAGTTCGTGGTGAAGGTGGCACCGTCCAGGCCGACGATCGGAACCGCATGGGCAACGCCCGGCGTCTCGAGGGCGATCTTGGTCACCTTCAGGGCCACCTCGTCGGTACGGGACAAGGCCGCGCCTGGCGGCAACTGGATGATGTTGATGAGATAGCCGAGATCTTGGTTCGGAATGAAGCCCGTCGGCGCCGCGCGGAACTGAAAGACGGTCAACCCGATCAGTCCGGCATAGATCGCCAGCATGATGCCGGACATGCGCAAGAGCCGGCCCGTGAGCGCGCCATACTTGTTCGCCACCCAATCGAAGCCACGATTGAAGACACCGAAGGCCCGGTCGAGCACCCGTCCGATCAGTCCCTTTTTCTCGCCGGCCTCATGCGGCTTGAACAGCAGCGCGCACAGTGCCGGACTCAAGGTCAGTGACACGACGAGTGAGATCAGCGTGGCTGTCGCGATGGTCACCGCGAACTGGCGGAAGAACTGGCCGAGAATGCCGCTCAGGAACAGCGTCGGGATGAACACCGCGCAAACGACGAGGGTCATCGCGATCAGCGCGGTGCCGACCTCGTCCATCGTGCGGTAAGCCGCTTCACGCGGCTTGAGGCCCTCACGAATGTTACGTTCGACATTCTCCACCACCACGATCGCGTCGTCGACCACGATGCCGATCGCGAGCACCAAGCCGAATAGCGACAGGTTGTTCAGCGAATACCCGATCGCCGAAAGCACAGTGAACGTGCCCACGAGCGAAATCGGAATTGCGACGATGGGGATCAGCGACGCGCGCCATGTCTGGAGGAAGATGACGATGACGAGCACCACCAGGATGACGGCCTCGAACATCGTATGCAGCACGGCCTCGATCGATTCGGAGATAAAGACCGTCGGGTTGTAGACGATGTCGTAACGCAGACCGGCCGGGAAGGACTTCGAAAGCTCCTCCATGGCGGCCTCGACCTCGGCGGCCGTATCGAGCGCATTGGAGCCCGGACGCTGGAAGATGCCCATCGGGATCGCGATGCGGCCATCGAGATAGCCATTCAGGTTGTAGTCCGCGGCCCCAAGTTCCACCCGGGCCACGTCGCGCACCCGCACGACACGCCCCTCCCCCTCGACCTTCACAATGATATTGCCGAAGTCCTCGGGCGTCGTCAGACGCCCTTGCGTCTCGACATTGAGCTGAAAGGCTCCAGGCTGGGGCACCGGCGGCTGGTTGATCACGCCGGCCGCGACCTGCACGTTCTGTCCGCGCAAGGCGCTGATGACATCGCCCGCGGTGAGATTGCGGAGGGCCAGCTTGTCGGGGTCGAGCCAGACGCGCATCGCGTAGTCTCGCGCGCCGAAGATCCTGACATTTCCGACGCCGTCGATACGCGACAGCACATCCCTCACATGCAGCGTCGCATGGTTCGAGACGTACAGCATGTCGCGGCTATCGTCGGGCGAACTCAGATGGATCACCATCATGAGGTCCGGCGACTGCTTCACGACCTGGACGCCAAGCGAGCGCACTTCCTCAGGCAGACGCGGGGTCGCGATCGCGACGCGGTTCTGCACCAGCACCTGCGCCGTATCGAGGTCCGTGCCCAACTTGAACGTCACGGTCAGCGACATCGAGCCATCGCCGGTCGACTGAGACGTCATGTAGATCATGTCGTCCACGCCGTTCACTTCCTGCTCGATGGGCGTGGCGACGGTATTGGCGACGATCTCGGCGGACGCGCCCGGATATTGCGCCGTCACCTGAATCGATGGCGGCGCGATCTCGGGATACTGTGAAACCGGCAAGCTGAAATAAGCGACGCCGCCGATCAGCGTAATGAGGATCGAGATAACGGCGGCGAAGATCGGCCGGTCGATGAAGAAGTGCGAGAGCTTCATTGAGCGGAGGCCTGTTGCCCTTTAGGTTTGATTTCGCCGGGCTGCGGCGTGACCTTCTGACCGGGCCGCGCCCTCAACAACCCGTTGATGACGACCTTGTCGTCGCGGGTGATGCCACTCCGGACGACACGCAAGCCGTCATCCGTCACAGAACCAAGCTCCACGGGTTTCGGCACGACCGTCCCGTCTTCGGCCACGGTGAACAGCAGTTTTGTCGACTGGTCCGTGACCACGGCGGCGTCGGGCACGAGCATCGTCGGCTTCTCCTGGGACATGGGCACGCGCACGCGGCCGAACTGTCCGGGCGTGATGAACAGGTCCTTGTTGGGAAACGATGCGCGGACGCGGATCGTGCCGGAGGAACGGTCGTATTGGTTGTCGACGAAGTCGATCGCGCCCTTCAGCGGCCAGTCCGTCTCGTCCATGAGCTGGCCTTCGACCGCCACGCTGTTGGTGCGGGCGGACTGCACCTCGCCTTTCTGGATGAGGCGCTTGTAGGTCATGCCGTCGCCCTCGCTGATGTTGAACATCAGCCAGATCGGATCGAGCGAAACAATGGTCGTGAGCAACGTCGTCTCGCCGGGGCCGCCGACGACCAGGTTGCCGACACTCACTTCGTGACGGCCCACACGGCCGGAGACGGGCGCCAGAACGCGCGTGTAGTCAAGGTTCAACTGCGCCTGATCGACTTCCGCGCGAGCCTTGTCGCGAGCCGCCGTCGCGTTCTTCACTTCCGCGGCGCGCTCGTCGAAGGTCTGCCCCGAGGCATAGCTTTTCTTATGCAGCTCAGCCGTGCGCTCAAGCTGCACCTTGGCAAGGTCGAGTTGGGCCTCGGCTTGGACAAGGTCGGCCTTGGCCGAGTCCAGCGCAATTTCGAACGGACGCGGCTCGATGACGAAGAGAAGATCGCCCTTCTTCACCAATTGTCCGTCTTTGAAATTGACCGATTCCAGGTAGCCGCTGACTCGGGCGCGGATCTCGACGGATTCCTGAGCCATGAACTGTCCCGTGAAGTCACTCCATTCCCGCAGCGTCTCGACCAGCGGCGCGGACACCGTGACCGGTGGCGCGGGCGGCGCGCCGCCGGGAGCGCCTGCCTGTTGCGCTTCCTGAGGAGCGGACATGTACCAGTACACGAGCCCGGCCACGGCCAGCACAGCCAGCGTGATGAAAAGGAGTCTGCCGCCACGGCCCGACGCGGCCGCTTCCTGTTCCGATCCGGACGGCGGCTTGGATGCCGGCGTATCGGACACGGATGGCTTGCCGCCCTTCGAGTCCTGTGCCTCGCGCTTGGCGCTTTCGTTTCTCTGCTGCATTCTAATGATCCGAGGAGGATGACTACCGTCGCCCGCAAGACTGCGATTCACGACTTCGCCGTGGGGCTTATCACATTATCTCACCCGCCTGCACGGTCCCATAGGCTGAAAGGCCGCAATGTCGCAGCGGGGCACCCAAAAACCCAAACAGCCGAAGCACTTAATGGCCGTTTCACACCAATTTGACCGCCGACGTCCCATCCCTGCCCAGGTTTGGCCAAAGTTGGCGCCCGCGAGGATCCGAAGCTCCATGCATAGACGTCTGATCACCGGTCTCTTCGCCGCTTTGGTTTGCGTGCTTCTGCCGGGCTGCGGCGAGGAGGCTACCTTGCCCGTATCGGCCGGCACGGCCCGAACCCTGAATTGCCCCCGCCTGTCGAAACCACGTTGCCCACGGTCGTGATCGCCGAAGCGACAGGCTGGCCGGATGGAAAGGCACCGCAAGCCGCGGACGGCCTGACAGTGAACGCCTTCGCCTCGGATTTGGACCATCCGCGCATGCTCTATGTCCTCCCCAATGGCGACGTGCTGGCCGCCGAGAGCGCCGCGCCGCCGCAACCCGGCATGACCGACGGGATTATGGGGCACCTGATGAAGCTCGGCATGTGGTGGGCAGGTGCCGGTGTCGAGAGCCCCAACCGGATCACGCTTCTGCGCGACGGCGACGGCGACGGCGTGGCCGAGACGCGCACGACGTTTCTGTCAGGGCTCAATTCGCCCTACGGCATGGCGCTCGTCGGCGACAGTTTCTACGTGGCGAACACCGACGGCATCGTCCGCTTCCCCTACAGAGCCGGCGACACAGAGATTTCCGGAAAGGGCGAACCGGTTGCGGAGCTCCCCGCCGGTCCGGTCAACATCCACTGGGTCAAGAACATCGTCGCCAGCCCTGACGGCACGAAGCTCTATGCGTCGGTAGGCTCCAACAGCAATGTTGGCGAACGCGGTTTCGACAGCGAGGCCGGACGCGCGGCGATCCACGAGATCGATCTCGACAGCGGGTCCTCGCGCCTGTTCGCGTCGGGCCTTCGCAATCCCGTGGGTCTCGCATTTCAGCCCGACAGCGGTACGCTGTGGACCTCGGTCAACGAACGGGACGAACTCGGCAGCGACCTCGTGCCGGATTACATGACCTCAGTCCAGGAGAACGGCTTCTATGGCTGGCCCTACAGCTATTACGGCGACCACGTGGATGCGCGGGTCCAGCCGCAGCGCCCCGATCTCGTGAAGACGGCGATCGTGCCCGACTATGCACTCGGACCGCATACCGCCTCGCTCGGGCTTGCCTTCTACACCGGCGACCTGTTCCCCGAGCGCTTCCGGGGCGGCGCCTTCGTCGGCCAGCACGGGTCCTGGAACCGCCGGCCTCCGAGCGGCTACAAGGTGATCTTCGTGCCGTTCGAGGGCGGCATGCCGTCGGGAGAACCCGAGGACATCCTCACGGGGTTTCTCGGCGCGGACGGCAAGGCCTACGGGCGCCCCGTCGGCGTGGCGGAAGACCGGACCGGAGCCCTGCTCGTGGCCGACGATGTGGGCAATACTGTTTGGCGCGTTGCGCCGGCCGCACAATGACGGCGAGACTGACGAAAGCCGACTTGGGCGGCACCAAGCGACCGGGGAGACATCCGTGACGAAAACCATCCTGTGCTTCGGCGACTCCATCACCTGGGGCTACAATCCTAAAGACGGAACGCGGTTTGCGCCGGAAGACCGCTGGCCCCGCGCGTTGGAAGCCGCGCTGCAGGGGCGGGTCCGGGTGGTCGAGGAAGGGCTGAACGCACGGACGCTCGCCACGGACGATCCCGCGCGTCCCTATCGCAACGGGATGGCGATGCTGCCGCCGCTCCTGGAGAGCCATGCGCCGCTCGATGTGGTCGCGGTCATGCTGGGGACGAACGACAGTGCGCCCTGCTATGGGCTCACCGCGGGCCGGGCCGGCATCAATCTCATGGCGATGGTCCGGGCGGTGAACGCGAGCCAGGCAGGCCCTGGCGGCACAGCGCCGAAGATGGTGGTGATCGCCCCGCCGCCGCTTGGATCGTTAAGCCCGGAAATGTCACTGATGTATTCCGGCGGGCAAGGCACCTCGCGGGGGCTCGCCGGCGCCTATGAAACCGTCGCCAAGCGTTTCGGCATCGGTTTTCTCGACGCGGGCGAAGTCGTCAAGGTGAGCGCTGTCGACGGCGTGCACCTCGATCCGGAAGCACAGCGCACGCTCGGCGTCGCGGTCAGCAAGGTTGTGGAACCGTTGTTATAGACGCGTGCTATAGGCGTTTTCGCGCCGCTCGAACGGAGGTCTGACATGACGGACGAAAGAGCCAAGCAAGAAGCCGACAGCTACACCTGCTTCCAGGCCGGATTCCGGAAGGTCCTCGGCAAAGACTTCGAACGGCGCGTCCTGATCGAGACAAACGCCCATGAGGGCCCGGTCTATGTCGCCGCCGAACACGCGCTGTATTTCACCACCGTGCCGGAACCGGGCCCCAAGAACATCGCCATCATGCGGCTTGGCTTGAAGGGCGACAGGTTTCCCTTCGAAGCGGGCACGCTCGAGGTCGTGCGGCAGCCGTCGAACATGGCGAACGGTATGTGCCTCGACCGCAAGGGGCGGCTTCTGATCTGCGAACAAGGCACGCTGGATGAGCGGGCGCGGATCAGCCGGATGGACCTTGCGACGCGCGCCCTGAAAACGATCGTCGATTCCTGGCGCGGGATGCCGCTCAACTCGCCGAACGATATCGTTGAGAAGTCGGACGGCACCGTGTGGTTCACCGATCCCAATTACGGCGAGCTGCAAGGCTTCAAACCGGCCGCCAAGATCGGCGCCTATGTCTATCGCTACGACCCCGCGAGCGGCGAAACGGCCGTGGTGGCGGACTCGTTCAACAAGCCGAACGGCCTCGCCTTCTCACCCGACGAAAGCGTGCTGTACATCACCGACACGGGCGCCAATCAGGCTCCCGGCACCTATTTCGTGAACCTGCCGCACCACATCCGCGCTTTCGACGTGCACACGGGCGGTCACCTGCGCGGCGACAGACTGTTCGCGACGGTGTCGCCGGGCTGCCCGGACGGGATCAAGCTCGATACGAAAGGACGGGTCTACACCTCGTCGGCGACGGGCGTGCAGGTCTTCTCACCGGAGGGCGACCTTCTGGGCGAGATAGCCGCGCCGGGCGTCGCCAACTTCACCTTTGGCGGCCCGAAGAACGATGTGCTCTTCATCTTGGGCGACACGCAAATCTGGCAGGCCAAGGTCAAGGCGAAAGGCGTTTCGACCTCAGACGGGTCGTGATCCTTGGGCGTGGCACGCCCCTGCCAGCGGCAAGCCTAACGCCGGTTGAGGATGACTTCGCCTTCGCCCCGCGGGCTCTTGAACGTCACCGTCTGCGTTTCACCCTCGACGACAACGCGGACCCGGCCGCTGACGTCGTACTGCGTGAGGATGAATTCGCCGGTGTAGACACCCGGACGCACTTCCAGAAGTTCGCCGATCTGCTTCATCATCTTCGACGTAGAGGCGCACTGGGCGACGACACCGAAGACCTTGGCGCTTTCCTGCTTATAGCTGACGCGGCACCGGACCTTCTCAGTCGGCCCTTCAGTCTGGGTGACCGTGCCCTCGCCGCTCCATTCTCCGGCCAGCGCGGCTGCCGATGCTGCTGTATTCGGCGCCACTGCCACTATGAGGGCAAGCAGTGCGAACCCAAAAAACGCGCGTCCGGTGACCTGCGCAAATTCCCGACCTGGCACCATCGAACTCCCGCGCGAAAGACGGTTCCCCATCACTTGCATAAATGTACCTCCGCTCATTGCCCACTGAGCATGATGGCTGAAGCCCCCAATCCGCCATCAATGCCGCGATCCGCTCTTCTTTAGCGGACCACCTTCCAGGATTGCAATCGTTGCGGGGAGTATCAGTAGGTTCGCCAACAGGGCCGTGGCAAGCAACATAATGGCGACTTCGCCGAAAAGACGCAGATTCGGCAGCTGACTCAACAGTGTTGCGGCGAATCCGGAGATCAAAACAACCGTCCCGACCGTCAGAACCGGCCCAATCGTGGTCAGCGTCTCTTCCAGCGCCGGACGCACGGCCCGGCCGTGAGAGCGCATCAAGCCGTAATAGTTGAGAATGTGGATCGTGTTGTCGACCGCGATACCGAATCCGATGGTAAAGGCGACGACGCTGGTGAACTGCAAGCCCAACCCGGAGAGATAGAGGAACCCGGCGACGACCATGATCGGAAGAAGATTGGGCAAGACACAGTAGAGGCCCGCGCGCACCGACCGGAACACCAGACCGACAAGCATGATGTTGAGGCAGATCGCGAGAAGAAGACTTCTGTTCAGCTGCGCGATCATCTCGTAGCTCGCTTTCGCGGAAAGAACCGAGAGGCTCGTCGCCGTGAAGACCACCCCCGGATAGGCGGCACGCAACTTATCGAGTTTGCTTTCCAGCTCCTTCACCACCGGCAGGAGATCCGCGGCATCCGTCCCTGGGAAATACCCGGTGACAAGCGTCGAGTTGTCGTCCACCGATAGGATTCTATCCATGAGCGGCGTCTTGGCTTCCTGGAGGAGGCCGAAGAATTGATCTTCGGTCATTTCGCCGGCAACCGCCCAACTTTCGATGCCATGGAGCGACGTCACGCTGCGTATCAGAGGCAAACCGGCGACGATCCCATCGACCTTGTTCACGAGCTCCGCGCTTTCGGGGCTGTCTATACGCGTGCCCGGCGGCATCTGAATATGGACGAAGATATTCTCGGTTCCCGCCAGCCGGTCGTCGATGGCGTTCATGGCGAGATGCGCCGGGCTGCGCTCGGGCAGGTACTCCCGATATTGATAGCGGGGACTGATCTGAGCGTAGAGCACGCCGGCGCTGACCAAGAGGATGAGACCGCATCCGAGCACCAGCCGCGGCCGCACCAAAGCGAAATGGGCAACGCCGTGGCAACAACGGCTTGCCGCGCCGAAGGCTAGATCGGCTTTGTTTCCAAGCGACTTTTTCTTCTTCACACGGCTGAAGAGCAGAAAGGCCAGCGACGGCACGACCGTGATGGTGACAAGGTACGCAATCGCCGTGCCGATCGCCGCCGTGAGTCCGAAGCCCGCCACGATCTTCAGCGGCACAAGGGTGAGCGAGAACAGCGCGATTGCCGTGGTCAGCGAGGCCAGCACACAGGCGGGCCCGATCTCGCGCACGGACCGGTCCACGGCCTCGTAGACCTCGGCGCCTCTGCGAGCTCGCGTCTGACCTTGAAGAGAAGATGGAGCGAGCTTGCCACTACGAGCACGATGACGAGGGCCGGCACGACCCCGCTCATGACGTCGACCTCCGTTCCGCGCAAACCCGTGATCCCGCCCAGCCAGATCACAGCGATGACGGACGGAAGCGCCGCCACGCAGACATAGGTGATGCTGTGGAAGAAGAGCCAGGAGATGAGCAGGACGATCAGGAACCCGACGGAGATGAACGTCATCTGGTCGGCCATGAGCGATGAGACAATTTCGAGGCGCAAGAACGACAGACCCGAATATTGGACCGTCATGTCGGTTCCTTCGAGCATGCGCTCCGTCACATCGCGCAACTCACTCGCCACGACGCGCAAGTCGTCGATATCCGGGTAAGGCTGCATCGCGATCACGAAGAGCGTGGTCTGCCCATCCGGCGACAGGAGCTTTTTGGCCACGAGCGGATGGTGAAGGATCGCTTCTTTCGCCTCCGGCAAATCCTTCTCCGTGATCTCCGGAGGGAAGAGCGGCTCGGCGCCGCCGGCATTGTCCGGCGGATGGCGGGCCGAAAACATCGACACGACATCGCGCACGCCATTCGCGAAGCTCAGCTCGAGATGGAGATCGCGCAGGCGCTCGAGATTCTTGACCGTGAAGAGATTGTCGGACCGGATGAGAAGCAGGACATCCTGGCCGCTGTCCGGATACTGCTCCTCGACCAGCTGGAACTTGGCGTAGTCGACGGTCCCGGAACGGAAGATCTCGCGAATATCGCTCGAGAACCCGACTTTCGTCGAGAAGTAGGCCAGCGGCAGCGTAATCAAGACGATGAGCAGAAGGGTCGCGCGCGGAAAGCGCAGGGCAACAAGCCCAATCCTCTCGAGCCCAAAACCAGCCGACATCAGGCGCAGAGTCTCCCAGGCCTCGAAATGGGCTGCATCGCCGACATCGCATTTCCCCCCAAACTTGACCGCCCACGCCGACGGCCGGCGCAGATCCTAGAATCGCGCCCCCCTTCAGTCCATTAGAGCACGAGCCGGGGGGCGATGCCCAGGGCTCGGTTCGCGGGCCCGAGAGGGCCGACTCCCCTCTGCAGGCGCCGAATCCTTTGACTTTGAAGCGCAAATTAAGACGTTAGCGAGGCTGGACCACGAGATTTCAGCCCCTGTGGCCCGTGAGCGGATCAGCCTGCCGGGCATGGCGTTTTCGGGCGGCTCAATGAAGCCCCAGCGCCGGCCGGGCGATCATCAGCCAAACGATGATGAGCACCGCCGCGAAGGCCGGAATCCCGAACGCGAACCACCAGCGAAACAGCGCGTGGTACTGCGGCGGAAGGGGCGTGCCCGCGCGCACCGCCGATGCCGCTAAATCCCGCATCCGGAGCTGCATCCACACCACGGGCACCCATAGCGCGCCGATCAGCAGATATAGAAGGACGGACAGGACGATCCATCCTTGATGGAGCGCGTAGCCCGCCTGCCAGGCGAGTGCGAGGCCCGTGAGCGGCTGCAGAACGACGGCCGTCGCCGTGAAGACCAAGTCGGCAATCACCACGATGCGCGCTACCCCGGCGATAACCGCCGGATCCTTGGTGCGATGGGCCATCAGCATGAAGAAGGCGATGCCCGCGCCGGTCCCCAACAGCACGCAAGCCCCGATGATGTGGACGTATTTGAGCGCGAGATAGGTCAGCATCAGCGCTCTTCCAGGATCATCAGGGCGACGAGGGTCAGCACGACAATCGGAATGACCTTCACGAGCGGCCCCAGCGGATCGACCCATAGCGCGGGCAGAAGGATCGTCCCGGCCACGAGATAGGCAGCGGAAAGCCCCAGCGCGGCCCAAAGCGCAACACGCGCCGTCCGCCGGTAGGCGGTCCCGAGCCCGATCGCGATATCGGCCACCGAACCCGCGACGACCCAGCCATGGCCCGGCGGCGCCGGCGCGGCTGCATTCAGCGGGTCCAACGCTCCCTGCCATCCGGGGCCAAGCGCAATCAGCCCCGTGAGGACCCAGTACAGGGCCAAGACGCCCAGGACCACCGGCTTTAGAAGATAGAGGCGCGCAAACCACTTCTCCTGAACCGATGGCGGTTCGGCCGCGAGCCCGTCCTGGAAGGATATCGGATCGATGCCGGTTGTCTTCATCCAGTCGCTGGGATCGCCGACGGCGCCGCGCTCGATCTCCAGCCTGGCGGTGCTGCGCAGCGGCGGACGCCAGCCAAGCCAGCTGACTGCATCGCCCAGACCGTAGACGAGGCGCTCGAGCGCTTTCGGCGCGCGAACGATCCTGGCCGGCTTCCAACCGAACCATCTGCGGAACGAGGCGACGACCTCTTCGAACCGCAAGAGATCAGGCGCCGCGACCTCCAGCGTCAGTTTCGACGGCGCCTCCGGCTTCAGGAAAAAGGCCACCGATTCCGTCAGATCGTCGAGTTGAACCGTTTGGAACGGTCTTGCATCCGCCGGTACCGCCAGGACGGGAAACGCGGCGAGCGCCCGCAGCAGCGCACTCCCGCCGAAGGCCGCGCGGCCGATCACCACGACCGGACGCAGGATCACCCAATCGAGGTCGCTGCCCATAAGAAGCGTGTCGCCTTCGCTCTTGGTGCGGGAAAACGCCGTCGGGTTCGGGCGGTCGACGCCGATCGCCGAAATCTGGATCGCGCCGCACCTGCCGCGCGACACATGCCCTGAACAGCGCGCCCATCCCATCGCGGTGACGCCCGCCGTCGAGTCTTGAGCACTGTCCTGGAGGGCACCGGCACAATTGACGACGGCATCGACGCCCTCGAGGTACGGAAGCCAATCCTCTTCCTGGGTGAGCTTTGCGATATCGGCTGCGATCGCTCCGGCCCGGTCCGTGCGCGAGGGGATGGAACGCGCCAGCCTGATCACGTCATGACCATCAGAGCGGAGGCGCGCCGACACCGCCGCGCCAATCAAGCCCGTCCCGCCAAGGACGAGGATGCGCAACTGGGCGGCAGCGCGCAGCGCGCTCGCGCCCACATCTTCTTCGCTCTGACTTGCCTGCATCACTCCCCCGACGGCCCAACGCCTAGTATAGTCCGGTCGCGTACCGCGCGTCCGCCGCCGGCGTGATCAGGGAATTGGGGAAACGCTATGGTTCGGAGCATGAGCGAACTGCGGGAGCGGTGGCAAGACCCACTGCTTACGGCGTTGACCATCTTGCTTGCAGTGTTGATCTTCGTCCTCGCGCCCCTTCGCGCCGAGAGAATTCCCGGCATACAAGAAATCGGGTTCGCACTCGTGACCGTTCTCACCGGCGCGGTCCTTGTCCTGTCCGGGAAACGCCTCGCGCTCTGGGCTCTGCTGATCGCCCTCGTGCTCGCGGCCATCGCCTCGGTTCGCCGTCACTTCCATCCCTCTATGGTCGATGTGTATCTCGATGCGACGGCATGGCTGCTGATCAGCCTGGCGCTCATGAGCGAAGTGGGACGCGTGGTTTTCGCACCCGGACGTGTGACCTATCACCGGGTGGTGGGCGCTATCCTGCTCTATCTCGTCATCGGTCTAGCATTCAGCGCGATCTTCACGTTCATCGGCGCCGCGTCCGAGAATGCCTTCTCCGGTTATATCGTAAAGGACAGTGCGTCTCTGGCGGACACGATGATCTATTTCAGCTTCGGGGCGCTGACGGGAATCGGCTCGGGCGACATCACGGCACTGCATCCTGTCGCGCGAAGCCTTGTCTTGGTGGAAGCCATGGTCGGACAGCTCTATCCCGCGACACTGTTGGCGCGGATCGTGACGCTGGAGATCGAGGACCGGCCCCGTTCATAGCTGCGCTTTGCAGCCTATGCTGGCGGAGAATGGTGCCCAGGGGCGGATTCGAACCACCGACACGCGGATTTTCAGTCCGCTGCTCTACCAACTGAGCTACCTGGGCGTGCCTACTGTCAGGCTGGACGCGATGGGCCGCCTGGCGAAAAAACCGCGCAAGGCCCTATCCCGTAAGGCCCTGGCTTATAGGCAATCGGCCGGGCTCTGTCGAGACCGGACTTCGCGGGTTTTTGCGTCCGCGTGCGACCAGTAAGTTTGTGGGCTCAGTCCTCGTTCCAGCCGGCGGGCGGCTCGGGATAGGCCTCCTCGGCGGGGTCTCCGGGAACGGCATAGGCGCCCTTGAGCCAGCGCCCGAGATCGAGCTCCGCACAGCGCTTCGAGCAGAAGGGACGATGGGCCTTGACCGTCGGCTTGCGGCAGATCGGGCAGCGCGCGACCGCCTTTTGCGCCGCTTTGCTGTCCCGTCCGGCGGTCACTCGGAGTCGACCTCGGCCTTGGCCAGCCACAGCAGCGCCACCGGATAGCCCTCGCCCGCCAGCATGCTGACCGTCTCGGTGAGCGGCAGGCCCACCACATTGGTATAGGAGCCCACCAGCTTGATGACGAAAGGCCCCGGCAATGCCTGAATGGCATAGCCGCCTGCCTTGCCGCGCCATTCGCCGCTGGCGAGATAGGCGCCGATCTCCTGGTCGGTGATGTTGCGGAAACGAACGCGGGTCTCGACCACGCGCTCGCGCCACCGCCCCTCGGGCGTCACCATGGTCACCGCCGTGTAGACGCGATGGGCGCGGCCGCGCAGGAGCCGCAGCATGTCCGCGGCCTCGTTCTCGAGCTCGGCCTTGCCGAGCACGCGCCGGCCGACGGCGACAACCGTATCGGCAGCGATCAGGAAACACTTGCCGAGTTCCGGCTCGTTTTTGACGAGCTTCAGCGCGGCCTCGGCCTTGGCCTTGGCCAGCCGCCGGACGATCTGACGCGGCACCTCGCCCTTCGAGACGCTCTCGTCGACCGAGGACGGGCGCAGCGCGTCCGGCACAAGCCCTGCCTGTTCGAGCAGCTGCAGCCGGCGCGGAGACGCGGAGGCGAGCACGAGTTTCGGCCGGAAGCTGGAGCCCGGCTTCGGCGCACGGCGGCGCGTCGGCCGCTTCGGCGCCTTGATCTTACCCGGCACAGCCGCGGCCACGGGCTCCGACTCGGCTGGCGCCGGCGTGCTCCGTTTCAGCCCGAGCTTGCTTAAACCGGTAAGTGATCCGACCTTTAGTGAGATCATAAGGGGTCATCTCGACCAAAACTTTGTCACCAGCAAGCACCCTAATCCGGTTCTTGCGCATACGTCCCGCCGTGTGGGCGATAATCTCGTGTTCGTTCTCGAGTTTCACCCTGAAAGTGGCGTTCGGGAGGAGTTCGGTGACCACCCCCGGAAATTCGAGCATTTCTTCCTTCGCCATAAGGCTCCTTCCGCATCCTTGAATTGCCGCGGAGAATGGTCGCGTGGGACGCTAAAATCAAGGAGGATTCCGGGATTTGTCTGGCACCCACAGAACTGTCCGCCGGCAATCATCGGCGCGTGCGGTCAACGCGATGTCGTATACAATCGCCAATCTTGTGGTGGCACGGGCTTCCTCCAAGGCTTGCGCCCGTGCTGCCAATGGCGACGGCTTAGCGAGTGGAGCACACCATGCTTTTTGTTTGCTATGTGACGATCGACCCCGACGCGCGCGATGAGAGTTTGGCGCGATTCATGGAGAACGGCGTGGTCGAACCCTCGGGCGTGAAGCTGCTCGGCGCGTGGATATCGCTCACGCAGCAGGAAACCTGGAGCATCTTCGAATCCGATAGCGCAGAAGCGATCATGGCCCTGTTCGATCCCTGGACGGATCTCAACGTGCATCAGATCGCCCCGGTCATGGACTTCGATGGCTTGAAGAAGTTTTTGGAATCGAAGGCCTAGCAGGTCCGGCGGCGCCGCTAATGCCCACCCTGCCGGCGGCGCCTTTGGCGGGTGGCGCGCTTTTTAGGCGCGCGAGCATGTCCTGAAAACGCTGCTTCGCGTCGCGCATGGCCGCATCGTCCGTGTCCTGCTTGAGGCCGACGCTCGCCACTTCCTGCTGCAGAACGGCGAAGCGCTCGTACTCTGCTTCGGACATGTCGGCGATAGCTCGGCGCTTTCGGCGATCTCACGGCTGAGCGTCGGCAGCGCCCGCCAGCGATAGAGCATGTCCGTGAACTGCTCCTCCACCTCGTCGCGCGGCATATCGGGTTTCAGGAAGGCATGCCGCGCATGATGGCTTTCCAAGAACAGCCGGTCCAGCAGCTCCCCGTTGGATCCGTCGCGGAGTTTCGCGATCAACGCCTCGCGCGTGATGGCATGGTCGTCGTGGATGGCTCTCGTGGCGGCGGCGAGCAGTGCGGCGAGCTTCTTGTCCGTCACATCCACGCTCGCGATCTCTTCGGCGTACTGATCGAGCAGCCAAGGATGGTTCACGAGCGCCAGAGCAACGATCGTACCGAACCCATACGCGGTTGGCGGCGGCAGCGCCTCCCGGCGGACGGACTTCGCTCCATTGCTCCGGCCCGGCCGACCGTCCTTGCCGCGTCGCGGCTGCGGCCGCCACAGTTCGAACAGCCTGTTTTTGATCTCGCGGCGATAGTGTTCGCGGACGCGCACATTCTCGATCTCGTTCAACAACGTCTCGAGCCGCGCTTCGAGGCGGCGCGCCGCTCCGGCGTGTCGATGGCGCCGGCGCGCATCTCCCGGCGCCAGGCCATGTCGATCAGCGGCATGGCGTTCTTGAGATAGGCCGAAAAGGCGGACGGCCCGGCGCTGCGGACGAGATCGTCCGGGTCCTGGCCTTGGGGCAGGAAGGCGAAGCGGAACGAATGGCCTTCGCGCAGCACGGGCAGCATCCGGTCCACGGCCCGCGCCGCGGCGGCCTCGCCTGCCCGGTCGCCGTCGAAGCAGATCACGGGCTCGGGCGCGAGCTGCCAGAGCTGCTCCATCTGCCGCGCGGTGAAGGCCGTCCCCAGCGTGGCCACCGCGTTCTTGAAGCCGGCCTGGTGCAGCGCAATCACATCCATATAGCCTTCCGTGACGATCAACTCGCCCTTATCGAAGGCGGAGCCGCGCGCGCGGGCGAAGTTGAACACTTGGGAGCCCTTGTCGAACAGCCGCGTCTCCGGCGAGTTCAGATATTTGGGCTGCGCATCGGGGGCCAGCGCGCGGGCACCGAATGCGATGACACGCGATTTCACGTCGAGAATCGGGATCGTCAGCCGATCGCGGAAACGGTCGTAAGTGGGACGACCGTCGTCCGGCTTGATGACGAGACCGGTATCGAGAAGCTGCGCCTCGCTGAAACCCTTTTGCAGCAGCGCGTTCTTGAGCGTGTCGCGTCCGCCGGGTGCATAGCCGATGCGGAACTCGACGATGGTCTCTCGGCTCAGCCCGCGCCCCTCGGCATAGGCGAGCGCGTCGCGCCCAACCGACGACCGCAATGCCTGCTCGAAGACCTTGGCGGCGGCTTCGAGCGCGTCCATGAGCCCGAGCCGCTCCTTGACCGTGCGCTCGTATTGGGGATCGGGCGCGGGCATCGGCACGCCCGCCTCCCCCGCCAGCCGCTCCACCGCTTCGGGAAAACTCAAACCTTCCGTCTCCATGACGAAGCGGAAGATGTCGCCATGCCGGCCGGACGAGAAGCAGTGATAAAAGCCCTTCTGATCGTTCACGGTGAAGGACGGCGTCTTCTCCTTGTTGAAGGGAGACAGCCCCTTGAACTCGCGCCCGGCCCGCTTGAGCTGCACGCGGCGCGACACGACCTGGCTCACGGGGAGCCGGGCACGGACCTCATCCAAGAACGAATCGGAGAACTTCATTTCAACGACAGTGGGCTTATCGGCGCGCCGAAGCGCGGTGCGATTCTCAATCTTCAACACTATCCACTGTTTGGAACAAAAGAGAAACGGGGGGATCCGCCCATCCCGGCGGGCACTGTGCCGCCAAAGGGGCGGTCTGCCCGGAATGGGTCACCCGGGCCGGGCGCGCAACCGCCCCGCCATCCTGAGGCCGTCGCGCATATTGAGGCCGATCAGCGCGATGTTCATCGCACCGGCAAAGAGTTCGACCGCTTGCAGCAGATAGAAGACGGCATCGAACTCTCCGGCGCGCGCCTTGAAGGCGAGAAAAAACGCCGCCGGAATCAAGACCAGGATGCCGTTCGCGGCAATGAGCGGCATGCGTTTGATTTTCCGGCCGATCAACCCGGCTCGGCGCCCATGCGCCAGGGCAAATCCCGATCCTCCCGCAGCGGCAAGGGCCGGAATCAGCAGGAGGAAGCCCCACGGTATGGCCGTCTTGACGGCGGTCACGGCCGCTTCGGACGCGAATAGCTCGCTGAAGGCCGTTGAGAGCCAGAAGGTCGCAATCGTCACGAGCGCGACCGCGCCCGCTACTGGATGAAGGATCTTAAGCATCGCCACACTCTCCGTTCCGGGGCGTTCGCGGCCGCTAGGCGACGCAAATCCCGGCCACAGCGACCTTCTGGAACAGGTGCGGCGCGGCCACGGCGGATGACGGGTAGGCTGCGTGCGTTGCCACGAACTCGGGATTATCGAACGCCGCCCGGAAGTGTCCCGTCGATTCCCAAACCGCGTAGTTGAGATAGGCAGGGCTCTCACCGATCGCGCGGTGGAGCTGGGTGGATATGAAGCCCGGCTGCCGCTTCATGAACTCCGCGTCCTGCTGCCACGCCTTCAGAAACAGTTCTTCGTCCGCTTTTTCGAGCGTGAAGACGTTCACCAGCACGACGGGGGAGGCATCCACCGCCAGTTGACGGTCGATCGGAAAGGCGGGGTCGAGTGGCCGTATGAAGGACATGAAAAGCTCCGTTCAGTTTGGTAGCATGATGTCAATTTGATATGATGCTCACATATATATTTGACATGATGATGTCAATATTAGCCTATGGAACCAATCATGACCCCTCGACTGCGAACGCCGGCCGGAAGCGCCCTGACCGACCTCATTCTCGATCTGTTTCGCCTCAACAACCGCGTCCTCGCCGCCGGAGACCGGCTGATTTCCGGGCTAGGTCTCACGAGCGGACGCTGGCAAGTGCTCGGAACAATCGTTGCCGCTGAGCGGGCGCAGCCGGTGGCTTGGCTGGCGCGCGACATGGGCGCCAACCGCCAAAACGTCCAGCGCATCGTCAACGACCTGGAGAGAGACGGTCTCGTGATGTTCAAGCCGAACCCGCATCACAAGCGCGCTCAGCTTGTCGTTCTCACCGACGAGGGTAGGCGCAGGTTCGACGCGGCCATGAAACTGCAGGCGCCTTGGGTCAACGACCTCGCCGAAGGCCTGCCTGTGGAGGCCATCGAGACGACGCGCTACACCATGGCCGAGTTGCTTCGGCGGCTGGAGGGACATGGCGAAGCCGACGGTCAAGACTGATCGCGAACATGCCGGCGGCGGATCGGCGTTCCCTGCCCGCGCCACGGTCGCGCCATAGAACTGTCACCGGCATTCACTACGCAGGACGGATGCGCGGCAGGAATGGCTCGAGTCTGAGCAACCTCATTTTGAAGATCGCCGGCGCGGTCTGCATGATCGCGGGCCTTGCCACCGTTTGGCTGCCGATCCCGACCGGCGTCATTCTCATGGTGATCGGACTGACGCTCCTGATCGCCAGCAGCCCCACCATCGCCGCCTGGGCGCGTCTTTTGCGCCAGCGCAACAAGGGGCTCGACGACAAGCTGAACACCGCCGAGCCGTATCTGCCAAAGCAGATGCAGCGGGTGCTGGCGAAGACCAGGCCCAACAGGACAAAGCTCGATCCGGCGGCACAGGCCGCTCAGCCGGCCCCGGCCCCAGAAGCACCCAAGCCGCCCAGCTTCACCGCGTCGGCCGGCGGACAGGCCGAAGCCTCCTAGAACCGCCTTGCACTGCCCCGCCTAAGCCCCTAAGGACCCGCGTGGGCTTGATGTGCCGCAAGGACGCATACGCCCCATTTCGCGAGCATGCAACTGCTCTGCCGGCGACGGCCATAGGGCCGTTGCCCGATGCGGGGCCACTTTGGGGGAGGATGGTGTGGAGACTTCAGGCGGACTGCCCGATATCGCCATTGTCGATTGGAAGGCGCCGTTCCGGTGGCTCGCCGGCGGCTGGCGCGACCTTTGGAGGCGCCCGTACCCTGCCTGACCTATGGCCTTCTCCTCGCGATCGTGAGTTTTGCCATCGGCTACGCGTTGGTTGTCTCCAACGCAGAGTTTTGGGCCTTGGCCCTAACCTGCGGCTTCGTGTTCGTCGCCCCAATGATCGCCATGGGGCTGTACCAGGCGGGACGCAGCATCGAGCGCGGCGAGAAGCCGACGCTCGGAGAGATGCTCTATGTCCGGGACGCCGTCCGCGGCGATCTTGCCTATCTCGGTCTATTCCTGCTGATGATCTACCTGCTTTGGGGGCGTATCGCCCAGATCGTGTATGGCCTGTCGACCTATCAGTTGCACCGGACCGTCGACGACTTCGTCACCTTCGCTCTCACGACGTCGGACGGGAACACCATGCTCGTCACGGGCACGCTGGCCGGAGGCTTGATCGCCTTTCTCACCTATTGCGGTGTCGTCGTAGCGGCGCCGATGCTGCTCGATCGCCATACGGGGGTTTTCACGGCCATCGCCACCAGCGTCCGGGCCGTGGCCGAGAACTTCTGGCCGATGCTGATATGGGCCGCGATCCTCGGCGTCTTGACCCTGGCGAGCGCCGCGACCGGTTTCATCGCGCTGATCGTCGTCTTCCCGTGGCTCGGTCTTGCCAGCTGGCGCGCCTACCGCGACCTGGTGCCCGGACCTCTGCCGGCGTGAGCGGCCGGGCAGCCCAGCCCCTGCTCCGCCGCACTTAGCCCCCGCCCTTCCCTCGCCCCGCGGAACGTGGCATCGCAAAGCATGGCTTTGCACAGACCGGTCCGCTGGCGGCCGCCGCCCAGTCCCGGATTAACGAGTCCCGCGACAAGGCGATCACGGCACCGCTGTCCCTGCACGGCCTCCCCGGCTCCGGCGGCGAGGATGTCCTGATCGAGGACGGCGGAGCGGTGGTCACCGGCCTTGGCAATGGCGATGTGGTGCGCCTGACGCCGGACGGCACTGCCGTTCTCGGCAATACGGGCGGTCGGCCGCTGGGTCTCGAGGCCTGCGCGGACGGAACATTGCTGGCGTGCGATCACGACAAGGGCCTGCTGTGCCTCGACCCCGCAACCGGGCGCGTCACAGTCGTGCTGAACGAGATCGAAGGCGCACCCTTGCGCTTTTGCAGCAACGCCGTCCGATCCGAGGACGGGAGCATCTACCTAACCACGTCGTCCGAAACGGCCACGTGGAACGACTACCAGGCGGATGTCATTGCGCACGCGACATCGGGGAGATTGATCCGTGTACACTCTAATGGAGATGCCGCCGTGCTCGACCGGAACCTCGCCTTCGCGAACGGAATTGCGCTCGCACCGGATGAGTCCTGTCTCTATGTCGCCGAAACACTCGGCTACCGGATCCGCCGCTATTGGCTGAAGGGCGAGCGCGCCGGAACCTGGAGCGATTTCGTCACCGGGCTGCACGGCTTTCCCGACAATATCAGCCTATCGAATACGGGACTGTTGTGGGTGGCGCTGCCGGCGCCGCGCATTGCGTTGCTCGACTTCCTGCTGCCACGACACCCGGCCTTGCGGACGCTCGCGCTGAAGCTGCCGCGCGCCCTGCAGCCGCGCCCCAAACGTATCGTGTGGGTGCAGGCCTACGATCTCGATGGACGGCTCGTCTACAATATCCGCATGCGCCACCGCCGCTACTCGTTCGTGACCGCCGTGGCGCAATCCAAAGATGCGCTTTGGCTCGCGAGCGTTCGGCATGCGGCACTTGCGCGACTGGCGCTGCCGCCGCGCAATGCCACCGTTTGATACCACCCGTGTGCGGGTGGTCATGTAAACGCCTCTGTCGCAAACCAAGATCACTGTAGCCATTTCGTTCGGTCGGCCTGTAAAAGAGAGCTACTATGTGGTCCCGCCTGCTGATCCTTGCCTTCGTTCTCCTGCCCGCTCAAGGAATCGCAACGGTTTCGTTCGCCGGCGCGAAGGAACGCGTCAGAGCGCTGGCGCCCAACGGCATTGTCTATGTGATCGACGAACAGGGCACCGAGCTCATCACGCAGAACGCCGACAAGCCGTTCGTTCCGGCTTCCGTCGCGAAAGTCGTGACCTCGTGGCTCGCGATGGAGGTCCTGGGCCCGGCCTATCGCTTCAAGACGCATTTCTATCTCGACGAGAATCGCGTGCTCTACGTGCGCGGCGGCGGCGACCCGATGCTGGTCTCCGAGGAGCTGGCCCTGCTGGCGCCGGAACTGGTCGCGGCGATCGGGCCTGAGCCGATCACGGGCATGGTGCTGGATCCAAGCTACTATCCCGAGAAGGTCAGCATCCCGGGGATCGAAGACAACAGCCGCTCGTACAACGCGCTGAACTCCGCACTGGCGGTGAACTTCAACACGATCAGCGCGGTGCGCCGCGGCACCAAGGTCTATCCCGGCGAGAAACAGACGCCGCTTACGCCGTTGGCCGTGAGTCAGTTCAGGTCACGGGGCCCGAACGGACGCGGCCGCATCAGTCTTGCGAAGGATCCCGAGCTCAGCCTGCTCTATGCGGGCGAGTTGCTCGAAGCGTTCATGAAGCAGTCTGGCGGCAAGGTGGAGGGCAAGATCACGATCGGGCCGGTGCCGCCGGGACTCCAACCTGTTTACGTGCATCAGCAGTCACGAAGCCTCGCGGCCATCATCAATCTGCTTCTGATCGGCTCCAACAACTACATCGCCAACCAGGTTTTCCTGGAGATCGGCGCGGCGCGTTACGGCGGCCCCGTGAGTCTCGAGAAGTCTCTCATGGTCGCCAACGAGATGCTGGCCGCGCACGGGCTTCAAGACGACATCTATCTGGAAGAAGGTTCCGGGCTCAGCCGCGGCAACCGCTTCACGGCGCAGGGGCTCGCCAAGGTTCTCGATCTTTTCGTGACCTATGCGGAGTTGATGCACGGACACGACGGCGGCACGAACAAGACCGGCACCATGTCCGGGATCAGGACTCTGGCCGGTTATGCCGACACGGCCAATCATGGACGCGTGCGCTTCGTTATCGCCCTGAGAGGCGGCGGCCGGCTGCGCTACTCCGTGCTCAAGGCCATCGAGCAGGGGCTCTAGCGCGCAGCGCTGCTGGCGTTCGAGCGATGCTCGTTGTCCACGCGGCAGGAAGGTGCACTCTACGGATGTCGAGACGTTTCGGGGACAGGTGACGATGGAAGTTGTTCTGGTCGTATTGCTCGCGCTCTTCGCCGTGATCGCCCTCTTCGTCTGGTGGCGGTTCGACTTCGACCTTTCCGATGTCGTTGCATCGAGCGTCACGCCGGCGATCGGCCTCGGCCTCATCTATGTCTATGGCACGACTCTGGCCTGGGCCGGAGGCATTGTGCTCCTCGCGATCGGGGTATTCGCGCTGTTCTATCTGATGAAACGGCGCGAACGCATTGCCGCGCGGCGTAGCCCGTATCGTGACGAGCCATAGGCTAGAGCAACGACAGCGCAGAAAAAAGGCCGGACGCTTTTGCCCCCGGCCCCAATTCAGTGTGCCGCTGTGACGGCACGCATGTTCTATTCGAGCGTCGCGAAGCCTACTTGGCTTCGACGCACGTCCCGAACTGCGTGAAGGCGCGGCCGGCCTGCGCAATCGTTCCGGACATATTCCCCGACGGCTTTTCGACGACCGCCGACCAGGTCTGAAGGCCCTTGCGCCCGCGCATGATCAGGACCTTCTCGTCTTCATAGACGTCGCCCTGCTGCAAAAGGGCGCCACCGCCGAAGAGACCCGAGAACAGGTTCTTCTCTTTGACGTTGAGCGTCAGCATGGGCGGGATGCCGGCTGTCTCGTGCTTGATACGCTTGCAGCCCGAAACGGAGGTGCACTCGAAAACTTCGTGCACAGCGCAAGCATATTTCGGCACAGCGTGTGCCGGCGCGGACGAGAGCGCCATAGCCGCGAACGGCACCACAGCCGCAAACTTTAAAAGTTTCATCAGATTGTCCCTTTGCTTTGCAGTGAAAACCGCGCGCATGCTGTCCTGGTTGCAGGCGGCCCACAAGGGAAAGTGCTGCAGAGAAACTGACAAAATAAAACCGGGCGGAACTCACGTTCCGCCCGGCCAGGTCCCCGCTCGCAGCAGCAAGGGCTCTCGTCAAAGACGCCTAGTAAACGACGTTGCTCGCCTGCCGGGTCAGGACCTCACCCTTGTTGAGTACGGTCATGGCCTTGGCATCGGGCGCGCAGGTGAAAACCACACGCTCGTTATTCACGCCGTCGAGGTGAAACAGCTCACCGGGGTGAAGCGACACACGCACGCGCTTGGCATCGACAGCACCATCGGCAGCCGCCGTCGACATGACGGCGCTCACCGCGCACTTGCCCTGATCGGGCTCGTAGTAGGCAAGAAGACGCGAGTCACCAACCTTCGCGAGAATCGGCTGATACGGTCCGACGGGACCGAGATTCGTCGCATGCGAGTCGTCGGCACTAGCGAAGCCGGTGGCCGCAAACAGCGAAAGCGCGCCGGCGGCAGCAATAGGAAGGATGTTCTTCAACATCGGTAGGCCTCCAATCTCAAAATCGGACGCGAACTGATTCCGCGCCCCGTTGAGTTGATAGGTAATGCTGCATCGCGGCATGTCTATGGTGCAGCGCAATGACATACTGCCGCGTGGCTCGCTGCCGCACGATTTTCCCGATGACTCGATCAGAAATTCAGAACGAAAAACCTGCTGATTTTGCGGGCATTTTTGAATGTCTCGATCAGGAAACCCAATCAAGATTCGCGACTCGTTTCGGCTTCGCGCGGGTGTGACGGAAGTGTTAACGCAATGTGGTTTTGGCGTGTCTAAGAGGCGTTCGCAGTGTGTATCGAACGCACATTTTTGTGCATCTGCACAATGCACGATCAGGACACTGACGATGATCGAATTCCGATAGATGGAGAGCCGACGCCGATCAACGCATCGGTGCGGTCATGCGCCGCAAGGCGGTCGGGCGTAACCACACTCAACTCTTGGAGCAAATCGACGGATCAGCCGAGCTTGGCCTTCACGGCGCCGCTGGCCTTGCCGAAATCCATCTGGCCGGCATAGCGGCCTTTGAGCACGCCCATGACTTTGCCCATGTCGCGCATGCCGCTCGCGCCGGTCTCGGCGATCGCGTCGTCGATGGCTTTGGCCATGTCCGCGTCGGACAATTGCTTGGGCAGGAACTCGCGAATGATGTCAGCCTCGGCGCCTTCCTGCTCGGCAAGCTCGGTACGCCCGGCGTCGGCGTATATCTTCTGCGACTCCTCGCGCTGCTTGATCATCTTGGCGAAGAGTTCGAGCAGTTCGGCATCGGTTCGCCTTTCCGGCTCCCGACGCCGGGCCGCGATGTCGCGATCCTTGATGGCGGCGCTGACAAGGCGAAGCGTGGACACGCGTTGCATCTCGCGCGCTTTGGTCGCGGCTTTCAGTGCGGCGGTGATGGTCTCGCGCATCTGTCTCGATTTTGGGCTGCTTTTCGAAGGAAGCCACCAACCTAATCGACGGCGCCCGGACAAGCAAGCGAATTTGCGCATCTAAGGCATTGTTTTAACAAGAAAATTTTTGAGCTCCGCCATTGACCCCGTCACAAAGCTGACGTAAAGAACGCATCTTAAGGACGCGCGCTCCTTAAAAAACGTGGTTCTCACGCCTGACTGACCAGAGCGCAACGCCCCACCGTTTGCAGCTTTCGTTTTGGCGACCACCGACACCGGCCGAACATAGATATTCGCGGATGACTGACGAGCACGACACAGGGTCCTCGCCCCTTGCGCGGACGCACGCGGCAGCGGCAAGCACGCAGCCTTGGGCGGACGAAGCGCCGACGGCCCTGCTCGTTCTGGCGAACGGGACCGTGATCGAAGGGCGCGGCGCGGGCGCGACCGGCAGCGCCGTGGGCGAAGTCTGTTTCAATACGGCCATGACCGGGTATCAGGAGATCCTCACCGATCCCTCCTATGCCGGACAGATCATCACCTTCACCTTCCCCCATATCGGCAATGTGGGCGCCAACACCGAGGACATCGAAACCTCCAATCTCGCCGCCTCGTCCGGCGTGAAGGGCTGTGTCTTGCGCACCTCGATCACCGCGCCGTCCAATTGGCGCGCCGCGCAGGACCTGGACTCGTGGCTCAAGGCACGCGACATCATCGCCATCACGGGCGTGGACACGCGGGCGCTGACGGCACTCATTCGCGAGAACGGCATGCAGAATGCGGTGATCGCGCATTCCCCGGACGGCGTTTTCGATATCGACGCGCTGAAGCGCGAGGCCGCTGCGTGGTCCGGCATGGTCGGCCTCGATCTCGCCAAGGACGTCACCTGCGGGCAAAGCTACACCTGGGACGAGACGTCCTGGCGCTGGGGCGAAGGCTACGGCCGTCAGGAGGCGCCGCGCTTCCATGTGGTCGCCATCGACTTCGGATTGAAGCGCAACATCCTGCGCGAGCTGGCGACGGTGGGCTGCAAGATCACCGTGGTCCCGGCGGACACCAGCGCCGAGGCCATTCTGGCGCGCAAGCCCGACGGCGTTTTCGTCTCGAACGGTCCGGGCGATCCGGCGGCGACCGGCAAATACGCCGTCCCCGAGCTGGAGAAGATCATCGACAGCGGGGTCCCGACCTTCGGCATCTGCCTCGGCCATCAAATGCTGGGCCGGGCGCTCGGGGCCGAGACGGCCAAGATGCATCAGGGCCATCACGGCGCCAATCACCCCGTCAAGGATTTCGAGACCCACAAGGTCGAGATCACCTCGATGAACCACGGCTTCGCCGTGACGCGGGAAAGCCTGCCTGAGACGGTCACCGAGACTCACACGTCTTTGTTCGACGGCTCGAACGCTGGGCTGAAGGTCAAGGACAAGCCCGTCTTCTCGGTGCAATACCATCCGGAGGCCTCACCCGGCCCCCAAGACAGTCATTACCTCTTCACGCGCTTCGTCGAGCTGATGGCCGCGCGGAAGACCTCATAGCCCGGCCGGAACGATGCCCAAACGCGACGACATCAAATCCATTCTGATCATCGGCGCCGGTCCGATCGTGATCGGCCAGGCGTGCGAGTTCGACTATTCGGGCACGCAAGCCTGCAAGGCGCTGAAGGACGAGGCTTACCGGATCATCCTGGTCAATTCGAACCCGGCCACGATCATGACGGACCCGGATCTGGCCGACGCCACCTATATCGAACCGATCACGCCCGAGTTCGTCGCGCGGATCATCGAACGCGAACGGCCCGACGCCCTGCTGCCCACGATGGGCGGCCAGACCGCCCTCAACACGGCGCTGAGCTCCAGAGCTTCCGGCGTGTTGGAGAAGTACGGCGTGGAGATGATCGGGGCGAAGGCCGACGTCATCGACAAGGCGGAAGACCGGGAGCTCTTCCGCAAGGCCATGGACAAGATCGGGCTCGAATCGCCCAAGTCGCGCCTCGCCGATGCGGGCTCTCTGAAACGCGCCGACCGCGAGACCTACAAGGCGGAGGTGGAGCGCATCGAGGCCGAGAACTCGGACCCGGACGCGCGCGCCGAAGCGATGCTCGAGTTCGAAGCGGACTGGGGCCGGCACGAGACCGAGCGGCGTCGCCGCTATGTCGAGAAAGGCCTGATCGAAGCGCTTGAGGCCATGCAGGACGTCGGCCTGCCGGCCATTATCCGGCCATCGTTCACGCTCGGCGGCACCGGTGGCGGCATTGCCTACAACCGCGAAGAGTTCCTCGAGATCGTCGAGCGCGGCCTGGATGCCTCCCCCACCTGCGAAGTGCTGATCGAAGAGTCGGTCCTGGGCTGGAAGGAATACGAGATGGAGGTCGTCCGCGACAAGGACGACAACTGCATCATCATTTGCTCCATCGAGAACATCGACCCGATGGGCGTGCACACGGGCGACTCGATCACCGTGGCGCCGGCACTCACGCTCACCGACAAGGAATACCAGATCATGCGCGACGCCTCGATCGCGGTGTTGCGCGAGATCGGCGTCGAGACCGGCGGGTCGAACGTTCAGTTCGCGGTGAACCCCGAGGACGGACGGCTCATCGTCATCGAGATGAACCCGCGTGTGTCCCGTTCCTCGGCGCTGGCGTCGAAGGCAACCGGCTTTCCCATTGCCAAGATCGCCGCCAAGCTCGCCGTCGGCTATACGCTGGACGAACTCGAGAACGACATTACGGGCGGCGCAACGCCCGCCTCGTTCGAACCCACGATCGATTACGTGGTGACGAAGATTCCGCGTTTCGCCTTCGAGAAGTTTCAGGGTTCCGCCCCGACACTCACCACGGCCATGAAGTCGGTCGGCGAGGCCATGGCCATCGGCCGGACCTTCCCGGAGTCCCTGCAGAAGGCATTGCGGTCACTGGAGACGGGGCTGACGGGGCTGGACGAGTTCCACTTCGAGGGTCTTGGCCAGGGCGACGACAAGAACGTGATCCGCGAAGCGCTCGGATCGCCGACGCCCGACCGTCTTCTGAAAGTCGCGCAAGCGCTCCGGCTCGGAGTCGATCACGAGCAGATCTACGACAGCTGCCGCATCGACCCGTGGTTCATCCGGCAGCTTCAGGACATCATCGACACGGAGACCCGCGTCCGCGAACACGGACTGCCGCAAACGCCAGGCGCGTTCCGTGCGCTGAAAGCCATGGGCTTCTCGGATGACCGCCTGGCCTCACTTGCCGGGCTGACACCCGCCGAGGTGCGCCGCGCGCGGCATGCGCTGCACGTCCACCCCGTCTACAAACGCATCGACACCTGCGCGGCGGAGTTCGCCTCGCCCACGGCCTATATGTACTCGACCTATGAGACGGGGTTCACCAGTGGCGAGTCCTGCGAGGCGCGGCCGAGCGCTGCGGACAAGATCATTATTCTCGGCGGCGGCCCCAACCGGATCGGCCAAGGTATCGAGTTCGACTATTGCTGTTGCCACGCGGCCTTCGCGCTGTCGGCGGCCGGCTTCGAGACCATCATGGTCAATTGCAATCCGGAAACCGTCTCGACCGACTACGACACATCGGACCGTCTCTATTTCGAGCCGCTCACGGAAGAAGACGTGCTCGAGATCGTCCAGAAGGAACAGACGAACGGCGCCGTGAAGGGCGTGATCGTCCAGTTCGGCGGCCAGACGCCACTGAAGTTGGCGGCGGCCTTGGAAGACGCGCAGATCCCCATTCTCGGCACCTCGCCCGACGCCATCGACCTCGCCGAAGACCGCGACCGCTTCAAGGCGCTGATCGACCAGCTCGGTCTGAGACAGCCCAAGAACGGCATTGCCCGCTCGGCCGAGGAGGCCATCGCCATCGCCAAGCGGATCGGCTTCCCCGTGGTGATCCGGCCCTCCTATGTCCTGGGCGGCCGGGCCATGGAAATTGTCCATGAGGAAGCGCAACTCGAGCGCTACATCGCCGAGGCCGTGGTCGTGTCCGGCAAGAGCCCCGTCCTGCTCGACTCGTACTTGCGCGACGCCATCGAAGTGGACGTGGACGCGCTGGCCGACGGGCGCGACGTCTTCATCTGCGGCGTGATGGAGCATATCGAGGAAGCGGGCGTGCATTCGGGAGACAGCGCTTGTTCGCTGCCGCCCCATTCCTTGAAACCGGCGATCATTGCTGAACTCGAACGGCAAGCGAGGGAGTTGGCGCGGGCGCTGAGTGTGGTCGGGCTGATGAACATTCAATTCGCGATCCAGAACGACGACATCTACATCCTGGAGGTCAACCCGCGAGCCTCGCGCACGGTGCCGTTCGTCGCCAAGGTTATCGGCAAGCCGATCGCCGGCATCGCCTCCGAGGTCATGGCCGGCAAACCACTCAAAGATTTCGGACTGACACCGGCGAAGCTCGACCATATCGCCGTGAAGGAAGCGGTGTTTCCCTTCGCCCGGTTCCCGGGGGTCGATCCGGTACTCGGACCGGAAATGCGCTCCACCGGCGAGGTGATGGGCCTCGACCGCGACTACGCCGTGGCCTTCGCCAAGAGCCAGCTCGGCGGTGGCGCGAAGCTGCCCCTGTCCGGGACCGTCTTCGTTTCCGTGAAGGACCTCGACAAGGACAAGCTGCTCGCGCCGGTGCGGACCATGATCGAGATGGGTTTCCGCATCGTCGCCACGCGGGGAACCCAGCGCCATCTTGCCGCACATGGGATCGCCTGCGAGCGGGTCAACAAAGTCCTCGAGGGGCGCCCGCACATCGTCGACGCCATCACAAACGGCGATATCGACATCGTCTTCAACACGACCGAAGGCGCCAAGGCTCTGGCTGACTCTATGTCGATCCGCCGGTCGGCCTTGCTGAACCACATTCCTTACTATACAACGCTCGCCGGCGCGCTCGCCGCTACCGAGGCCATTCGGGCCTTGCGGGCAGGCAGCCTGACCGTCGCCCCTCTACAAAGCTACGTTGGCTGAGGCTCTGCGGAGCCCACCGGCAAGCTTTAGAAAACGGTCTAAATCAACAGATTCTTGACTTCGGTGGGTCAATTCCTTGACAGTATTGTCAAAGGGGGCCCGCCCTTAAGGAGTTTGAACTGACATGGAAAAGGTGCCGATGACCGCAGAGGGATACACATCCCTCGAGGCCGAGATCAAGAATCTCAAGACCGCCGAACGGCCGCGGATCATCAAATTGATCGCCGAAGCCCGCTCGCACGGAGACCTGTCCGAGAACGCCGAATACCATGCCGCCAAGGAGCTGCAGGGCATTACGGAGGCGCGCATCGCCGATCTCGAGGACAAGCTCAGCCGCGCGGACATCATTGACGTGTCCAAGCTCAAAGGCGACCAGGTCATGTTCGGTGCAACGGTCACGCTGATCGACGAAGATACCGAAGACAAGGTCAAGTACCGGATCGTCGGCGAAGTCGAGGGCAACGTGAAGGAAGGCAAGATCTCCATCACCTCCCCGATCGCCCGCGCCCTGCTCGGCAAGCGCAAGAACGACGTGGTCGAAGTCTCGACCCCTGGCGGCGGGAAGTCCTACGAGATCGTCAAGGTCGAGTTCAAATAAGCTTGCCCCCGGGGGCGGAGCCCCCTTCCGCTACACTCTATTGGACCAAGCGACGCCGCCACTGTTGCGGCGTCTCACCCGTCCAGCGCCGGAAGGCTCGGGTGAAGTGGGCCGGATCCGAGTAGCCCAGCTCGTAGGCGATATCCGTGATCGGAACCTCGGTCTCCTCTAGGAGGCCGCGCGCCTGATCGCGCACGGTTCGCTGGGCCAGCCCTTCGAAACTCACTCCCTGTTCCGACAAGCGGCGCTGCAGGGTTCGGCGCGAGAGACCGAGCCGCCGGGCAACGCTGTCGATACCGGCCTCTCCTTGATCGAGCTGCAACAGCAGGATGTGCCGCACCACCTCGCTGAACTCGGTCTCGGCAGGCACGGGCGGATAGTCGGGCTCGCGATCTTGGGGCGGGCGCGGATTGGTCAGTGCCAGAAGCCTCGCCGGAAAGACGACCCCGGCCCGGTCGCCGCTGATCACATCGCAAGAGACGACCTTCTCGATCTCCCGGCGTCCGTCGAAGCGGCCCGCGACTTCCACTCGGTCGGGCGTCCATCTCGGCCCCGCAAAGTATCGGAGAAGGCCGAGCATGTAGCCTATGGCCAGCATCTCGTTCTTCTGCTGGCCGAGCCCCAAATTCTCCGTGACGCAATAGGTCCACTTGGCCCAGCGCCCTTCCACCGCCAGCGCGATGGTAGTCGCTCCTTGCAAGAGGCTGGCGAGAGAGCGGCTGCTCTCGAGAATGGCCTCGCCCAAGGTGGGCAAGGTGATTAGGTGCGCGCCATAGGCTCCGAGGCCCGGAATCCCGGCTTCCGTCGAGAGGCGGACGGCCAGGCTGTGATCGCCGATGGTGCGGGCGGCTGTCTCCAGGAGATGAAACTGATCGCGTAATAGGATCAGCCGCTGGGGCTGCTCCAACAGCGTGAGCGGGAGCTCCGCCTTCCGGAAGACCTTGGTGATCGAGCCGCCAGACGCCGCCACGATATCGGCGATCGGCCCGACAGTGCTCGCTTTGGTGAGCGCGTAGCTCCGCATGGCTCCATTTCCTGAGGCGCTGTTTGTTTGGCACCAAATGGCAAGTGCAGTCCTCTCCGGACCCTACCGTCCTTCCGCATCGCTGCCGATGGGAAGTTTGGCCAAAAGGCTTGTCCAAAAGCTGGCCCGAAAGAGCTGGCCCTCCGGCGGCAGACAACAACGACAGTCCCAATAAGGAGGAAGCCATGGCAGGCAAGGGATTTGACGACAGCAACATCAACTGGCGCACGATCGATGGCATCGACCACATCGCCTATCACATCTGCGAGGTGGACGTTGAGAACGGCACGGTCGATCTGCTGTTCAAGTTCGACGCGAACTCGAAGATCGCCATGCACAACCACATGGTCCCCTACCGGACCCTGGTGCTGCAGGGCGAGTTGCGGATCTATCGCCCCAACGGCGAGATCAAGGAGATCCGTCCCGTCGGCAGCTACGTGTCCGCCGGCCCGGGTGAGACGCATACGGAAGGCGGCGGCGATGAGGACGTCATCGTGTTCTTCTCCAACCGCAACGTGAAGGACGTTGTCTACGAGATCCTGGATGAGAACGGCGGCGTGGCGACCACGTTCGGCATTCCCGAGTTCTCGGCGCTTCTGGAGCAGCAGCGCGCGGCGGGCGAGAAGTGCAGCGAGCCGTATCCGGTCTAGGGACTTTTTCGGAAGGCGGCCGGACGTTTTTCGGTCGCTTTCCTCCGCTAGACGGGTCCCATGCTCACCCGCCGCCAGTTCGCTCAAGGCGCTACGGCCATATCGCTGCTCGCCCTCGCCCGAGGCGCCGGGGCCGCTACTCAAGCGCTTGCCGCCGAAGCCGATCTCGCCAGTCAGTTCGCTAAAATCGAAAAGAAAATTGGCGGCCGGCTGGGCGTGGCCGTCTCCGGCGCCGGCCTGAAGGCCGCGTACCATGGCGGCGAACGCTTTCCCATGTGCAGCACGTTCAAGCTGCTTGCGGTGGCGGCCGTCCTGCACCGGGTCGACGAGGGCGACGAGATGCTCTCGCGCGAAATCCCGGTCCCGCCCGATGCGATCCTAGACTACGCCCCCGTCGCCAAAGAACATGCCGGCGGCACCATGACCATCTCGGAACTGTGCGAAGCCGCGATGGTGTGGAGCGACAACACTGCCGCCAACCTCATCCTCGAAAGTCTCGGGGGCCCCGAAGCGGCAACGGCCTATGTGCGCTCGCTGGGCGACACCGTCACGCGTATCGACCGCATGGAACCGGAAGCCAATGTGTTCGGGCCCGGCGAGCTGCGCGATACGACACGCCCGAGGGCGATGCTGGACGACATGCAAGAGCTGTTTCTGGGCGATGCGTTGTCGCCGCTGTCGCGAGACCGGCTCACCGAATGGTTCGTGGCCAATCAGACGGGGAAGGATAGGCTCCGGGCCGGCCTGCCGCCGACATGGCGCGTCGGAAACCGCACCGGAACCGGGCCCCACGGCACGAGCAACGACGTGGCCATGGCGTGGGGGGAAGACGGCCAGCCCATTCTGATCGCCGCCTTTCTGACAGGCTCGAAGGCGGATGCGGCCGCGCGAGACAATGCGCTGGCCGATGTGGGCCGCGCCATCGGAGCGGCGGCAGCGGGCTGACCCTTAAGCGTTTGCGAGTTTGGTACGCAGCCCCGCGGCGGCCCCCTTCAGGCCCGGATAGTCGCTGATGACCACGTTGATCGGGATCGACTCAACGAAGGGCTTCATGCGGCCCTTGCGCTCGAATTCCTCACGGAAATCCGCTTGCTCCAACCGAGCCAGCATCTTGGGCGCGATGCCGCCCCCGATATACACCCCGCCACGGGCACCGAAGGCGAGCGCCATGTCGCCGGCAAACCGCGCCAGCCACTTGACGAAATAGTCCAAGGCCTGGACGGCCATGTCGTCCTCGCCGGCGATGGCAAGCTGTTCGACTTCCGCCGGCGTATGTTCCGCATCGCTGAAGCCGTAAGACCCGGCGACAGCCCGGTAGATATCGGCAAGGCCGGGACCCGACAGCGCGCGTTCCACGGAGAGACGCTCAAGCCCTTTACGCATGCGCTCCAGGATCGCGAGTTCGCGCTCGTTCTCCGCGGGGAAGGTTTGATGCCCGCCCTCGCCCGGAACCGGCACCCAACCGGTCGGCGACCAGACGAGGCTCGCCACGCCCAAACCCGTCCCCGGACCGAGGACCACTTTGGGCGCCTTCTCCACGGCGGTCCCGCCGTGCAGCGTGTAAAGCTCGTCCTTTGTCAGTACGGGAAGCGCATAGGCCTGAGCCTCGAAATCGTTGAACACGTATGCCGCGTCGAGCCCGGCCTCCTGGGCGAGCGTGCTTCGCTTGAACGTACAAGTGGCATTGGTGAACGAGACGGTGTCTTCCAGCAGCGGCGCCGCCACGGCCAAGCCGGCATGGGCGACTTTCTGCGGCGCATCCTCGAGATAAGCGCGCATGGCGGCCGCGAGGGTCGCATGCTCGGCCGTGGGAAAGGTTCGAATGTCGGAGAGATCGAGCGAGGCAAGATCGGCGATCGCGAAGCGCGCATTGGTGCCGCCGATATCGGCGACAAGTGCGTACGCTGGAAGTTTTGTCGTCATGGCGTCGAACCCTCGGCATCAAACCCTTGGCATCGAACCCGTGGCCCCCACCCCAGGCATCCGGGGCAGCGACCGCGAAAATTGCGGCCCTCGTGTTAGCCGATTTGGCGCCGTCCGGCGACTACTTCTCAATCGGCTTTGCCTTTTCCTCGGCTCCGGAACGCTCGACAGCGCCGATCACGCGAGCGTGACCGGGGCCTGTCTTCCTGAGGCCCCAATACTCCCCTTAGTCTAGTTGGTTGCGATTCGGGGGACGGCGTAACACGGGCTAAGCGAACTGGGACCAGCCCATCGTCCAACCGCGCCAAGTTCACCAATGCCTGCTCGGGAGACACTAATGAAATTGAAGTTGGCTCAGCTCGTTGCCGTTTGCACCTTGCTTCTCACGCCCGCCGTCCTGTCCGCCCACGAAGAAGCGACGGGCGTCGTCAAAGAACGCATGGACCTGATGGATAAGCAGAAGGACGCCATGAAAGTCCTCGGCGGCATGGCGAAGGGCCAGACGCCATTCGATGCTGCGAAGGCAACCGCCGCCGCAAAGGAGATCGAGGGCACCTCCGCCGAGATTCTGCAGCTCTTCCCGGAAGGCTCCGGCGGTCACCCCAGCGAGGCTAAACCTGAAGTTTGGACCCAGTGGGACAAGTTCACGACGGATACCGAGAAGCTGGCGACGGCCGCGGCGGCCCTGGAAGAGGCGGTGTCCAGTGAATCCCCGGAGTGGAAAGCCAAGTTCAAAGACGTCATCGACGCCTGCAAGACCTGTCACAAAACCTTCCGGGCGGAGAAGAAGGACTAGGCTGGCCCACTTCAAAGGTTGCTGTGACGGCGTGCTGCCTCCACTATCGGAACTGGCTGCCAAACTAGTACCGGGACGGCGCGCGGGCACGGCATGATCGACAAGCTTGAATTCCTCATCGCGCTCTCGCGGGAGCGCCACTTCGGTCACGCCGCAGAAAGCTGCGGCGTGAGCCAGCCGACGTTCTCGGCCGGAATCAAGCAGCTCGAAGACACGCTCGGTGTGCTGCTCGTCGAGCGCGGCTCGCGCTTCCGCGGGTTCACGCCCGAAGGCGAGCGCGTGCTGGACTGGGCACGGCGGATCGTTTCCGACACGCGCGCGATGCGCCAGGAAATTGACGCGCTAAAACATGGTCTTGCCGGACATTTGCGGATCGGCGCCATCCCGACGGCGCTGCCCATCGTAGCCATGTTGACGACCCCCTATCAGTCGAACCATCCGGACGTGCGCTTCACCATCCACTCCAGGACCTCCATCGAGGTCTTGAGCATGCTGGAGAATCTGGAGATCGACGCCGGACTGACCTATCTCGACAACGAACCGCTTGGCCGGGTGCAATCCGTGCCGCTGTACACCGAGTACTACCGCCTGCTCGCCTCCAGCGAGGGCCCGCTGGCGGATCGGGAAAGCGTCACATGGCAGGAAGTCGGCCAGATGCCGCTCTGCCTGCTGACACCCGACATGCAGAATCGCCGGATCATCGATGCGCAGTTGGCGGAGGTTGGCGCGGAAGTGGAGCCGAGGCTGGAATCGGATTCCGTCATCGTTCTCATCGCGCATGTGCGGACAGGAAAATGGACCAGCGTCATGCCGTCACGACTGGCGGAAGTATTGGGCGTCACCAAGAACGTCCGCGCCATCCCGATCGTCGATCCCGTGGTGACGCACTCGATCGGACTCGTCGTGCCCCACCGCAACCCGCTGACGCCGTTGATCAGCGCACTCGTGGCGGAGGCCAAGCAACTCGCGCCGGTCTTGGAGGGCATAGCGGCGATCAACTCGTCGCCGGAAGCCTTGGATGCCTAGCGACCGATGGGCCCAATCTGGTAACGCCGGAAACCAAGGCAGATTCCTATGGGTTCAATCAGGAATCCCGATCTCCCAACGGCTTTGCTTTATTGATTTCACAATAATAAATGTCCATTTTGAACACGGCTGAAGAAACGTTTCTGGGCAATGCAAAAGTACGAAAAATGGACGTCTGAGCGCGCAATCGAGATCATTGCGCAGCATCAGGATCAGAAGGGCGCGACGCTCCCCATCCTCCATGCTCTACAGGAGGTTTTCGGTTGCGTTCCGCTAGAGGCGGAGCCCTTGATTGCCGAGGCCCTCAATATTACACGGGCCGAAGTGCATGGCTGCGTGACATTTTATCACGACTACCGGCGCGAACCGCCGGGACGCCGTGTCCTCAAGATCTGTCTCGCCGAATCCTGCCAAGCCGCCGGCGTACGGTCGCTGGAGAAACGCGCGAAAGAGAAGCTCGGGGTGGAGATGGGCGGCACCACGGCTGACGCCCGCGTAACCCTCGAGCCCGTTTACTGCCTCGGACTGTGTCATTCCTCCCCCGCCGCCATGCTGGACAAGGATGTCTACGCGGGGCTCGACGAGGAGCGGCTGGACGAGCTGCTCAAGGAGGCGCAGGCGTGACCCGCATTTATATTTCCCGCGATTCCGGCGCGCTGGCCCTCGGGGCCGAAGCCGTCGTCAAACGCTTCGAAAAAGAAGCCAAGGAGCGTGGCCTCGATCTTGAGATCGTGCGCAACGGATCGCGCGGCATGTACTGGCTGGAGCCCTTGGTCGAAGTCGAAACGGATGAAGGCCGCGTCGGCTACGGTCCGGTTCGGGCCTCCAAGGTGGATGACCTCATCGAAGCCGGCATGCTCGAGGGCAAGCCGCACAAGAAATGTATCGGCGTCGTAGAGGAGTATCCCTGGTTCAAGAACCAGACCCGCCTCACCTTCGCCCGTGTCGGCACGACCGATCCGCGGTCGTTGGACGACTACAAGGCTCATGGCGGCTATGCGGGCCTGAAAAAGGCCCTCGAGGTCGGCCCCGACCGCATTATCGAGGAAGTCCTGGCCTCCGGCTTGCGCGGCCGCGGCGGTGCGGGCTTCCCCACCGGAATCAAGTGGCGCACGGTCGCCGACACGCCCCCGCAGCAGAAATACATCGTCTGCAACGCGGACGAAGGCGATAGCGGCACGTTCGCCGACCGCATGATCATGGAGGGCGATCCCTTCGTGCTCATCGAGGGCATGACGATCGCCGGCATCGCGGTTGGCGCGACCTACGGCTACATCTACCTGCGCTCCGAGTACCCGCATTCGAGCGTTGCCTTGCGCGCCGCCATCGACGCGGCACGCGAAGCGGGCCTCCTCGGCGACAACGTGGCCGGGTCGGGCTTTGCGTTCGACATGGAAGTCCGCGACGGTGCGGGCGCCTATGTTTGCGGCGAGGAAACGTCCCTGCTCGACAGCCTCGAAGGCAAACGCGGCGAGGTGCGCGCCAAGCCGCCGCTTCCGGCCCATATCGGCCTGTTTGGGCAGCCGACCATCATCAACAACGTCCTGTCGCTCGCGACCGTCCCGATCATCATGGACAAGGGCGGCAAGTATTATCATGACTTCGGCATGGGTCGTTCCCGCGGCACAATGCCAATCCAGCTGGCCGGTAACATCAAGCATGGCGGTCTCTACGAGACGGCTTTCGGCATTACGCTCGGCGAACTGGTCGACGACATCGGCGGCGGCACCTATTCCGGCCGTCCGGTTCGCGCGGTTCAGGTGGGCGGCCCGCTCGGCGCCTACTTCCCCCGCGAACTCTTCGACACGCCGTTCGACTATGAGGCCTTCGCGGCCCGCGATGGTCTCATTGGCCATGCCGGTGTCGTCGTTTTCGACGACACCGTGGATATGGCGCAGCAGGCGCACTTCGCCATGGAGTTCTGCGCGATCGAGTCCTGCGGGAAGTGCACCCCGTGCCGGATCGGTTCCGCCCGCGGCATGGAGGTGATCGACAAGATCGTCGCCAACGAAGACCGTGCCGCGAACCTGGAGATCCTCGAAGATCTCTGCAACACGATGAAGCTGGGCTCCCTCTGCGCGCTCGGAGGTTTTGCGCCCTATCCCGTAATGAGCGCGCTAACCCATTTCCCTGAAGATTTCGGCGCCGAAAAGAAGCGCCTCGAGGCCGCTGAGTGAGGAAAATCCGATGCCTTTGAATCCGGAAACCGACTACGGAACACCACAATCGAAGTCAGAGAAGCTCGTCACGCTGACCATCGACGGCACCGAGGTGACGGTCCCGGAAGGAACGTCCATCATGCGGGCGGCGATGGAGATGGGGACGCAAATCCCCAAGCTCTGCGCCACGGACATGCTGGACTCTTACGGGTCTTGCCGGCTGTGCCTCATCGAGATCGAAGGCCGTAACGGAACGCCCGCTTCGTGCACCACGCCTGCTGGCGAGGGCATGGTGGTCAAGACGCAGACGGATCGGCTGAAGCGGCTCCGCAAGGGTGTTATGGAGCTCTATATCTCGGAGCATCCGCTCGACTGCCTGACCTGCTCGGCCAATGGCGACTGCGAATTGCAGGACATGGCCGGCGCCGTGGGCCTGCGCGACGTGCGCTACGGCTATGACGGCCAGAAGCATCCCAATCCGGGCATCGACGACTCGAACCCGTATTTCACCTACGAACCGTCCAAGTGCATCGTCTGCTCCCGCTGCGTGCGCGCCTGCGAGGAAGTGCAAGGCACGTTCGCGCTGACGATCGCCAATCGCGGCTTCAAGTCGGTGGTCTCGCCCTCGATGCAGGAAAGCTTCCTCGAGTCCGAGTGCGTGTCCTGCGGCGCTTGCGTGCAGGCCTGCCCGACCGCGACGCTCAACGAAAAATCCGTGATCGAGATCGGCACGCCCGACACCGCGACCGTGACGACCTGTGCCTATTGCGGCGTGGGCTGCTCCTTCCGGGCCGAGATGCGCGGCGACGAACTCGTCCGCATGATCCCGCAGAAGGAAGGCAAGGCCAACCGCGGCCACTCCTGTGTGAAGGGACGCTTCGCCTACGGCTATGCGCACCACAAGGACCGCATCACAAAGCCGATGATCCGCGAGAAGATCACCGATCCGTGGCGCGAGGTTTCGTGGGAAGAAGCCATTCAGTACACCGCGTCGGAGTTCAAACGCATCCAGGCCAAATACGGCAAGAGCTCGATCGGCGGCATCACCTCTTCCCGCTGCACCAACGAAGAGACCTTCCTGGTGCAGAAGCTGATCCGCGCCGGCTTCGGCAACAACAATGTCGACACCTGCGCCCGCGTTTGCCACTCGCCGACCGGCTATGGCTTGAAAACGACCTACGGCGAGAGCGCCGGCACGCAGGACTTCGACTCCGTCGAGAAATCCGACGTCATCCTGGTTATCGGTGCCAACCCCACGGACGGCCATCCGGTCTTCGCCTCGCGCATGAAGAAGCGCCTGCGCCAGGGCGCGAAGCTGATCGTTGTCGATCCGCGCAGGACCGACCTGGTGAAGTCGCCCAACGTCGAGGCCGATTACCATCTGCCTCTGAAGCCCGGCACGAATGTCGCCGTCGTGACCTCTCTCGGCCACGTCATCGTCACCGAGGGCCTCGTGAACGAGGACTTCGTCCGTGAGCGGTGCGAGTGGGACGAGTTCCAGGATTGGGCCCGGTTCGCCGCCGATCCGCGTCACGCGCCCGAAGAGGTCGAGAAGATTTCCGGCGTTCCCGCCGAGCTGATCCGGAAAGCTGCCCGGCTCTACGCCACCGGCGGCAACGCGGCCATCTATTACGGTCTCGGCGTCACCGAGCACAGCCAGGGCTCCACCACGGTCATGGCCATCGCCAACCTCGCCATGGCGACCGGCAATATCGGCCGTGAGGGCGTCGGCGTAAATCCGCTTCGCGGTCAGAACAACGTGCAGGGCTCCTGCGACATGGGATCCTTCCCGCACGAACTGCCCGGCTATCGCCACGTCTCCGACACCGCAACGATGGAGCTGTTCGAGTCCCTGTGGGGCCGTCCGCTGCTCGATGAGCCCGGCTTGCGTATTCCCAACATGATCGACGCCGCGCTCGATGGCTCGTTCAAGGGCATCTATATCCAGGGCGAGGACATCCTTCAGTCCGATCCGAACACCCAGCACATGGCCGCCGGCCTCGCCGCCATGGAATGCGTGGTGGTGCAGGACCTGTTCCTGGTCGAGACTGCCAACTACGCTCATGTGTTCCTGCCCGGTTCGACCTTCCTCGAGAAGAACGGAACCTTCACCAACGCCGAGCGCCGCATCCAGCGCGTGCGCAAGGTGATGGCGCCGGTGAACGGTTATGAGGATTGGGAGATCACCCAGATGCTGTCCAACGCTCTGGGCTACCCGATGCATTACGATCATCCGTCGCAGATCATGGACGAGATCGCGCGCCTCACACCGACCTTCACGGGCGTCTCATACGAGAAGCTCGACGAGCTCGGCTCCGTGCAGTGGCCGTGCAACGACGAGGCGCCGGAAGGTACGCCGGTCATGCACATCGAGAGCTTCACGCGCGGCAAGGGCAAGTTCGTCGTCACCGAATACGTGGCAACGGACGAGAAGACCGGCCCGCGCTTCCCGCTCTTGCTGACCACGGGCCGCATCCTGTCCCAGTACAATGTGGGCGCCCAGACACGGCGCACGGAGAACGTGGTCTGGCACGAAGAGGATCGCCTCGAGATCCATCCCTTCGATGCCGAGAACCGCGGCGTGCGCGACGGCGACTGGGTGAAGATCGCCAGCCGCACCGGCGAGACGACCTTGCGGGCGCTGATCACCGAGCGTGTGGCGCCGGGCGTTGTCTACACCACGTTCCACCACCCGACGACGCAGGTGAACGTGGTGACGACCGAGTTCTCCGATTGGGCCACGAACTGCCCCGAGTACAAGGTGACGGCCGTTCAGGTCGCGCCGTCCAACGGGCCGTCCGAGTGGCAGGAGGAGTACGAGGAGCTGTCGAAGGCAGCGCGCCGTATCGCCGAACCTTTGGTGGCGGCGGAGTAGACCTCCGCCCCCTCGCCTCGCATCACGGAGAGCCTTGCGTTTATGAAGCCCGATAATCTCGTCTACATGGCGAACCAGATCGGTAAGTTCTTCCAGTACCAGAAGGAAGACGAAATCGTTCCGGGGATAGCCAGCCATATCAAGAAGTTTTGGGACCCGCGCATGCGCGAGGCGATCTTCGCCTATCTCGACCAAGGCGGAGACGGCCTCGATCCGTACGTAAAAGAGGCGATCCTTCATCTGAAAGAAGTGAAGAAGCCCGCGGAGACCAGCTTCCAGGGCACCTAAACAACACGGCCGGCGCGCTAGCTAGCGCTCAGCCATTCGCTCAAAAGAACCGGCCGCTCCCGATAAGGGAGCGGCCGTTGCTGATTCCTACTTGGATGTGTCGCCAGTGAGTTAGGCGCCAGGCTTGCCGGGCATCACGGCGACACCCCAGGGCAGACGTCCGACGGGCACGGACTTGACCGCTTTCAGCGAGTCGAGGTCGATGATCGTCATGTCGTTCGTCAGGCCGTTGGCCACGTAATATTTCTTGCCGTCCGCGCTGGTCTCGCCGTGCCAGGGGCGCTGACCGACCAGGATGTAGTCCACGACTTCCTTCTTGGCGGTGTCGATGACGGCAACGCGGTTGGACGGACCGAGCGGCACCATGACAAGCGACTCGTCCTTGACGAAGTCCATGCCGACCGGCTGAAGCTGCTCGGGACGCACGCCCGGCACCTCGAAGCGAATCTTGTTGGTGATCTCCCAGGTCGACGGATCGATCACGGAAACCGTGCCGCCCACTTCCGAAGAGACCCACAGCTCCTTGCCGTCCTTGGTCCACTTCGCCTCGCGCGGCCGGGAATCGACCAGCACGTTGGCGATGAGCTGGTGCGATTCGTTGTCGATGATATGCGCCATGCTCGTGCTTTCCGAGGTGGCGGCGGTGTACTTGTTGTCGGGGCTGACTGCCATGCCTTCGGGCTCCACGCCCACCGGCACCTCGGCCAAGACGTCGCCGGAGCCGAGATCCATGATCGTGACCATGCTGTCGTCTTCGTTGGCGATATAGATAATCTTGCCGTCGGGATCGATGTCCATCAATTCCGGATCGGGGCCACTTTCGAGCTGGCGCGTGATCTTGAGCGTCTTCGTGTCTACAACGTCGATGATGTCGCCGTCACCGGCCGCGACGAACAGTTCCTTGTTGTCGGGGCTCAGAACGATGCCGCGCGGGCGGCGGGCGGTCTCGATCGTATCGATGGTCTCCATCGTGTCTCCGTCGATGACCGTGACGGTGTTGTCCTTCTCGTTGGAGACGAAGATCGTCTCGGCGTGAGCCAGCGGAGCGGCGGCGAGAACAAACGCCGTCGCACAAACAGTTGCAAGGCCGATGCGTGTCATTGGGTACCCTTTGCGGCAGCTCGTTAGAATTTGCACTTGGTTTCTGGTTTGTCGAAACCGAGCGTGTCGGTGACGTATTTCGGATGAAGGAAGCCTTCCTGCGGCGACGTGGAAACCGGTACGCGCGTGCCGCCGCCCAGAATGATCGGCTGGCGCATCTGGTGATCCCAGGTGCGGAAGCTCAGCGCTTGGCCCTTGAAGGCCTCGAGCCGGAACTCATCCGACAGCATGTAATCCTTCACGCCTTTGGGATCGACCGTGCCGGACTTCTGTGCCGCGTCCGACAGAGCGCGGAGGCCCAGCCAGGCCGTATAATCCCGTTCGACCGGCGGGCGGTTTGCCAGACGAGGAATCGCGCGCTGAAAGCGCATGCCGCCCGACTCCGTGTAGGACTTGTCCCAGGCCGTCGCCTGAAGGCCCTGCGTGCCCACCACCGGGCGGGGCATGGTGGTGCGGTACATCAGATAGTCGCCGAAATCGTCGTCGCTATTGATCGACCAAACCACATCGTGCTCCGGAGCACGCTGGGTCTCCAACGCCATCTGCTGCTGTATCTGCTGATGCCCCGAGTCCAGATTCCGGGCTCCGGGGGGAAGGTCGTAGAGGTGGTCTTCCACCACCTTGCCGCCGAAACGCTTGGCGGCACGCTGGACCTGCGCAACGTAGTCCTGATCCTCGGGCGTATCGCGGCGGACGACATACCATCTCGGCCACTTCTTCCAGATCAGGTACTGCGCCAGGGCGTCGGCGCGCATCGCGTAGTCCGGAATGATATGGAAGACGTTCTGGCGGCATTCCTCCTGGCGCAGCTTGGTCGCGCTGGAGCGGATGTTCATGATGAGCGCGTCTTTGGCCTCTGGCAGATCGGCCACGGCCAGCAGATCGTCGGGCTCCAGGTCGGCGATAAAGAAGCGGTGGCCGGCCGCCAGCGCTTCCTTGGCTTTCGCCACGATATCCTCGTCTGCGGGGATGATGACTTCCTCAAGCTCGAAGCCATAGCCGACGAAATTACCGGCCTGGTTGGCCTCTTTCAGCATGAGGCGCGCGCCTTGGATGCCTTTGTCGGTGATCACCTTCTCCGCATAGGAGAGCGGGAGCGGCTCTTCGTATTCCTTGCCGAGATAGACGACATGCATCGTCTTCTTGGCGGGGTCCGGCTTTGCAGCCTTCGGCTTGCCGGTATCCGCCACAGCGTCGTCGCCGGCCTTCGGCTGCGCGTCGCCGGTCTTGGCCGGCGTCGCAGCGTCATCTGTGCCTGGGGCGTATTCAGCGCCAGCGGGCAAAGATCCAACAGCAAGAGCTGAAAAGAGGAGTGCCGCACTTACCAGTCCGAAAAAGCGGGTATGGGGCACACGGGGGGAGTTCGAACGCAAAGGCACCATCTCTCTTGAATGTTTCCAACCAACATTTCTTCGCCGAGGGCTTCGCGCCCTTCTGTCTCAGACCTTCACCCCCTTGGCAAGGTGCGCTGCACAATACTGCCTAAGCTCCAAGGCCGAGGGCGACGGTTCTGTACTAATGATATAGGCGCGCCCAGGAACCAATGCCAAGTGATGGTGCTTTTCATTACCAATGTTTTAGGACGCAAAAAGGCCGCCGTCCCAGGATGGGGCGGCGGCCTTTAACGACCAAATTGGTAGGCTGCGAAGCCTATTGACCGGGCGTCTGGGCCGGCTCGTTCACCTTCTTCATCGAGCTCGGGTTCTTCGAGCGGATGAACGCAATGACCTTCCACAGATCGTCGGATGTCTTGGCGATCGTGCCGAACGGCGGCATCGGGCCGGTCACGATTTCCTTACGGACGCGCTTGTAGCCCTGCTCCTGCAGCTTGTCGGAGCCCTCAGAGATCAAACGGAACACCGTGTCGTCGTCGGCGCCGTAGACCCAGGCGTCGTTCGTCAGGGGCGGGCACATGCCGCCGCCGCCGCCGCCGCCGTGGCAGCCGTTGCAGCTATAGGACAGATAGATTTTGTGTCCCTTCTCCGCGACGGCATCGATTTCGTCGTTGTAGGGGTTGTGGAGACCGCCAATCGGGGTCTTCTCAATGAGCTCCAGCGGGGGCGTGGTGTCGCCCTTCTCGCAGCATTCCTCTGCCCGAGCATCCAAAGCAAAAAGGCCAATCGCGCCTACGAAGGCGGCAGCTACTACTCCAGTGATAATCTTGCGCACGGTACGTCTTCCTTACCCTAGTTTCAGTTCTGGTTGAGCCTATCGAAATCAAAAACGCCTATTCCGGCCTTCCTCGAGCAATTGGCATGCATGCCTTCGTTTGGAGGGCATGCCGAGCCACACTACCGTCTTTAAAAGCGGTTGCGTCAGAAAAAAGTCGGAAAAAAGCCCACGGGCAGAGGACTTGCACGGCAGGGAAGCATGCCAAATGTTCCCCGGCGCGGGACGCAATCGCCCTGCGTTGCCGGTTCGGTGTTGCCCAGCCGCGCCGCCCATGAAGCGGCCCGTCTTACTCTTCGCCACGATCGAAATGGCGTTGTCCTCCTCAGCCCCAGAAGGGGGTGCAATCTTTCGATTGGGAACAATAGGAATTTTTTCTTTGGATTCTTGGGCGCTTTGGCCGTTTTGCAACCGTCATAGTCGAAATGGCGCGAAGCGCAAGAGTATGTCACATGCGGCAAAGCGATGCGCCCTAAGCGGGCCCACCCGGTGACGCGCCCTCGCCCTCGGGTCTATTGGGTGATCTCGAAATCCATATCCTCGAAGGTGTAGCGCGGCACCTGGATCCAGATGCCGTCCTCATTGATGGGGACCTTGTGGATCTTCACGTCCGTGACATTCAGCCGGCCCGTCTTCTCGTCGACCCAGAAGTCCACGTCGAAATACTCGTCCTTGCTGCCGACGCGCCGGAAGTCCGTACAGGCAAAGTAGTGGCCGTCCTTCTTGAGATAGCGAACCGGCTGGTGCATTTCGACGAACTCCAGCGGGATCGTCTCCCCGGTCTTCTCGTCCTTCAGTTCAAGCGCGCCTTCGTCGTTCTTGTTCTCGGCGATGTAGTTGTGGATGGCACTCATCACGTGCCAAGCCCGCACCACTTCCATGTCGCCCGGATGCTCCTGCACCGGTAGCCACCACCAAGCCACCGGCAGGCGGGTCACCATGATGTACCCATCGCCGTCGCGCTTCGGTCCCTTCTGAACGCGGATGTCGATCAGATCGAGGCTGTCCCCGTCCCGCTGGGGCTTGAACCAGAAGTCGAGCGCGTATTGCCTCTGCGGGTCGCCCTTTTCGTGAAAGATCGCATTCGCGAACCAGCCGTAACCCTTCATGCCGCGTATGACGCGCATCTTCTCGTAGACGAGATTGAGGTCCTTGTTGAGCTTGGGATCGTGAAAGACGAACACCCCGTCTTGCGAACGCTCTTTGATGACCGCTTCTGTTCGTGCCGTTACCGAGGCATCGTCGAAATCCGGGTAGTCAGCCGCTTGCGCGAAACCGACCGCTCCAAACAAAAGGGCCGCGGCGATCGCCGCAGCCCCCCAGTTTTTCAGTAGAATTCCGGTCATCGTATCACTGCTTCACGGTGCTGCTGTCGTCGCTGTCTGCTTTCGTCGAAGCACTGGGCCGCGACAACGACAGGACCCGGATCGCCTGCGAGGCTTCCTTGTTGTCGTTCAGATTCGCGACGTCTACGGCTGTCTGGCCTTCCGTATTCTTGACGTCCGGGTCGGCGCCAGCCGCCATCAGCAGGCCGATCATCGGTGCGCTGTTGTTCGCAGCCGCGATCATCAGCGCCGTCATGCCATTCGCCGCCTGTGCGTCGATATTGGCACCCTCATCCACCAACGCCTTGGCAATATCGGTGGGGCGGACGCTTCCCGGCAAGAAGATCGATCCTTCCGCAGGGCCGGTCTGCGCCGCGACAATCATCAGCGGGGTCAAGCCTTGCTTACCCGAGGCGACACTGACATCGGCCCCGCCGTTCATCAGCGCCTTCGCGGCCTCGTACTTCTTCTCCGCAAGCGCCAGGGCGAGCGGACGGAAGTCTTCCTGACCCGGCACTTCCACATCGGCACCGTGCTCGACCAGAGTCTTGATCGAGGGAACGTGGTCCCGCATCAGCGCTGCCGCCAAGGGCGTCATGCCATTGCCGTCAGCCTTGTTGGGATCGGCGCCCAACTCGACCAGAAGGTCGATCGTCTCGTCCCGCCGTTGGCGTGCCGCGGCCGTCAGCGGGGTCCAGCCCTGCAAGTCCGGCTTGTTCACGTCGGCGCCCTTGGACACCAGGAACTTGATGCGGTCCTTGTCGCCGGACAGAAGCGCGTTGCTCAATTCCTGATTGGGATCCGCCCCTTCTTCAAGCCAGCCTTCCAGCTTCTCGCGGGTCACGATCTGATCGGGCGAAGCGAGATCCGGGCGAGCCTCGAATTTCTGATCGGCGAGCTTGATGTAGCTGCCGTGAGCCGGCAGATCACCAGGAACGTAGCACTTGCTGCACTGGACCAACGGCACGCCGTATTCCTTCATCAGCGCGGTGAGTTCCTCAGCCTTGTCGTCCATGGCCCATTCGAGGAGGTATTTGAGGAAGACGTCCGTCGGACGCACGCCGATCGACATCTCGAATTCCATCGGCACCGTGTCGTCGTCCAGGTTGATGGGAACGATGTCGACCGGCTCGTTCTTCATGGTCTTCACCCAACCGGCGAACGGCCCGAATACGGCCGCAACATCGAATTCTCCATCCAGCATTCTTTGAATCACGTACCAGGGCTGGTTCTCGGGCACGAGGTCGCCGTCGTGCGTTTGGAGCTGCAGCTTCACGTTGTCGATGATGCCGCGCTTCGCCATCGCCTGGCGCACGCCGGAGGTCTGGAAGACGCCGATGGTCAGATCCTTCAACTTGGGATCGTCCAAGCCCGACAGCTTCAATCCCTTGTCGTTGCGGTAAACCAGGACATACGGCGTCTTGTAGACCGGCTCGGTCGTGAGCAGACGCTCATAGCCCGTGGGAATGTCGAACATCACGTCGCAGAGGCGTTCGTCGAAGGTTGACCGGGTCAGCCCGCGCTCGATGAACGGCTGCCAGTGATACTTGATCGTGGCGCCGGTCGCGTTCGCGAGGATTTCGGCCATTTTGTTCTGAAAGCCCTCTCGCTGAATGCTGGAGAGCGGCATGTTCCCGGGGTCCGCACAGACATTCAGGGTCTTGAGCTTCTTGCTCTTGTAGGCGGCCTTCGCGGCGGCACGGATCGCAATATGCTCGGCGGGGGTCAGTTCCTCATAGGTCTTATTGAGATCGCGCCGGACGGACTGCTTGTCGTCGGCGTGGGCCGACACAACAGAGATCGCAAGCGCTGCAACGGCAATTGTCGCGGAAAGTCTGGGAATTGGGAATGGCACGGGCGTTCGCCTCAACTGGTAAGGCGGGGCCGATCGGCGGGACTTGATCCCACCAGGCTTACCCGCCATGGGGGTCTATTTCTTCCCGGAATATATAAAAAGAGGCGCCCGATGCCACAAGGGCATCGGGCGCCAATTATTCTACACGTTTACGAGAGTTACTCGTAAATGCGGAAGACGTTCAGCGTACCGCCCTGCGGGATATGCTGCAGGCCAGCGGCCTTGGTCATGGCCGTAGCACCGATGGCGCCGAACTTATCGCTCAGGTCCAGACCAGCGGTGACCGGAAGACCGATCCAGCCGCCAATGCCGGAGTACACGCCAACATACTGCTTGCCACCAACCTTATAGGTGATGGGGTTGCCGATGATGCCCGAGCCCAGCTTGCGGCTCCAAAGAACCTTGCCGGACTTACGGTCGACAGCGCGGAAGTCACCGCCCAGCGAACCGTAGAACATCAGACCACCGTCGGTGACCATCGTACCACCCCAGTTCGGATACGGATCCGGGATCTCCCAGAGCGTCTTACCCGAAACGACGTCGTACTTCTTGATCTTGCCGGTCGTGCCCTGCTTCTCAGGATACATGTACACGTTCGCGAACACGTAGACCGTGCCCTGGTTCGTGTGCGTGCGCTCCTGAGGCTCAAGCTCCATGCACCAGTTGTTGGTGGGCATGTAGAACACGTTCGGCTCGGCGGGATCAACCGCACCAGGCTGCTGGTCCTTACCACCCATCGCAGACGGGCAGGCAGAGACGTTGCGGCCAACTTCGAGCGGCGAGTGGTCACGCACCTTGATCGGACGACCGGTCTTCATGTCGACCTTCTCGGCCCAGTCCGTCGTCACGTATTTCGTGGCGCGGTGCAGGGTACCGTCGGTACGGTCGAGCACATAGGCAAAGCCATTACGATCGAAGTGGGTGAGAGCCTTCACCTTCTTACCGTCAATTTCCATGTCGGTAAGAATGTTCTCGTTGATGCCGTCATAGTCCCACTGGTCAAACGGAGTCATCTGATAGGCCCAGACAGCGTCGCCGTTTTCGATCTTACGAGCGAAGATCGTCATCGACCACTTGTTGTCGAACGCACCAGTGTTGCACTCCTCATGGGTCTTATCGGGGCAACGATAGGACGGGCTCCACAGGCCGGGGTTACCGGTCGAGTAGTAGACCAGCTTCAGCTCGGGATCGTAGGAATACCAACCCCAAGCAGCACCACCACCAATCTTGTAGTCCTCACCGGGGAAGGTCTTGATACCAAGATCCTCACCAGCCTGACCGAATTGGGGGTTGGCCTTGTTGGTTTCAGGCGTCAGGCACACGCCCTTTTCGGAACCCGTGCTGTGGCACACCCAAGCCTCGGAACCGTCCGCAAGATTGAAGGCGGCAACGCGGCCACGAGCGGCGAACTCATCGCCACCAAAGCCCATAATAACCTTGTTATCGGCTATCAACGGAGGCGGCGTGATGGTCTCACCCTTCTCGGGATAGGCGTACTTGACGACCCAAACTTCCTTACCGGTCTGGCCGTCCAGGGCAATCACGAAACCATCGAGAGTGCCATAAACGAACTTGCCATCGGCATAGGAGCCGCCACGGTTGACGGTGTCGCAGCAAGCGCGCGGCACAGCCGACTCGTCACGGTCGGTCTTCTTGACATACGACCAAACCTGCTTCGGGTTGTCGGCATCCGTCAAATCGAGAGCCTGAACAACGTTTACAGTTGGCCATGGACGGCAACCAGAAACCATGAACAGCATGGTCTTGCCACCAACATCCTTGATCACAAGCGGCTGACCCTCGTGACCACGAAGGGCGTTCGTGCCCTGGGCCCAAGACATCTGCAGCTTGTTGACGTTATCGGTCGTAATGTCTGAGAGCGTGCTGTGACGCGTCAGCTGAAAGTCACGACCAGGGGCAGGCCACTGGTCGGGATCAGCCATGCGCTTCAGCTGCTCTTCGTCGGTGTTCATAGCCGACGCCTGACCCGCGAGACCCATCGTCACTGCGACGATGGTGCCAGTCAGGACACCATACTTCAGTTTCATATCTTTCTCCTCTCCCTAGCTACTCAGTTCACCGAAACGAACTCTGAGCAATTCTTTGTGCCTTGGCGCTCCAACCCTAAGCGTTGCTTAAGGTCAATGAGCCTTCAGCAAATTCCGAAGCTGCCAACGTGTTTGTGGAAATTGGAGACTGCCAGAAAACGCAGAAGCAAAATCTCGCCTCGCGCCCGCTACTGGCTGCGGGTTCTCCGTTGTACACAAGACGCGGTGACACCTCACGAGGAAATTGCGCCCGACTCTTTGTAAGTCACGTTGCACCGTTCTTTCTGTGGAACTTCGTCACTCACTCATTGCCGAGCTACCCCCTCATAATTGCCAAATGTAATGCCATTGCAAGTGAAATGTGCCGATGGCAACGATTTCTGCCAAATCCAGTTTTCATTTGTTGCGCCGCACAAGATTCGACTGTGCGCACGCGGTAGAGCGCTTTCTCATCTGCATTTCACGTCTGAATTTCACGTCTGACGAGACGTCGCCGATGACCAATGCTCCTCACCCGGCGGGAAAACTCGGCCTGGCGAAAATGCGCGGCGCGCCGACATCGACGCGAGCGCCGGCGTCACGCGTTCGTCTCCGCCAAGTGATTGCGACTCACGCGCATGCGGCCGTCAAAGCCGCGGTCGAACGAAAAGCGCCCGGTGCAGCACAGCACCGGGCGCCAATCCTCTAGGTGTCCTAGCAGATACGAGTGTTAGTCGTAGATGCGGAAGACGTTCAGGGTGCCACCCTGCGGGACATGCTGCAGGCCAGCGGCCTTGGTCATGGCCGTCGCACCGATGGCGCCGAACTTATCGCTCAAGTCCAGACCAGCGGTGACCGGAAGACCGATCCAGCCGCCAATGCCGGAGTAGACGCCGACGTACTGCTTGCCGCCGGTCTTGAACGTGATCGGGTTACCGATGATGCCCGAGCCCAACTTGCGGCTCCACAGGATCTTACCGGTCTCCCGGTCGACCGCGCGGAAGTCGCCGCCCAGCGAACCGTAGAACATCAGACCACCGTCGGTGTTCATGGTGCCACTCCAGTTCGGGAAGGGATCCGGGATCTCCCAGAGCGTCTTGCCCGTGAGGACGTCGTACTTCTTGATCTTGCCGGTCACACCCTGCTTCTCAGGATACATGTACACGTTCGCGAACACGTAGACCGTGCCCTGGTTCGTGTGCGTGCGCTCCTGGGGCTCCAGCTCCATGCACCAGTTGTTGGTGGGCACATAGAACAGGTTCGGCTCTTTCGGATCGACCGAAGCGGGCTGCTGGTCCTTGCCACCCATCGCGGACGGGCAGGCAGAGACGTTGCGGCCAACTTCGAGCGGCGAGTGATCGCGCACCTTGATCGGACGGCCCGTCTTGAGATCGATTTTCTCGGCCCAGTCCGTCGTCACGTATTTCGTGGCGCGCAGAACCGTACCGTCGGCAGCATCCCAGACATAGGCGAAGCCGTTGCGGTCGAAGTGGGAGAGAACCTTCCGCTTCTTACCGTCGACTTCCATCTCCGTGATGATGTTCTCGTTGATGCCGTCATAGTCCCACTGGTCAAACGGAGTGATCTGGTAGACCCAGACAGCCTCACCGGTCTCGATCTTCCGCGCGAACATGCTGAGGGTCCACTTGTTGTCGAAGCGGCCCACCTGCCCGTCGAGTGAAGGATCGACTGCGTTGCACTCTTCGTGGGTCTTGTCGGGGCAGCGATATTGCGGGCTCCACAGACCTGGGTTGGCGGTCGAGTAGTAGACCAGCTTGGTGTCCGGATCGTAGGAGTACCAACCCCACGCCGTGCCGCCGCCGATCTTCCAATCCTCATTGGGGAAGGTCTTGATACCAAGATCCTGTCCGGCCGTGCCGTAATGCGGGTTGGCCTTGTTGGTCTCGGGCGTCAGGCAGACGTCTTTGTCCGAACCCGTGGTGTGACACACCCAAGCCTCGGAACCGTCCGCCAGGTTGAAGGCGCCGACGCGGCCGCGAGCGGCGAACTCACTACCGCCGAAACCGATGAACACCTTGTTGTCGGCGATCAACGGAGCGGGCGTGATGGTCTCGCCCTTTCTCGGGATAGCCCATTTGACAACCCAGACTTCCTTGCCGGTCTGACCGTCGAGCGCAATCAAGAAGCCGTCGAGCGTACCGAACACGAACTTTCCGTCCGCATAAGAACCACCGCGGTTGACGGTGTCGCAGCAAGCGCGCGGCACAGCCGACTCGTCACGGTCGGTCTTCTTCACGTAGGACCAAACCTGCTTCGGATTGTCGGGATCGGACAAATCCAGACCCTGGACAACGTTACAATTGGCCATGGACGGACAACCCGAAATCATGAACAGCATGGGCTTGCCACCCACGTCCTTGATCATCAGAGGCTGACCTTCGTGACCGCGAAGGGCATTCGTGCCCTGCATCCACGCTACCTGAAGCTTGTTCACATTCTCCGTCGTAATGTCGGACAGGTTGCTGTGACGCGTCAGAGCAAAGTCACGACCAGGGGCAGGCCACTGGTCGGGATCAGCCATACGCTTCAGCTGTTCCTCGTCGGTATTCATGGCCGACGCCTGACCCGCGAGCCCCATCGTCACAGCGACGACGGTGCCGGTCAGGACACCTAACTTGAGTTTCATATCTTTCTCCTCTCCCTAGCTACTCGGCCGCAAGAGACCAAGCATCCACTTGCCGGAGACCGACGCACGCAGGCCGGTTGTGTCCCAGCTGTGCGCGTGCGTTCTCCGACCTTGGTTTGGAATGCCAGTGATGCGAAGCGGAGTGGGCTGCGCGGGATGACTGGCTATTGCCAATCGCAGCGATCTCACTTGTCATCGTGCGGCATTCGCGACTTCCAAGTTAGCGCAGAATGCCGAGACGACTTTCACCATAGTAGTTGGAAGATAGCATCCCGCAGGTTGCCACTTTGCACCCGCGGTCTTGCCAATCTAGTCATTCGAGAGACTTCGATATTCTATGTGTTGCGCCGAATCCTGGCACAAACTTTCCAGTATGCTTGCTGATTAGGCCAGAGGCGGCCGCGTAACGGCCGGCGAACCTATGGCAATGCTACCGCTGCATTTTACTGTTGGCTGCTGGAAGATGCTGAATGGCGATTCGCATGAGTTCCGGCAACGTCCGCACACCAAGCTTTGCCTTCAACTGCGTGCAGGTGTTGGCCACGGTCTTGTAGCTCACGTGCAGATGCTCGGCGATGACTCCGTACGGCTTCCCTTCCGCCACGAGGGCAAGGGTCTGCAGTTCGCGAACCGTCATGCGGCGTAGCGGATTGGTCGTACCCCGCGCTTCCATGAAGGCCACCTCCGACGCGAGGTCGTGGCTGAGATAGGGCCTGTTCTCCCGGACGCGCTGAAACGCCGTTTGAACTTCCTCGGGCGGCGTATCCTTCAGGACGTACCCGGTGGCCCCGACCTCGAGCGCACGGGACACGATCACCGGATCGGAATGCATCGTGAAGACCAAGATGGGTGTGTTCGGATCGTGCAGCCGCAAGCGACGGATAAACGACAGGCCGCCGAGCGACCCGCTATGCATGGCAAGGTCGACGATGATCACGTCGGGCTTCTGCATTCTGTAAGCACGGAAACCGTCGGCCAAACTCTGTGCCTGATGGACTTCTTTTACGCCGACATCCTCCAATAACTGCCGGGTTCCCTGCAAAACGATCGGATGATCGTCGATGACGAGGACTCTAGTCATGATAGCTCCCTGACCGATTCTCGCGCCCGGACGGGCGCCGTAGATTCATTCTTTTTCTGTTTGATTGGAATTTCGACGCGAACGGTGGTGCCCTTGGACGGGACACCCTCGATCACGCAGGTACCGCCGACCGATCGGACGCGCTCCGTCATGGTCGTAAGTCCGAAACCTTTGGCTTTGTCTGGCTCCATGCCTTTGCCGTCGTCCGCGATCGTCAGACGGACTGCTTCGTAATCGCCGGCGCCGTTCGCGAGCTGCACCTGGTCCAGATCCACATCGATGTTTCCGGCATGCCCGTGGCGGATCGCATTGGTGATCGCCTCCTGAACGCAGCGATAAATCGCAAGATCGACAGACTCCCCGTAGGATTTCGCGACCGAGCCAACGGCCGTATGAATCTGCGTATCGGGGTGTTGGCTTTGAAGGCCAGCGGTGAGCTCGACGATCAGGTCCGCCAGCTTGACTTGGCCGAGCGGGCCCGGCCGCAGCTTCTTGAGAAGCGCCCGGTTCATGACCTTCAGCCGTTCCGCAATCGAGAGAATCTCACCGGCGCGGCTGGAAATCCTCGTCGCCCGTTCCCCGTCCAACTGCCCTGCCGTGGTTTGGATCGACGACGCGTTCGCGGCAATGCCGAACAGACAGGCGCCCGCCTCGTCGTGGAGTTCGTTGGCGATTTCGCGGCGCTCGGCTTCCTGAACGTTGATCAGCTGCTGGTAGAGGCTCTCGTTCTCCTTGCGTGCCACGTCCAGCGCGCTTGCCAGCATGTTGAACCGATCCGTGATGACGGCCACTTCCTTGACCTTTGCACTCGGCAACCTGGCCCAATACTCACCACCCTCCAGCTGGTGCATGCCTCGAGACAGGCTCGCAAGCGGATTGAGCACCCGCCCGAGCACAATGTAGAGCACCACCAAGACAATGGCGTTGATGGCGCCCCAGATCAGCGCAAGCGAGAGAAAGTCCTGCCACGCCTCCGAGATTTCGTCGGACGGCTCGCCGAGGATGATCACCGGATGCGAACCGTCCGGGAGAAGGCGCACTTTCCTTTGGGCGATCTCGGGATGGACCAGGGAAACGAACCAGCCGGGAGCATGGGATCCCTTGACCCCGGCGGTGGCGCCCTTGGGCGAAATGATGGCCAGCTGGCCGGAGTCGCTCAAGAACATGATGCGGACGTGCCGCAGATGTCTCAGCAGGGGCGGCAGTTCTTCGTCGAGGTCGTCCAGCTTGCCTTGCCGGGAGAGATCCCTGAGCGTCACGTCGACGAAGCGTTCGGCGACTTCGAGCGATGACTCCATTTCGGCCTTGGTTGCCGTGCGGGTGTTGAGAATCGCCACGACGCCAGCCAACAAGGCGGCAAAGAGATTGATCGCCGCCACGACCACAATAAGTTGGGTGCGAACTGGCTGATCATACCAGAGCTTTTGCAGCACTTTCAGTATGTCTCCACAGTGCAGCGGACCAGGACAAGCAATGAACCCTCGCGGCTTGTCATCGGCCTTACCTATGCAAGTACCCGGGTGCGCCTATTATCAGCCTCAAGCGCGCTGCGTAACGCATTGGAATCGCACGGGTAGGCCCTACGCAGTCCACGCCCGAAGTGGCCAAATAGCAATGCCACTCGTGGTAATAGCATTGCAAGATGTTCCCGACCAAGACTGGGAAAACCGGGACATAGCCGGAGGTCGCCTACATACCCCTCCAATTGGGCGATTTTGCCGGGGCAGGCCTCCCCGCGATCGCCATAGACCCTGACCCTCGCCTTTTTGCCGCCGCTTCGATTTGCGACACGGAACCTCCGTGCCGTTCGGCCGTTTTCCCCGCACCTGCCCGCGACATTTCCGCCAGGGCATGCCGAGGCATTTGTCCTTTCACGCCATACCGCTGGAAAGGTCGAGAGCCGCTCCCATATGGGGGTGGCGATGTTGAATTTGGCCCCGTTCGGGGGCCTACCTTAAGGAGACCAAGCTCATGACTTTCACCAAAATTGCAGGCACCACGACGGCTTTCATGCTGCTTCTCGGGGTTGCCGCCGCGCAGGCCGGCGACGTCAAGGACGGCGCGGAGGCAATGACCGACGGCGCGGCCCAAGGCACTGTCGGCGCCGCCAAAGGGGCCGGTGAAGGCGCGGTCGACGCGGGCAAGAGCGCCGTCGAAGGTGTCGGCGGCATGGCCAAGGGCGCTGCCGAAATGACCAAGAATCCGGTCAAGGGCGCCGGCGAAGTGGGTAAGAGCGCCGTGGGCGGCACGGTCGGCGTCGCGAAGGGCGTCGGTGAAGGTGCTGTCAAAGCCGGCAAGAACGTCGTCGGCGGAGCCGCCGGTGTTGTCGGCGGCGCAGCCAAAATGACCAAGGGCGCCGTGGACGGCGTCGTCGGCGGCGGCAACTAGCCCATCGATTATCTTTGCAATGCGCAACCGGGGTGTGTGATGGGGTCCATCGCACACCCCGGTCGATTCGGCATGTCGCGATTGCCGCCACACACGGCGGCAAGGGACTACGAGACTACGGAACTTCAAGACTTCGGGACTTCAAGACAGGGAGACGAAACCAATGACGATCACCCAAAAGGCTTGCGTCGCGCTTGCGCTGACGATTGGCCTCGGCCTCGGAACGGCGCACGCCGAGGAGAGCTGGCTGGACACCATCAAGGGTGCCCTCGGACTCTCCGAAGACGCCGCCGATAAGGCAGCGGACAGCGCCGAAGGCGCCGCCGACACGGCTGGACAGGCCACGGAGAACGCCGTGGAAGGTGCAACCGGCGCCGCGGAGAATGCCGGCTTCAGGCGCGGCAGCATGACCGAAGCGCCGTCGAGGGTGCGGCCGACATGGCCAAGGACGCCGGTCGCGGCGCGGTCGACATGGGCAAGGAAATGTCCAAGGACGCCATGGGCATGGGCGAAGCCGCCGGCGGCATGATGGATAGCGCCGTCGAAGGCGCTGCCGGCATGGCGAAGGAAGGCTCCGACTCTGCGGTCGATATGGGCAAGGAAATGACCAAAGACGCGATGGGCATGGGCGAGAGCGCTCAGTAGGCTTCCATCGCCGTTCGCTCTCAGAACGATATGGGGCGCGAGGCCGGAAGGCGCGCGCCCTTTTTTTTTGCGCGTCAGTTTCTACGTGTCCGTCATGTGCCTTCCAAGCCTGCGCCGGACGGGCCGCTCGCGGCTCGTCTAATGGCTCATCAAGACGGCAACGTCGGTGTTGCGCAGCACGTGATCGGTCGCGCCGCCGAACACCCATTCCTGCCAGCGCCAGCGGCCATATCCGCCCATGACGAGCAGAACGCCGGATCCCGCCTCCTCGAGGATGGCATCGCCGACGTCCCGCGTGCCCAGCGGGGCCGACGCAACTCGACCGGCAGGCATGCCGCTTTCAGATAGTTGGCCATGGCCGTGGCCGTCTCGTCTTCGGGTTCGCCATCGGGAACAAGACTGATCAGCCGGACCCGCCGCGCTCCTTCGAGAAACGGCGCGGCCGCGGCAACGGCGCGGGCGGATTCGACGGAGTCCTTCCAGGCGATGACGACCGTCTCGCCGACATGGTCACTCGCCTCGTCCGGAACGAACAGCGCCGGGCGCCCCGATGAGAACAGGGCGGCGTCCCGGGCTTCTCCAAACATCTCGTCGTCGGCCGCCGAGACGGTCGGCAACACGCTGAAGTCCGCGGTCTTCGCCCGCTGTGCAATCGCCGGCCCCACGAGCCTTCGACGGTAAGCAATTGCGATTCGACGTCGTCCCACTTGGCCGCAGCCTTTTCGAACCAGGCAACCGCCTGCTTTTCCTCGTACTCGACCTGCTTCCGGGACACGTCCAGATAGGCTTCGAAATAGACGGGGCTGAGCTCCGTCGCATAGGGCAAGCGTTGCGACGGCGGCGGACAGGGATGCAAGACCTCAAGCTCGGCCTCGAAACGCCGCGCAAGCCCGAAAGCCACGTCGGAACAGGTGGCCGTCGTTCCTTTCGAATTGATGGGAAGTAGCACTCGTGTGGGCTTCATGACGGACCTCGAAATACTCCGTTCGGCTAGTTGTACACGCTGTCCGCCGCACCGTATCGGCGCTTTGACTCAACGCAAACAAGACGCTCGCCTTTTCTCCACATTTGGGAGCAAAATAGGTGACATCGTTTGCAGAATTGAGACGCAGTAAGGAGGCGCTTTATGGAATTTCCCTTGGATATCAGCTTCCGCAATATGGATCCCTCTGAGGCAGTCGAAACGCGAATCCGCGAAAAGGCCGCCAAGCTCGGCCGGCTCTACAACCGGATTATCGGCTGCACGGTCGTGGTCGAAGCCCCTCACCGACATCACCACAAGGGAAAGCTCTACAGCGTTCACATCGACATCAGCGTCCCCGGAAAGGACCTTGTCGTGGATCGGGCGAAACCGCTCGACCATGCCCACGAGGATGTCTATCTCGCGGTTCGCGATGCGTTCAACGCAGCAGAACGCCAGCTCGAAGATCATGCGCGCCGGATGCGCGGTGATGTGAAGAATCACCCGGCCGCCCGCGACGCGCCGTTCCGCCTGCGGAGTAATCCGCCTAGGCCTTCCAAAAGGGTTTGACGTCGCGAAGCGCGCATAAGCGTGCTTCGCCGTTTTCATCAGAGCCTTCTCTTCGCCGGGATCCACTTTCGGCATGGGCATCGTCCCGGACTCATGCCCGGCGCCGCCGATGTTGAAGATCGTCTGCCGGTTGGCGATATCGTTGAGCGTCCCGAGCGAGTCTTGCAGCAGCTCCAGCGCCGCGAGGGATTTCCGGCACCTCTTGGCTTGTCTCTTGCCCGGAAACGTCGCGCTGAAAAATTCGCTTCCGTACCGCATCCGCTTGGCATGGATGCGCACCCTGTGGCGCTCGGCCACGCTCAGCTTCGGCAGGCCCTTCCCCTTCTTCACCACGCTTCGGCGCAGCGCGATAGCTTCGCCGAAGCATAGTCCGCGACGGGCTTTCCAGCGAGCGGGTTGTCGCTGTGGGTCCAATCGCCGAACTCGATCCACGCCCCGAGATCCAGAAGCGCCATGCGGAAGCGCGCCGAACCGGTTGCTTCGACGGCCGCTCTTTGGGCCTGCGCCCGCGCTTCCCGCACACGATCCTCGACGGCCTTCCATCCCGGATCGTCAGGATATTCCGCGCGATGCGGCGCCACGATGTCGGAGCTGAACACGTCGAGGTCGCGGGCGGTGCCGAGGTGGCTGGCGATCCATTTGAGCTCGGCGGCAATTCGGGGACGCTGCGGGCTGTCGACGACCTCTCCGAACAGCAGCACTGCTGCCCGCATGCGCCGGAGCCCAACGCGCATCTGGTGCAACGCCTCGGCTTTGCCCTCGCGGGTTCCGTGCAAGTTCGCGAGCACTTGTCGCAAGCAATTGCGCGCGGCGATGCGGAATGCGTTCGCACAGGTCTCATCGGGCGGGATGTCGACAGGGAGTGCCTTTTCGAATTCGGGCTCGCCGCCGTCGAGGAGATCGAAACCGCGTTCCGCCTTGGTCTTGACACTGAGAGTCAACGGCACGGTTTCGGCGAGGCGCTTCGCCAGTCCAAACAAGACGGCCGCGGTCCCGGACTTCAGTTCGAGTTCCAGCTCGCAAACACGCGCCCTCGCCTCACCGGCGACGATATCGCCCTGATCGACCGCCACCTCGATCAGACTCCCGCCGTCGTCGATCAGAAATGTCCGCCGCAAAAACCGGGTCTCGAAACGCGGGCCGAGGCCTTCGCGCACCGCGTCGCTGAGCAGCGGCTCGAGAGCCGTTCCCGCGGCTGCCGACAGGTCGTAGCTTTTCGTCGGCAGATCGCATTCCCACTCGCTCCGTTCCAAGAACTCGCTCTCGGCGCGCGCGGTCTTGATGGTCTGGACATAGCCCGTGCCGGTACTGCGCACTCGCAAGAAGACGCCCGCTTTTCTCAGAAGATCGTCCGGCGTGTCGTAATAAACGGAGAGAAGCTCGCGCTCTTTCGATTCAAGAACGCGCTGCCCAGGCGGCCCGCCATCTCCTGCCGCCAGGAGGGGGTGCGCCAACACGGCCGAGGCGTGCTCGGGGTCGAAGACGAGCTTGAGCTCGATTTCCTTTGCGTCACTCGCCGGGGTCTCTCCGGACACAATCCCCTCCCAGTGCGAACGGTAGCGGCACGCCGATGCCGTTTGTGGTGATTATTCTAGCCTTGCGTGACAGGAAGGTACATGTGCGGCCCGCGCGGATCGACCGCCACACGGCCGGTGGGACTGCGGCGGATAGCGTCAGGCGGGCCGCACCTGCGAGAACTCCAACAGACCGGGCCTAGCAAAGAGCCGTGTTGGAGAAGTACGCACGACGCGCCCTTCGCCGACCGGCACGACCGTGTCGTCGGAGCCGATGAACACGACCCGGTTCCGGCCCGCGCTCTTGGCGGCATACAGGGCCGCATCCGCGCGGCGGAAGAGGCTTGAGAGCCCCGAGTCGACTTGCCGGTCGGCGGTCACGCCGATACTCACCGTGGCGCCAACCGGAAGGCCGCTCACGAAGCCGCCGGACTCGGCGAAACGCGCCCGCAGACGCTCGGCCGCTTCGACCGCTTCCTCGGCACCGACACCCGGCAAAATGGCCGCGAACTCCTCGCCGCCGAGCGACCGATGACGTGGCTCTCCTCGAGGCTCAGCTGCGCAACCTTGGCAAAGAGGCGCAGCACCTCGTCGCCGACCGTATGGCCGAAGGTGTCGTTCGTGTCCTTGAAGTAGTCTAGATCCGCGATGATGAGCGAGACCGGCGTGCCGCCGCCGTGCATGCGCCGCTCCACGACCGTCTCCGCAATCTCAAACAGGGCCCGCCGGTTCGGCAACCCGGTGAGACTGTCCGTCAGCGCATTGCGCCGCTGCTCCTCCTCGTCGCGTTCCTTCGCCATGGACAAGACCATGAAGGCCAGCGCAACACGGAGCAGCAGGGTCGCGAGCACGACAAAGGGAAGCCATTTGCTGGTCATCGCCGCGGAAATGGACTCGAGCGGTACCGTGACGGCGACCGGGATCCAGGAGACGTACAAGGCACTGGCGAGCACCAAGAGCGCGATGGCGGGCCAAGACTGGGATGCATCGGGCATCCGTCTCAGCTCAAATGCCGCCGCAAACCCATAGGCGGCCAAGATCGAGCAAACGACCACGAAGCGATCGTCCGTCGAGGTCGCAAGCCCCAAGAGCACCGAAAGCAGAAAGGCTGCCGGACCCAGCAGGATCAGGAACGGCGCCGACGGGCGCCCCGCAAAGCGCCGCACGGCATGCCATTTCATGCCCCACGCCAGGGTGGCAAGGCTCGCCCCGAGCACCACGCCGCCGGTGTAACCCGATGTGATGGACCAGAGCATGGCCGCACCGCCCAGGCTGAAAACCAACACCGCGAGGCCCCACGAGCCGACGAAGCGCGGCGCAGCCTCAAGCGACCAGCCGTCGCGGCCCCAGGTGAGCAGCAACATGCCAGCGAGGATCGCGGCCACAGCAATGTCTGCGGCCGACATTGTTACCAAGTCGAGATACATACCAATACGTATTGTGAGGCCCGAGTGCCCAAGTCTATTCCCGGGGGGATATTACCATCGTGCGACAGCGACGCACGCCCGTTTTTTCACAATACTGAAACAGACCCTACTGCCCGGGCACACGTTTGACCGTTTCCCCGACCGGCCCGCACGCCACCACGCTGTCTGGGCTAGCTCTTGACGGCCTGGAACAGGGTGGCGTTCGGACAGAACGGTTGCGGGTCGCCTGCGGTGTGGGCGGCGAGCCAAGTCGTGCACGCGTCCTTACATTCGCAGGCATGACAATTCGCACGCGCGCGGATGTAGGATTGCCGCCGTCGAGATCGACGACGTCGAATTGCTCCACGCCGACGGTCTCCATCATGTCCTCCATGAGGACCTGACGGTGGAAGCCGGCGAGTTCAGGCTTTGGATCGGTCATGACGTTCCCCCGGGCTGCGCGGATCGATCTCGCGCTGTCCGGGTACTGGACGACAGAGGGAAGGCCGCCACCTTGAGTTGGATCAAGCGATCCGGACGCCCCTAGGCTTCCGCGTTGCGCTCAATTCCGGTACGGATCAACTCGCCTGCCTCGCCAACCTCGGCCCAGCGCACGACCTTGACCCATTTGCCCGGTTCCAGGTCCTTGTAGTGCTCGAAGAAATGGCCGATCTGCTCGACGAGAATCTCGGGAAGGTCGCGATAGCTCGACACCCGCTTGTAGTACGGATGGAGTTCGTCGATCGGGACGGCGATGATCTTTTCGTCGATCCCGGCCTCATCCTCCATGAGAAGCGCACCGACAGGACGTGCACGAATGACCGCCCCCGGCGCCACGGGCGTCGGCGTGATCACGATGCAGTCGACGGGATCTCCGTCTTCGGAGAGCGTGTGCGGGATGAAGCCGTAGTTCGCCGGATAGAACATCGCCGTGTGCAGGAAGCGGTCGACGAAAAGCGCGCCCGACTTCTTGTCGACTTCGTACTTCACCGGCGATCCGCCTTGCGGAATCTCGATGATAACATTGACTTCGTGGGGCGGATTATCGCCGACCGGAATGTGAGGGATATCCATAGAAACGCTCTCTCCTAAGCTCTTTGAACGGCCGGCCAGTCCAGCGCCGCCGTCCTAGTCAAACCCGACGCTCCCCGCGTCGCATCCGGCCTGGATGTACCGAGGGGCTTTACGCGGCAACAGGGCCCGGCAACGACCTTGTCCATCCAAGTCGTTGAAACTACGGGCATTGGATGCTCCGCCGGGTCGCGCCCGGCGCCGTGCCGCGTGTGAAGTCCCGCTGCTGATAGCACGTCCAGAGAGGGTTTCCAGGGCTATATCCATGCAATTGATAACAAGTCGCACTGTCGTCGAGCCCCCTCCCCGATCCCGCCACGACCCGTCGCCGTAGGGCGCCAAAGCCCGGCCAACATCGTCACAAAACCGGCTGCCGTTTACGCGAGAGTTCGGCAATTCCGCCCCACGCTCTACCCCGGACCATACCGGCCGGTCTAGAAGCCTAAAGTAGGACGCCGTCTGATGCGGTCCTTGGCGCGCCGGAAAGCCTCGGACCGCGCACCCCGGCGGGGCTGTTCACCGCCCGCGCGCTTCGGTAAGAAAAGGATCGGACGCCCAAACAAAACAAATCGGAGGAATCATGCGATCGGGTTTTATTGCTTTCGGCATCGCTGTCGTCGCGCTCACCCTTTGCGGGACCGCCGCCCAAGCCGAGGAGATCCGCTGCCAAGCCATCCGCGACTCCGCCATGTGCGCGTCTCAGCCCGAATGCTGGTACGACGCGGCCAACAACAAAGGTTGCCTCCCCGGTCCTGCCCCGGCATCGGACCCCTGCTCCAATCATCTCGGCGAGTCGACCTGCAATACGAGCAGTTTCGGCTGCACGTGGAACGCCGGCGACGAGACGTGCGTTTCCAAGGGTCCTTGAGGATCAGTCCTCCAGATACAGGGAGCGCTTCATGATCGCGCTACTCAAAGGCTTCCCGAGCAACGTCGTGGCCATTGCCTGCCACGGCAATGTCTCGCGGCAGGACTACGATGACGTGCTGATTCCGGCGGTGGAGAAAGCGCTTCAATCCCACGACAAGGTCCGCATGCTGTACGAGGTCGCGCCCGACTTCACCGGCTACGAGGCCGGCGCGGCCTGGGAGGACTTCAAGACAGGCATGGAGCACTTCACCAAGTGGGACCGCATTGCCGTCATCACCGACATCGAGTGGATCTCGGGCGCGGTGAAGATCTTCGGCGTCTTCCTGCCGAGTTCGGTCCGCGTCTACCCGCTTGCCGAGGCGGCCCAGGCCCGGCTCTGGATCACGCAAGCCTCCTAGCGCTACTCGTGCCGGAGCGCATCGATCGGATCGAGTTGTGCGGCGCGGCGCGCCGGGAAGTAGCCGAACACCACGCCGATCAGAGCCGAGAAGGCAAAGGCGATCAGCACGATCCCCGGATCGAAGACGAAGGGGATGGCCATGCCGGCGGAGGCCGCGCCCGCAAGCCCAAGCCCCAATAGGACGCCGACCACGCCGCCGAACAGCGACAGCACGACCGCCTCCACCAGGAACTGCATCAGCACCTGGCTTTCCTGCGCGCCGATCGCCAGCCGGATACCGATTTCGCGCGTCCGCTCGGTTACGGAGACGAGCATGATGTTCATGATGCCGATGCCGCCGACCAGCAGGCTGACGCCGGCCACGGCGCCAAGCAGCATGGTCAGGACGCCGGTGGTCGCCGCTTGCGTGTCGGCGATCTGTTTCATGTCCGCGACACCGAAATCGTCCTCTTTTCCGGCGGAGATGCCGCGCCGTTCCCTGAGCAGCCGTTCGATGTCCGCCTGAACCTTCGATGTATCGGCGCCGTCTTCCGCCGAGACCGTGATCCGGTTGATGTCGGTATTGCCGGCGATCCGGCGTTGATACGCGCGAAGCGGGATCAGAACCACATCGTCGCGATCGTTGCCGAAACCGGATTCACCCTTGGACTCCAGCACGCCGATCACCTCGCAGGAGACATTACTCAAGCGGATGCGTTTGCCGATTACGTCTTCGCCGCCAAACAGCTCGTCCTGCACCGTTTTGCCGAGAATGCAGACGGCCTGGCCACTGCGTGTCTCGCTATCGAGAAAATTCCGGCCCTCCGCGAGATTCCAATCTTGCGCAACCACATAGCTTGCGTCGGTTCCGATCGTGCCGGTGCTCCGGCTCTCATTGCCGTAGACGACGGTTACGGACTGCTGCGCCAACGGCGCGACGGCGCGGACGCCACGCAATTGCTCGCGCATCTCGATGATATCGCGCGCATTGAACGGCTTCGCCGTCGCGCTCGACCGTCCCGGCCCCCACTGCCCGGGACGGACGAACAGGACGTTCGTGCCGAGCTTGGCCATCTCTTCCTTGACCTTGGCCGTCGTGCCGTTGCCGATCGTGACCATGGCGATGACGGCGCTGACGCCGATGACGATACCCAGCAGCGTCAGGAACGAGCGCAAGGCGTTGCGCCGGATCGCCTGAACCGCAAGCTTCAGGGTCTCGTAGAACATCAGGCGGCTTTCAGGACGGTGCTGTCGCTGGCAATGCGGCCATCGAGGAACTCGACAACACGGCTGGCATAGCGCGCCATCTCCGGCTCGTGGGTGACCATGAGCACCGTGATCCCACGGGACCGGTTGAGCTCAACCAACAAGGTCATGATCTCACCGCTCGTCTTGGTATCGAGATTGCCGGTCGGTTCGTCGGCAAGCAGGACCGCGGGGTTCGTCACGATCGCCCTGGCGATGGCGACGCGCTGCTGCTGACCGCCCGACAATTCCGCCGGCGTGTGTCCGGCTCGTCCCGCAAGGCCGACACGCTCGAGGGCGTCCATCGCAAGCGGACGGCGCTCCGCCTGGCGCATGCCGCGATAGATCAACGGCAGTTCGACATTCTCGACGGCGGAGGTCCGGGCCAGAAGATTGAAGCCCTGAAATACGAAGCCGAGATAGTTGCGGCGCAGAAGCGCGCGCTGGGTGCGGTCGAGACCGCCAACCTCCACGCCGTTGAAAAGGTAGCTACCGGACGTCGGCTGATCCAGGCAGCCGATAATGTTCATGGTCGTGGATTTGCCAGACCCGGACGGCCCCATGACCGCCGCGAATTCGCCGCTGGGTATCGTCAGGTCGACGCCGTCGAGCGCCGCACCTCGGCCTCGCCGTGTCCATAGATCTTCGAGACGTTGCGCAGGTCGATGACGTTCGGCGCAGCGCTGCGGCGGGCCTTGTCCGTGCTCACTTGGCCGTCTCCGTATCGACGATCAGACTCTCGTCCACGCTGAGGTCGCCCTTCACGATCGCAGTGCGCTTGCCGTCGGTTGCGCCGATGGTGACGGAACGCGCCTCGGGCGCGCCATCGCTGAGCGTCCAGACGGTGCGTTCCGGCCCCGCCGGCTGGCCTGTCGAACTCGGCCGGCGCAGCCGCGGGGGACCCGGCATCAGCTTCTGCAGGAAGCTGCGCTGGTCGCGCGGTTCGGTGCTGGGCGGCGTGAATCGCAAGGCCGCATTGGGCACGGTCAACGCATCGTTGCTTCGGCGACGATGATTTCGGCCGTTGCTGTCATCCCCGGCCGCAACAGCAATTCGGAATTGTCCGTCGTCAGTACGGCCTTGTAGGTCACGACGCCCTGAACGACCTCCGACCCGTAACGGAGCTCCCGAATTTCGGCATCGAAGTGCCGGCTGGGATAGGCGTCGACGGTGAATCGGGCTTTCTGGCCTTCGTGAACCTTACCGACATCCGCCTCGTCGACATCCACCTGGACCTCCATCTTCTTGAGGTCCTCGGCGATGGTGAACAGAATGGGCGCCTGCAGCGAAGACGCGACGGTCTGGCCGGGTTCGACATTGCGGCTCAAGACGACACCGGTGATGGGTGAAAGGATCTGTGCCTTTTCCAGGTCGGTCTCGGCCTGGGCGAGATCGGCGCTCGCAGCAGCCACGTCGGCCTTGGCGCTTTCCTCCGACGCCAGGGCGCGCTTGAGATTGGCCTCGGCCACTTCCAGATCGAGGATGGAGCCCGCACGGGTCTTGGCCAGCTTGCCCTTGCGGGCGAACTCCAGACGCGTCTCCGCCACGCTGGCTTGCGCTTCGCTTACCTTGGCCTTGGCGGCCTGCAGCCTGGCGCTGGAACTGTCGACGGCGGATTTGAGCTTTTGCGTGTCGAGTTCGGCGAGGACCTGGCCCTCGGTCACGGCACTGTTGTAGTCAACGAGGACGGTGCGGACGATGCCGGACAGCTCGCTCGAGATCTCGACGTCATTGGTCGGCTGAACCGTGCCGGTGGCCGTAACGGTCACGGTGAGGTCGCCGCGCGTTACGGGCTCCGTCACGTAGTTGACGCCGTTCGTCGACCCGCCGCCCCCGATGAGCGTGTAGGCGAGCAGTGCGGCGGCCGCGACAAGGCCGAGAATGATGACAGGACGAAACCGGCGAAGGCGCGATGCCGGTTTGCCTAGGCCCAAGACGGACTCGAGCTCGGCCCTTGTGTCTTCCGGTGTGTCCTCCGGCTTGATCTTCTCAGGGGGCACGACTTCGTTCATGAACTTCCTTCGGGTCACGGCCTTAAGCGAGTGCACCGTGCGCCCGCGTGACGAGTGTCAAATTAGCGTCTTGCAGCGCGCGTTGCCGGATAATTTTGTAACGAAACCAAGCAACTTGCACCCCAGCAACGTTTCGAAACAAATTTCCGGCGCGGGAAACGTTCCGAAACGCCCCAGCCCCAACCCGGCAAAGTTCGGCACTTATTGTCAATATCGCGACATGCAGGGATCACCCAACCTCCGGGGTTGCCGATGCAGATCGAGTTCACAATTGCGGCCCTCCGCCTCTTCGCCGCCGCGCTGACGATCGGCGTCCTTTGGCCGGTCCTCTCGCCTGCGTGGCAGCGGACGCGCCGGGCCTTGGCGGACGGCGCCGAGAAGCGAATGCACGAAAGAACGAGAAAGACGAGATGAGCGATACGTTGAAGAACTACATCACCGCGATCTCCGCGGCTCTGTTCCTTGTCGTGGCGGGCTCCGGCCTCGCCATGTTTTTTGGTATCGGCGAGGACCTCGTGAAAGAGTTGCACGAATGGCTCGCGGTGATCTTCATTGTCGCCATCGGCCTGCATATCGTCCGGAATTGGGGTGGCATGAAGACGTATTTCCGGCGCGGCACGATCATCGCCCCGGTCGCCGTCGCGGCGGTCGTCGCTGCGGCCTTTGTCGTGCCCGCGGCGCTCTCCGGGCGCGAGAATCCGATGCCCGTTCTGTTCCAATCTCTGGAGAAGGCGAAACTCGAGGATCTTGCGCGCGTCCTGGAACTGCCCGCAGACAGCGTTGCCGACATCCTCGAACAAAAGGGCTTCGTCGTTCTGTCGACAGATCTCAGCGTGTCGGAGATTGCGGCCGACTCAGGCCGCCCGCCAATGGCCGCGCTCATGACCATCGTCGAAGCCAAACGCGAGTAGCACGCCTAGGTGAGACGTGCGCCTGTCCTACGCGGCGGCGGGTGCGGCTGTCTTGCGCTGATCGATCACGGGCTTGGCCGCGGGATCGAAGATGCGGTAGGCGAGCAGCTTCACCTGGTCGTTGAACAGGAACCAGACGAGCGCATAGCCCCAGACGATCGCGGCGAGTTCCCAGCTGATGGCCGGCATCAACAGTCCCGATACCGCGATGATCGTCGCCAAGGCCTGGGTGCCGAACACGGCGATCAAGAGGATCTTCGCCGGGGCGATCGACCAGAACGGTCCGCGCGTGCGCGTGACGAAGATGTTCAGGTGCCCCGCCACCGAGAGCTTCAGATACATCAGCGTCTGAACTACTTCGCGGTCCAGCTTCAAGACCTCTTCGCCGATATAGAACATGCCGAAGGACGCAGCGACGCCGGCGAGCCCAAGCAGGGTCGAGACGCCCAGCACGCGCCGCATGTTCCACGCTTCGGGCTTCGGCGACGGTTTCACGTTGTCGTAGGCGATCGAGAGGATCGCGCCGTCGTTCAGCAGCGCCAGCAGCACGATCATGATCGCGGTGACCCGGATAAAAATTGAGACGATGATCGAGAGCGTCATGAACAGCAGCACGCGGATCGTCTCCGCGATGCGGTAGATCGCATAGCTGTTCATACGCTGAAAAATCTTCCGCGCTTCCTGAACCGCATCGACGATAACCGTCAGGCCCGGCGTCAACAGTACGATGGCCGCCGCGGCGCGGGCCGCGTCGGTGGCACCTGAAACCGCGATCCCGCAGTCCGCTTTCTTCAGCGACGGCGCGTCGTTCACGCCGTCACCGGTCATACCGACGATATGGCCGTGCTTCTGCAGGACATCGATGATGTGAAACTTGTGTTCCGGGAACACTTGCGCGAAGCCATCCGCCGTCTCGATGTCGTGATCCAGCTTGGATGTTTCGTGGGCCTTGGTGTCGCCGAACTGGCTGGCATCGAGAATGCCCGTGCCAAGGCCGAGCTGGCTCGCGATCTCCTTGGCGATGGCAAGCTGATCACCCGTGATCATCTTCACGTCGATGCCGAGTGCCTCGGCTTGCGCAATCATGTCCTTCGAGGACGGGCGCGGCGGATCGTAGAGCGGCAGTACGCCGAGGAACTCCCAGTCGCCACCATCGGAGGCTTTCGCCACGCCGAGCGCCCGGTAGCCGCGCTTCGCCAACGCATCTGTCGTCTTGTCGACATCCTCTTTGACGGTGTCCGCGTTCTTCGACAGCGCGAGGATCACCTGGACGGCACCCTTGGTGACCTTGAACGTCTTGTCGCTCTTGTCGGCGACCGTCGCTTCGGTGCGCTTGTGCACCGGGTCGAAGGGCTGATAGTGGCCGACGGTATAGTCCTTGAGCTCGGCCGCATCCTTCACGCCCGCGATGACCGCCATGTCGATCGTGTCCTGGTCTTCGGCTCGGGACGCGAGCGCCCCGTCGAGAACGAGATCGTCTTGGCTTTCACCACCGACCGAGACGGGATCACCGAGGGTCAACTTGTTCTGGGTTAGCGTGCCTGTCTTGTCCGAACACAGAACGTCGACGCCGGCGAGTTCCTCGATGGCCGCGAGCCTGCTGACGATGGCCTGCCGTGCCGCAAGCCGGCGGGCGCCGACGGCCATGGTCACCGACAGCACGGCGGGCATGGCCACCGGTATCGCGGCCACCGTCAGCACAAGCGCGAACTGCAGCGTCTCCATGACGTCGTCGCCCCGGAACAGTGCGACGGCGAAGATCAACGTCACCAGCGCGATGGCGATGACGATCAAATAATCGCCGATCTTCATCACCGCCTTTTGGAAATGGCTCGTGGTATGGGCTTCCTGCACGAGTGCGGCGGTCTTGCCGAAGAACGTCTCCCCGCCCGTGGCATAGACGAGCGCATCGGCTTCGCCCTGACGCAGGATCGCGCCCGAATAGAGAACGTCGCCGCTGCCCTTCGACACGGGCAAGGACTCGCCTGTGAGCGCGGCCTGGTCGACCTCAACGGCGTCGGGGCCGAGCGAGCGGGAATCGGCCGGGACGATGTCACCGAGACGCAAACGGACGATATCGCCCGGCACGAGAAGGCGCGCGGCTACGTCCGACCAGGCGCCGTCGCGCTTGACGCGCGCATGTGGTGCGAGCTTGGCCTTCAGCGCGGCGATGGCGTTGCCGGCCTGATACTCCTCCCAGAAGCCAACGATGGCGTTGGCGAGAAGCAGCACCATGATAATGACGAAGTCGGACCAGTGATGGACGATACCGGAAAGAATGGCCGCGGCCTCGATCATCCAAGGGATCGGACCCCAGAAGTAGGACAGGAACTTCAGGAACGGGTTTGTTGTCTTTTCGGAGATCTCGTTGGCGCCGTACTGCGCGAGCCGCTTATCGGCTTCGGCCTTGCTCAGCCCCGTCTCGGGCGAGGTGCCGAGTTTCAGCTCGAGTTTGGCAATATCGAGCTTGGCCAAGTCGGATTGGTTAACAGTGGCGGACTCAATGCCGGAGCCGGATTGCGTCTTCGCGTGGGAATTCGCATCTGCCGTTGAATCGGCTGTCGCATCCGCCATAGGCCGCCCTCCTCGTCCAAGCCCGCCTGGTCGACTGAAGAGCCTGCATGATGCGCGATCCGCTTACCATGCTCCAGGCTTCCTAAGACATTGTGCAAAATTATCGCGTACAAGACTCATGCGTCAGTTCTAAGACTTGATCGAAACGCCAGACACGGACACTGTGCGTACTGGCTCCGGTCTCCTCGGAGCCGCCATCGGCTTATCAGGCTGGCGCACGCGGTGAACGGAGACTTTCACCGGCCTGTCATTCGCGTTTGTGACTTTGACGGACGCCTTCGCGCACCTGAAGGCTTGAGCATGAGAAGCGTAGGAGGTTCGGGCACCGTGGCGCAGACTCAAGACAAGATCGACGAGCTGGCGATCAACACGATCCGAACTCTGTCGATCGACGCCATCCAGAAGGCCAATTCCGGACATCCGGGCACGGTCATGGACGCGGCGCCCGTCGCCTATACGCTGTGGCAGCAGTTTCTCCGCTACGACCCCAAATCGCCCCATTGGATCAACCGTGACCGCTTCGTCCTGTCGGCGGGCCACGCCTCGATGCTGCTTTACAGCCTGATCCATCTGGCGGGGATCGAAGCGGCGGACATCGGCTACCAAAGCCACGATGGCGCGGCCATTACGCTCGACGATATCAAGAGCTTCCGCGAGGAAGGCAGCCGCTGCCCGGGTCACCCCGAATATGGCTGGACGACCGGCGTGGAATCGACCACGGGACCGCTCGGCCAGGGCGTCGCCACCAGCGTCGGCATGGCCATCGCCGGCAAATGGCTGGGCGCGACCTACAACAAGCCCGATTTCGAGCTCTTCGATTACAATGTCTATGCGCTGTGCGGCGAAGGCTGCCTGATGGAGGGCGTCGGCAGCGAGGCGGCGTCCCTCGCCGGACATCTGAAGCTGTCCAATCTGTGCTGGATCTTCGACAACAACAACGTGACCATCGACGGCCACGCCAACATCACGTTCACGGAGGATGTGGCCAAGCGCTTCGACGCCTATGGCTGGAATGTCGTGCGTGTATCCGACGCGAATGATCTCGGCGAACTGGCCGGCGCCTTGAATGCCTTTCTGGCGACGGACGACAAGCCGACGATTATCATCATCCACAGCCATATCGGCTACGGCTCTCCCGGCAAGCACGACACACCCGCCGCCCACGGCGAACCGTTGGGTCCCGACGAAGTGCGCCGGACCAAGGAGTTCTTCGGCTTTGATCCCGACAAGTTCTTCGTGGTGCCGGATGGCGTGCGCGAACACTTCGCCTCTCAAATGGGAAGCCGCGGTGGGGACCTGCGCGCCAAATGGGAGGCCCTGTTCGCCGACTACGCCCGCGCCCATCCCGACCAAGCCAAGCAGATCGAGTTGATCCGCGACCGGGAACTGCCGGAGGACTGGGACGCGGACATTCCGAGCTTCGATGCAGACGCTACCGGGATCGCGACGCGGCAGGCTTCCGGCAAGGTCCTGAACGCCATCGCCGCCAAGGTCCCCTGGGTGTTGGGTGGCGCCGCGGACGTGGCTGGCAGCACGAAGGTTATTCTCGACTATCCGGATGCCGGCGACTTCCAAGCCTATGGCGAACTCGGCGACTATGCCGGCCACAACATGCGCTACGGCATCCGCGAGCATGGCATGTGCGCCGTCGTCAACGGCATGGTGCTTTCGGGCTTGCGGGCCTACGATTCCTGCTACCTGATCTTCACGGACTATGCGCGCGGGTCGATCCGCCTTTCCTCGCTGATGGATATTCCCGTGCTCCATATCTGGACGCACGATTCCATCAGCCTCGGGCAAGACGGCCCGACTCATCAGCCGGTCGAGCAACTGGCTTCTCTGCGCGCCATGCCGGGGCTCGTCGTGATCCGGCCGGCGGATGCCAACGAGACCGTGGAAGCCTATCGCCTGATGATGCCGCACAAGAGCCGCCCGGTGGCATTGGTCCTCACGCGGCAGGCCGTTCCGACGTTCGACCGTTCCACGATGGCGCCCGCCTCGGGCCTTGCCAAAGGCGCCTATGTGCTGGTGGACGCGGACGGCGGCAAGCCGGACGTCATCCTGATCGCACGGGCAGCGAAGTGGCGCTTTGCGTTGAAGCGCGGGATATTCTGGCCAAGGACGGCATCAAGGCCCGCGTCGTGTCGATGCCCTGCCGCGAAATGTTCGAGGACCAAAGCGACGACTACAAGCGCTCGGTTCTGCCGCCGGAGATCACCGCGCGCGTCACCGTCGAGGAGGCCTCCCCGCTTGGCTGGGATCGGTACGCCGGCCCCGAGGGCATCGTGCTCGGCATGAACACGTTCGGCCTGTCGGCGCCGCTCAAGGTCGTCTCGGAGCATTTCGGCTTCACGCCCGAAAAAGTCGCCGAGGCCGCGAAGAAAACATTGGGACGATAGAACTGCCGCGCTCCGCGGTGCCGGAGCGCATGACTTGAGATTAGGAATCGAGGAGAGACGCAATGCAACTCGGCATGATCGGCCTCGGCCGGATGGGCGCCAACATGGTCATTCGCGCCATGAAGGCGGGACATGACTGCCACGTCTTCGATACTCACGCCGAAGCGGTCGACGGCCTCATCGCGAAGGGCGCCAAGGGCAGCACCGATCTGAAGACCTTCGTGGACGGGCTCGATAAGCCCCGCGCTCTGGATGATGGTGCCGGCGGGCGCCGTGGACGCGGTCATCGCCGAACTCACGCCGCTGCTCGACGCCGGCGACATCATTATCGACGGCGGCAACTCCTACTATCACGACGACATCCGCCGCGCGGGCGAACTGAAGGACAAGGGCATTCACTATGTGGATGTCGGTGTCAGCGGCGGCGTCTGGGGCCTCGATCGCGGCTATTGCATGATGATCGGCGGCGAAGACGACGTGGTCGCCCGCCTCGACCCCATCTTCAAGACGCTGGCGCCGGGCGTGGACGAAGCACCGCGCACCCCGGGCGCGACCGGCGAAGCGTCACCTGCCGAGAACGGCTATCTGCATTGCGGGCCGAATGGCGCGGGGCATTACGTCAAGATGGTCCACAACGGTATCGAGTACGGGATCATGGCCGCCTACGCGGAAGGGCTGAACATTCTGCATCACGGCAATGTCGGCAAGACAAAGCAGACCACGGATGCCGAGACGACTCCGCTGCGGAACCCGGAATATTATCAGTACGACATCAACCTGCCCGAAGTCGCCGAAGTCTGGCGGCGCGGCAGCGTGATCGGTTCGTGGCTGCTCGACCTCACCGCAAGCGCGCTGCGCAAGAGTCCCGACCTCGCCAATTTCGAGGGCCGCGTGTCGGACTCGGGCGAAGGCCGCTGGACCCTGCTCGCCGCGATCGACGAGGGCGTGCCGGCGCCCGTTATCTCATCGGCCCTGTTCTCGCGCTTTGCCTCACGCGGCAATGCGGAGTTTGCCGACAAGCTCATGTCCGCCATGCGTTTCGAATTCGGCGGCCATCTCGAGAAGAAGGACTAGGCGACAGCGACATGGGACTTCCGAACAACACGCACTCAGACGCGTTCGTCTTTTTTGGCGCCAGCGGCGATCTCGCGTTCAAGCAAATCTTTCCCGCGCTTCTCGGCCTTGTCCGCGACGAGGGCTTGGACATTCCCATTATCGGGGTCGCGCGCACGCAATGGTCGCTCGACGAGTTCAAGAAGCGCGCCGAGGAAAGCGTCAAGACCCATGGCGGCGACGTCAAGAGCGAGGCCTTCAAGAAGCTCTTGAGCCTGCTTCATTACGTTTCGGGCGACTATGCCGACCCGAAGGTCTTCGCTCAGCTGCGCAAGGAGCTGGGCGACGCCAAGTGTCCCCTGCACTACCTGGCTATTCCGCCGTTCCTTTTTTCCGAGGTCGCCGGCCAGCTCGCGCAATCGGGCTGCGCGGAAAACGCGCGGCTCGTGGTCGAGAAGCCGTTCGGGCGCGACCGGGAGTCGGCGGACGAGCTCAGCCAGATTCTCGACAAGTATTTCTCCGAGCGGAACATCTTCCGCATCGATCACTATCTCGGCAAGGAGCCGGTGCAGAACATCCTCTACACCCGCTTCGCCAACTCGATCTTCGAGCCGCTCTGGAACCGCAACTATGTGCGCAGCATCCAGATCACCATGGCGGAGAATTTCGGCGTGCAGGATCGTGGCTCGTTCTACGACAGCGCCGGCGCCATCCGCGACGTGCTGCAAAACCACATGCTGCAGATTCTCGCCTCGCTCACCATGGACCCGCCGACGGGCCAGGAGCACGAGGCGCTCCGCGACCGCAAGGCGAGTCTCTTGAAATCCGTTCGCCCCCTCGACGCGAACCATCTCGTGCGCGGCCAGTACAAGGGCTACCAAAGCGTGCCCGGGGTCAAACCGGGCTCGACGGTGGAGACCTACGCCGCCGCCAAACTCTATATCGACAGCTGGCGCTGGGAAGGCGTGCCGATCTTCATCCGCACGGGCAAGTGCCTGCCCGTCAGCGTGGCCGAGGCCGTCGTCGAGTTCAAACGGCCGCCGCGCGAGACGTTCGGCGAGATCAAGGCCATCGGCTGCGGCCATATGCGGTTCCGGATTCAGCCTGATGTCGCCATTGCACTCGGCACGCGCGTGAAGGTGCCGGGGGACCGCATGATCGGCGACGACGTCGAACTGGTGCTGACGCGGCAGCCGGGCGTGGACAGGCCGCCCTATCAGCGGCTACTGGGCGACGCCATGGAGGGTATCGCCGACCTCTTTACCCGGGAGGACATCGTGGATGCGGAGTGGCGCATCGTCGGAAACATTCTCGACAACGTCACGCCGGTCTACAGCTACGACCAGGGCACATGGGGACCGACCGAAGCCGAGCAACTGTTCGGCATGGATGGACGCTGGCTCAACCCGAGCCCAAAATAGCCGAACGCCATGTCCCAAGCACATAGGACCGTCTTTCTGTTCGACGTGGACGACACGTTGCTGGACAACGACCGCATGAAGTCGGACTTGGGCGACTATGTTGCGGCGACTTTTGGCGATGCCTCGAGAGACGAGCTTTGGGCGATCTACGAAGAGCAGCGAGACAAGCATGGCTACGCCGATTTTCTCGGCACGCTGGAGCGCTTCCGTCTCGCTCATTTGGGAGACATGCGCATTGGGGAATTGGCAAATTGGGTCATCGACTACCCCTTCGCCGATCGGCTGTTCCCGGACGCGTTGGCTGCCGTTCGTCATGTGAGCCAATGGGGCCTGCCCGTGATACTCACAGACGGCGACGGCGTGTACCAGCCACACAAATTGGAGCGGGCCGGGTTGATCACCGCTTTCGACGGGCGTGTCCTGAACTATGTGCACAAGGAAAACGAGCTGGACGCCGTGAAGCGGGCTTTCCCTGCCGAGCACTACGTCCTGATCGACGACAAGCTCAGCCTTCTCGACGCGGTCAAACGCGCCTGGGGCGATACGGTCACCACCGTGTTTCCGCGCCAAGGCCACTACGCCAACGACCCTGCAAAATTGAAAGACTTGCCGCCTGCGGATATCGAAATCGCCCGCATCGCCGATTTATTGACGCACGATTTCAGTACGCTCTGACGGCCCAATGAGGAGATAGACCCGTGAAGCCCACGAAAGCCTTGCACGATCTCGGACAAAGCCTGTGGATCGACGACATCACCCGCGACATGCTCGATAGCGGCACGCTCAGGAAATATATCGACGACTACTCCGTGACGGGCCTCACGTCGAACCCGACGATTTTCGACAACGCCATCTCGAAGAGCGATAGCTACGACGACGAGGTCAAGCGCCTGTTCAAGGCGGGCTATTCCGGCGAAGCGCTGTTCTTCGAACTGGCTCTGCAAGACCTGTCGCGCGCGGCGGACATGTTTTTGCCCGTGCACGAACGGACCGCGAGCGTCGACGGTTTCGTCTCTCTCGAAGTCTCGCCGCTGCTCGCTTACGACACGGAGGCGACCGTCAGCGAGGCGAAGCGGCTGTTCGAACGGGCCCATAAGCCGAACCTCTTCATCAAGATCCCCGGCACGAAAGAAGGCCTACCCGCGATCGAGGAAGCTATCTATTCGGGCGTGTCCGTCAACGTGACCCTGCTGTTCTCTTCGCAGCACTGCATCGATGCCGCCGACGCCTATATGAAGGGACTGGAGCGGCGCGTTGCCGAAGGGCTCTCGCCGGACGTGCGCTCGGTCGCTCGGTCTTCGTCAGCCGCTGGGACAAGGCGATCATCGACAAGGTGCCGGCGGAGCTGAAGGACAAGCTCGGCATCGCGGTCTCGACCCAAGCCTATCGCGATTACCGCAATCTTTTGGACAGCGACCGCTGGCAGCGGCTCGAGTCCATGGGCGCGCGGCCGCAGCGGCTGCTCTTCGCCTCGACCAGCACCAAGGACCCATCCGCGCCGGACACGCTTTATGTAGAGGCGCTCGCCGCGCCGAACACGGTCAATACCATGCCGGACAAGACGCTGCTGGCGTTTGGCGACCACGGCAAGGTCAGCGGCGTGTTGCCCCCCAACGGCGGCGATTGCGAAGAGACGCTCGCCGCCTTCGAGAAGGCGGGCATCTCCGTATCGGATCTTGCGGCGCAGCTGCAGAAGGAAGGCGCGGCTTCCTTCGTGAAGTCGTGGGAAGACCTGCTGCAGTCCATCGAAACCAAGAGCAAGGCGCTCGGCTAGGGAGTTTTCGACATGTCCAACGTCACCGACACGCCTGCCTGGCAGAAGCTTGCCGCGCACCACGACAAGATCAAGGACGTGCATTTACGCGATCTGTTCGCCAGGGATGCCGGCCGCGCGGAGAAGTTCACGGTCGAGGGCGCGGGGCTGACGCTCGACTATTCGAAGCAGCGGATCACCGAGGAGACGGTGGCGCTGCTCGCCGAACTCGCCAAGGAGCGCAAGGTCGCCGAGCGGCGCGACGCCATGTTCCGCGGCGAGAAGATCAACGTTTCGGAGAACCGGGCCGTGCTGCATGTAGCCCTGCGCGCGCCCAGCGGCGAGGTGATCGAGACGGACGGACACGACGTGGTGCCGGACGTGCACGGCGTTCTGGATCGCATGGGCGCCTTCGCCGACAAGATCCGGAGCGGTGAGTGGGTTGGCCATACGGGCAAGCGCATCAAGAACGTCATCAATATCGGCATCGGCGGGTCCTATCTCGGGCCCGAGATGGCCTATCTCGCCCTGCGCCCCTACTCGGACCGGGACATGACGTTCCGCTTCGTCTCGAACGTAGACGGGGCCTGCTTCGACGAAGCCACGCATGATCTGAACGCCGAGGAGACGCTGTTCATCGTCTCCTCCAAGACCTTCACGACGCTCGAGACCATGACCAATGCCGCGACGGCACGCGCCTGGGCGGTCGAGCGCCTCGGCACGGAGGACGCCGTCGCCAAGCACTTCGTGGCGAACTCGACCAACACCGAGGGCGTGGAGAAGTTCGGCATCGACACCGCCAACATGTTCGAGTTCTGGGACTGGGTCGGCGGCCGCTACTCGATGGACTCGGCGATCGGTCTTTCCACCATGATCGCGATCGGGCCCGACGGCTTCCGCGACATGCTCGCCGGCTTCCACGAAATGGATGAGCATTTCCGCACCGCGCCGGTCGAGAAGAACCTGCCGATGCTCATGGGCCTGCTGACGGTCTGGTACAACAATTTCTTCGGCGCCCAGACCCTCGCGGTGCTCCCCTACTCGGAGCACATGAAGCGCTTCCCGGCCTATCTGCAGCAGCTGCAGATGGAGAGCAACGGCAAGCACGTGGACATGGCCGGCAAGCATGTGGACTTGCAGACTGGCCCGATCATCTGGGGCGAGCCGGGGACGGACGGTCAGCACTCTTTCTACCAGCTCATTCACCAGGGCACGAAGCTAATCCCCTGTGACTTCATCGGCTTTCTGACGCCGTTGAGTTCCCTCGCCCATCACCACGACCTCTTGATGGCGAACCTGTTCGCACAGGCCGAGGCGCTCGCATTCGGCAAGACGGCGGCGGAATTGACGGCGGAAGGCTCGCCCGCGGCACAGACGCCGTTCCGCGTGACCGAAGGCAACCGGCCGACGAACATGATCCTCGCCGACAAGCTCGATCCGAAGACGCTCGGCCGGCTCGTGGCGCTCTACGAGCACAGCGTGTTCACGCAAGGGGCCGTGTGGAACATCGACTCGTTCGATCAATGGGGCGTCGAGCTCGGCAAGGTGCTCGCCAACCGCATCATTCCGGAGCTCGAAGCCAAGGACGAGCCGAAGCTCAGCCACGATTCATCGACCAACGCGCTGATCGAGCGCTACCGGGCACACAAGGGCTAGGTTTTGGCGCGCTATGCGTTGCTGGATTCGCCCGGACATTTGCACGCCCGTATGCAGGTGGATGAACGGGCGAACTTACTACCCTAATGCATGCGCGCGGCATGCTTTGGTGAGGGCGAAGCTAGGCTAGTCGTCCTTCTGAACACCACGGAGCCGCTTTGGCGATGTCAAACTCTTGGGGTGCTGAATTTCATCGAGCGAATCCGGCAGGTCGACCACCACGACGGAGAAGCCGATAATATCCTTGCTGAGGTCGAGCACCCGCGCCACGAACACCTGTAGCCGCCTGTCTTCTGTAAAATAAAGCTGGGACACGGGCTCGTCGCTAGAGGCGGCCGCCCAAAGGGTCCGCTTCACGGTCTCAAGTGTCGTTTCGTCCATGACGTCGGAGATATGCTTGCCTGCAAGCTCAGCACCCGTCATGCCGTGGATGCTTGCAAAAAGGTCGTTCGCGACCACGTGGTAAAAGTCGAGATCCGCAAAGCAGATCCCGACAGGCGCGTGGTCGTAGAGCGTTTGCAGTTGGTGCAGCTGCTGATAAGGGGAGGCGCCCGCTGGAAGCGCCGTTACGCATCCCGAGCCGCTCAGCGCGAGCTGACGTTCCGCAGAGGCTGCGGGGCTGGGCTTCCCATAGAGCCAACCCTGGCCCAACTGGCACCCCAACTTGCGCAATACGGACTCTTCAGCCGTTGTCTCCACGCCCTCCGCAACAACGTTCATCCCGAGACTTTGACCGAGCCCAATCACAGCGGCGGCAATCCGAAGTTTGTGCGGTTCGCGGTCGATCTCGTGAACAAACTGCCTGTCTATCTTGAGCTTTCTGAATGGGAACTGCTCAAGCGCGCCAGGTTGGAATGACCCGTCCCGAAATCGTCGATAGCGAAGCCTACGCCCATCTCTGCCAGTTTCTCGATGTTGGCGCTTGTGTGTTCGTTGTCTGGTCCAAAGGCCTCTTCGACAATCTCGATCCGAATACGGCTGAGGGCGATATCAGTTTCGCGCACGGCATCGGCAATAAGGTCAACGATTCCGACTTGGGCAATCTGCCGAGGTGTAAGGTTGAAAGCTAGGAACAAACAGTCGGGCCACGCAGCTGCGGCAGAACACGCACTGCGAATGAGGTGTTGGGTGAACCGATTGATGCCGCCACTCTCTTCCAGCCGCGGAATGAATATATCGGGTCCGATCTCCGAGCCATCTTCCGCAGTCTGGCGCCCAAGCACCTCGAAACCGACAATAACTTTCGAGCGCAAGTCGACGATTGGTTGGAAGGCTGGCCAGAACTGATCGAGGTCGATCTCAGGCAATTGCTTACAACTCCAGTCAACGGGGGAGTCTTCTGCTGCTTCGCCCCCTCAATCAAAGAGTTTTAGCTTAAGTATTGCAGTCGTTATGCAAAATTACTACCACGAAGACTGAGCAGCACGCTATTGACAACCGAACTCGATTCGGCAATGCGACTCATTGGCTCGGACAGTTGGCAAATTGTCGAGAGTTCATGGCTCGGGATCGCAAGCGGGACCGTGGACAAGATCTAGCGTTGCGGGTCCACATTGCTGCGGCCCCATCGCTGAGCAAAAGCCGACGGCTCACGCGTCGGCGCGGGCCGACATGGCAGCCTTGCGAAGGGCGGCGATGTTTCCGGCATAGTCGCCGCCGTCGAACACACCGGAGCCGGACACAAAGACGTCCGCGCCGGCTTCGGCCGCGAGCGGCGCCGTCTGGAGGTGAACGCCGCCGTCCACTTCGAGGTGGATGGGGCGGTCCCCGATCATCTGTCTGATCGCGCGGATCTTGTTCAGCTGTTCGGGAATAAACGACTGACCGCCAAAGCCCGGATTGACGGTCATCACCAAGACCCGGTGCAGCTTGTCGAACACATACTCAAGGGCGCTTTCGGGGGTGGATGGCGTCAAGGCCACCCCGGCCTTCATCCCGAGACTGCGGATCAGCTGAACAGAGCGGTCGAGGTGGGGGCCGGCCTCCGCGTGCACCGTCACCATGTCCGCTCCGGCCTCGGCGAAATCGGCGAGGTATGGATCGCACGGCGCGATCATCAAATGAACGTCGAAAGGTTTCTTCGTATAGGGGCGGATGGCCTTCACCACATTCGGCCCCATGGTGATGTTCGGCACGAAGTGCCCGTCCATGATGTCGATGTGAATCCAATCGGCCCCAGCCTGGTCGACGGCGCGAACTTCTTCGCCCAACTTGGCGAAGTCGGCGGACAAGATCGACGCGGCGATGACGATGTCATCAGTGACGATGTCTCGGGTCATAGAGGTCCCTCGGATCTGTCCGGGCGCGGCTTACCCTATCGCGAGTCGACGTGCGGTGTCGAAACCTGCGGCACCCCTAGACATCTTCCCATCGCACGGTTGCGACACGTGTCACTTTCTGCCCCTATCGTGTCCCGACCGATGAGCAAGAAGAGGCAGGCGATATGACACCGGCATTTGGCACATTGCGGATTTGCGAGGACGCCGCCGATCTGGCGCACAAGGGCGCCAAGTTCCTCTGTGAGCACGCGGCAGCACGGACCGAGCGAACGATTGTGGCCTTGTCCGGCGGCAATACGCCTAAGCCGTTGTATGAGCTCCTCGCCCAGGAGCCGGTAAAGTCCGCCATGCCCTGGGATCGGGTTCATTGGATTCTCGGCGACGAGCGCTTCGTGCCGCCATCCGACCCCGCCAGCAATTACGGTATGGCGCGGGCTGCGTTTCTCGACGACGTCCCCGTGCCGCCGCAGAACGTGCATCCGGTGAAGACGCACGGCGTGACGCTCGACGAAGCCGCCGAGGATTACGAGGCGATGCTGAAGGGGCTTTACGGCGCCGACACGCTGCAGCCCGGCAAGCCCCTGCTGAACATCACGCTGCTCGGCCTTGGCGACGACGGCCACACGGCCTCGCTCCTGCCCCACGAGCCGGTGCTGCAGGTGCGCGATCGTTGGGTGGCGCCCGTGCCCAAGGGCCGCGTCGAGGAACGCGTCACCCTCACCTATCCGGCCATCAATGCGAGCGAGATCGTCGCCTTCCTCGTCTCCGGCGAGGGCAAGCGCGAGGTTCTCGACAAGATCCTGTCCGGCGACGACAGCTTCCCCGCCTCCCATATCCGGGCATTGGGCGAAGTGCTCTGGTTCGCCGACCGCGCGGCGGCCGGCCGCTGGGCTTGATATCTCCGGCCTCGCCTCCCCGTAACAAATGTTCCAGAAGGCGCCCCGCGGCCTGTGCTTCGAAGGGGACGGCGCAACCACGCGCCGATCTCACAAGGAGCTAGACCCATGCAAAAGATGAAGTTCTTCGTCGACACCCACGACCAGGCCAACGGTACGTTCCCGCAAGGCATCTCAAAGGAAGACTTCGCCGGCTTCTACAAGAAGTACGAAGCGGCTTGCGAGGAAGAAGGCGTCGTGAGCCTCCGCGTCCATGTCGGTTTCGAAGCGGGACGAGCTTTCTGCCTCAACATGGCCCCCGACGCGGACGCGTCCGGCGTGTTCACGACAAGGTCGGTCTTCCGTTCGATGAAATCACCGAGGTCACCATGGCGACGCCGGGCGACATGTTCTTCGCACGGGTGGCCTGACCCCACCCATTCCGCGTAGAAGTGGCGGATGACCGTTGCAGACCACGTCTCCGCCGCTTTCCCCTTCGTCCGCGCCATGAGCCCCGCGGCACGTGACCGCCTGCTCGGGGCGATCGCGCCCAAGGCCGTGACGCCCGGGACGGATCTTCTCCGGCCGGGCGATCCCGTCGACGGCGTGTATCTGGTCCGGGGCGGGGCTATTCGCGTTTACTACATCGAGGAGGATGGCCGCGAAGGCACGCTCTACTGGGTCGAACCGGGACAGAGCTGCATCCTCGCGCTGAACAGCCTGTTCTCCGAGATCCCCTACCCGGCCTTTGCCGCCGCCGACAAGGATGGCGCCGCGTTTCTGGCGATCCCCGGCGGCGTGTTCCGCGAGCTGTTCTCGCACGAACCCGCGGCGCAGCGATTTCTGTTCGATCAGCTCTCGGTGCGCGTCTTCTCCCTGCTCCAACTCCTCGAGCAGCGTATGCGGCTGCCGCAGGAGGAACGGCTCATCGCGCTCCTGCTCGCTAAGGCCGATGGCGCCGGCATCGTGGCATTGTCACAGGATGAAATCGCCCGTCACCTCGGAACCAGCCGGGAGGTTATCGCGCGGCTTCTGCGAAATATCGCCAATCAGGGCTTGATTGAGTCGGGCCCACGCCGTATCGCGTTGGGCGACATAGAGCGCTTACGCGCGAGGCTGTCTCGTGCGGACAGCTAGACGATACACAACTGTTGGGCCGAGATCGTCTCATGCGCCGCAGTATCGTCATCCTTTCCTAGTCCACATGGGAACCCTAAGCCCCAAATCGTTAGCCCCGTGAAAGACCCTATCGTGCCGCGACCCGCCCCGACCTCCGCCACGCCTTTGCCCCGCAAGAGCTGGATGCCGAGCCAAGCCGACATGGACGCCATTGCGCGCGGCGAGCACGGCAATCCGTACGCGGTTCTCGGGCTGAAGCGGTCCCGCGACGGCGCATCGGTCCGCGCCTTTCTTCCCGACGTGGACTCCGTCAGCGTTTTCGATCCGGAGACGGGCGAGGAAATTCCGCTTGTCCGGCTGCACGAGGCGGGCATTTTCGGCGCCAAGGTGCCGATGACGTTCACGAGCGCCTATCTCAAGCGCTGTGTGCGGGACGGCGAGACGGAGGAAATCGACGACTCGTACCGGTTCGGACCGATCCTCGGCGAACTCGATCTGCATCTGTTGGGTGAAGGCACTCATCTGCGGCTCTACGAGAAGCTCGGCGCTCATCTCATCCGGCACGAGGGCGTCGAGGGTGTCGGCTTCGCCGTCTGGGCGCCCAATGCCGCCCGCGTCAGCGTGGTCGGCCCGTTCAACGACTGGGACGGCCGCCGTCATGTGATGCGCAAGCGTCCCGAGGCGGGCGTCTGGGAGATATTCGTACCAGGTCTCGAAGCCGGCGCGCTGTACAAATACGAGATCCTGGGCCCCGGCAACGAGTTGCTGCCGCTGAAGTCGGACCCGTTCGGCTTTCAGCAAGAACGTCCGCCCGCTACGGCCTCCATCGTTCATCCGATGCCCCGCCGCCCGGCCGCCGGCTCAGATTGGCGGAAACACCGGCAAACGGCTCACGACATCCACGCGCCCATCTCGATCTACGAGCTTCATCTTGGGTCGTGGATGCGCGGGCCGGGCAATGACTACCTCTCCTACGCCGAGCTTGCGGACAAGCTCATTCCCTATGTGCAGAAGCTCGGCTTCACCCATATCGAGCTGATGCCGGTGAGCGAGTATCCGTTCGACGGGTCCTGGGGCTATCAGCCCATCGGACTGTTTGCGCCCACCTCGCGCTTCGGCACGCCGGAAGAGTTCTCCGACTTCGTTGCACGGTTTCACGCCGCCGGGATCGGCGTCATGGTCGACTGGGTCTCGGCCCACTTCCCGACCGATTCTCATGGTCTCGGCCGGTTCGACGGCACGGCTCTCTACGAGCACGAGGATCCGCGGCTCGGCTTCCACAAAGACTGGAATACGCTGATTTACAATTACGGCCGGCGCGAAGTGATGAACTTCCTCCTGGCCAACGCGCTGTTCTGGATGGAGCGGTTCGGGATCGACGGATTGCGCGTGGATGCCGTCGCCTCGATGCTCTACCTCGACTACAGCCGCGAGGACGGCGAGTGGATCCCGAACAAGTTCGGCGGCAACGAGAACCTTGAGGCCATCGCCTTCCTGAAGCGCTTGAACGAGCTCGTGTTCGCACAAGAGCCCGGCGCCACGACCGTGGCCGAAGAGTCGACCGCCTGGCCCGGCGTCTCACGGCCGACCTATGTGGGCGGGCTCGGCTTCGGCTTCAAATGGAACATGGGCTGGATGCACGACACGCTCGTGTACATGCAGAACGAGCCCATCCATCGCAGTCATCATCAAGACAAGCTCACCTTCGGCTTGCTCTATGCCTACTCGGAGAACTTCGTGCTGCCGCTGTCCCATGACGAGGTCGTGCACGGCAAGGGCTCTCTCCTCAACAAGATGCCCGGCGACCGCTGGCAGAAATTCGCTAACCTGCGCGCCTATTTCGGTTTCATGTGGGGTCATCCGGGCAAGAAACTTCTCTTCATGGGTGGCGAGTTCGCACAAGAGGCGGAATGGAATCACGACCAGAGTCTCGATTGGCACTTGCTCGCCGACGGCATGCACCAGGGCGTGCAGAAACTCATCGGCGATCTCAATCGGCTCTACCGCGAGACGCCCGCTTTGCACGTCTACGACACGGAACCGCGCGGCTTCGAGTGGGTCGACACGACGGACAACGAAGCAAGCGTGATTTCCTTCCTGCGCCTGGGCAATGACGGCGATGCGCCCGCCCTCGTCGTCTGCAACTTCACCCCGGTGACGCGTGAGGGCTACCGCGTAGGCGTGCCGTCCGGCGGACGTTGGCTCGAACGGGTCAACACGGACTGCAAGCTCTATGGCGGCTCCGGCGTGGCAATCTGGGCGCGGTGAAGGCCGAAAAGGTGCGGTGCCATGGGCGCCCCTACTCGGTGAAGCTGACCTTGCCGCCGCTGTCGACGCTGATCCTGACGCCCGAGGGTTAGGCCGCGACCGGCGGCTAGACCGCATCGCGTTGGGGATGCGGCAAGGCTTGCAAGGGACAGGCGAAGCGCGTAGCAGGCCTGGCATGGATGCGATCTTCGATCAGGGCCCGCCGCCTCCCTGCCCCGAGCCGTTCAACCTCGCGGCTTATGTCCTGTACCGGGCGGGCGACCTCAGCGAGAAAACAGCGCTGTCCGTGGTCTCGCCCGATGGCGCGGAGACCTGGAGCTATGGGGCGCTGGAGGCGGCCGTGCTCGGCGCCGCAACGGGTCTCAAGGAACAAGGTCTCGAGCCCGGCGACCGGCTCCTCATGCGCCTCGGCAACAGCGTCGAGTTCCCGATCTGCTATTTGGCGGCGCTTGCCGCCGACATCATTCCCGTTCCGACGTCCGCGCTCCTGACGGAAGAGGAAGTTTCGCAAATCTGCGAGGACGTCTCGCCCCGGCTGATCGTCGCCGGCGCGGGATCGCCGTGCCGCCTAACACGCCGTGCCCGGTGATGGGAGAGGACGCCTTTCGGTCCCTCTACCGGTTGCCGGCGGCCGGCTATGCGCTCGGCGATCCGAACCGTCCCGCTTACATCATCTATACATCCGGCACGTCGGGCAGTCCGCGCGCAGTCACGCACGCCCATCGGGCCATCTGGGCGCGCCGCATGATGTGGGACGGGTGGTATGGGCTGACCGAGGACGACCGGCTGATGCATGCGGGATCCTTCAACTGGACCTACACGCTGGGGACTGGATTGCTGGATCCCTGGTCGCACGGCGCCACGTCTCTGATCCCTGCAAACGGCGTGACGCCCGATCAGCTTGGCGCCCTCATAGGCGCGCACGAGACCACCCTGTTCGCGGCCTCGCCGGGGGTCTACCGGCAACTCCTCAGAACGCCGCCCGGTCGTTGCGCCTCGCTGCGCCATGGTCTCTCAGCCGGTGAGAAGCTGCCGGACGCGACGCGGGCGCATTGGGAAGACGCCACGGGCACGCCGATCTTCGAAGCATTCGGCATGTCCGAATGCTCCACCTTCGTGTCGGGCAGTCCGGATCACCCTGCCCCTCATGGCACGCTGGGCTTTCCGCAAGCCGGACGGCGGGTGGCTGTGCTCGGCGAGAACGGCTGCGTCGCGCGCGGCGAACACGGCGTCCTCAGTGTCTCGCGACGCGACCCCGGCGTAATGCTCTTCTACTGGAACGCCGAGGCGGAGACGGCAGCCCGCTTTGACGGCGAGTGGTTCTTGACGGGCGACCTCGTGAGCATGGCGCCGGACGGGGCGCTTACCTATCTCGGGCGCGCCGACGACATGATGAATGCGGGCGGCATCCGGGTCTCGCCTCTCGAAGTCGAGAACGTTCTCAACGCCCACCCGGACATCGCCGAGAGCGCCGCCGTGGAGGTGCTGGTCAAGGCCGACACGACGGTGATCGCAGCATTCTACGTGCCGCACGGGCAGGTCGACCTGGCGGATATAGAGCGGCACGCCGCCGAAAAGCTCGCGCGCTACAAATGCCCGCGCATCTATGCGGAGGTGGAGTCGCTACCGAAAGGACCGAACGGCAAACTGCTCAGACGCCGTTTGCGCGACGAATACGAGACGTCCCACGGCCAGCGTTGAGAACCCTGAAGGAGCCCGGCTTGGCGAGCGTGAGCGGAAGCCGTTGGCCTAGCGACCGCGCCGGAAGAGGCCGAATCCGCGCGGAGCCGAGACTGAGCGCCGGGTGGTCGTCCTTTGTCTCGTGATGACGCGACGACGCTGCGTTTCTTCGCGGGCGAAGCGTTTCTTCTGCGAGGCGCGTTGACGCGCAAGATTACGCTGTTGGGCCTTTGCCTTCTCCGCGACAACGTTGGACTTCGCCGAGTCAGTCGTCCGCACGATGAAGTCGTCACCCTCGGGAAGGACAGATGAGTGCTTGCCGACATCGGCGACGATGAACGACGCGCCCGAGGTCAGGCCGCCCGCGATCTCGTCCTTCATATCCTCGGGAATCGTGATCCGGTCGAGCACCGACTGGGAGTCCTCGCCCTCAAGGCTGAACCCGACCCAGCCTGGATCACTTCCATCGCTGGGCTGTACATAGGTGAAAAGATGTGTCCCGAGCGGCTTCTTGGGATCGCTCAGCTGCACCGGAACATGCCGGACCCGGCTGAAACCTTTGCGCAAGAACAGATAGCGTCGGGAAGCGGCCCCTTGCCGGCGGCCTCGTAGACTTTGGCCGCGATATCCTCGCTGAAGATCCCCCGCTGCCGCAGACCATGGTCCTTCTCGAAGGCACGGATGGCCTTCCTGGTGCCATCCCCGAGGTAGCCGACGAATTGATCCTGGGGTTCGAGGTAGCCCATGGCCGCAAGAGCCTCTTGCGTGCCGATCGCGATATCCCGCTCCTCGCGGCGGGTCACGAGAATATGCCAAGCCCTTTCGTCTTCTTCTTCGGCGTCGCCGGCATCACCGGTCGCCGCTGCAAGCTTCTCCTCGGGCGCAAAGGCGGCCGCCAGGGCGCCGGCGCGAAGGCCCGCATCGACGCTGTCGTCAGCCGACACATCGCTCGGGTCTGCCGCTGCTGCCGGCATCACCAGGGCAGCGCTCTCGATGCGTTTCGGCGCAACCATCGGCCCCGTCGTCATGGCGACCTTGCCGCCGACCTCCGTCATGCGGAAGAGCTTGGGCGCGAACGCATAGGGCATGCGTACGCAGCCGTGGGACGCCGGATAGTTCGGCACGGCGCCGGCATGCAAAGCGGTCCCGGAGCGCGTCAGGCGCTGCATCCACGGCATCGGCGCGGCATCATACAAGTTCGAGAAGTGCTCCGGCTTCTTCTCCAGAATGCCGAATACACCGGTCAGCGTTTGGTATCCGGTCTTGCCGCTCGACACGCGCGTGCTCTCGACACGCTCAAGTCCGCGGTAGACATGGAGCTGCTGGTCTTTCAGCGAGATGATGAGTGTCAGCGGTTCAGCGATATGCCGCCCGCTAATGTCCGTGGACGCAATCTCCACGGGCTCAATCGGTTCGCTCGGCTCGATTTCCACCAGGTCGTCGCGCGCGACCGTCTCATCCAACGGCTCGGGCACCGCTTTGGACTGAAGGGCGATTTCCTTGAGAGACGGTGTCGTCAGCGAGACCGGCACGAGCTTGGCGCCCTCGAGCGGCACGGCGTCGGGCAGTTGGAGGCCCGCCAGTTGCTCGTGGCGCGGTTCCGCGGCATCAAGGTTTTCGGACATTGCAATCGGCTGCATGACCTGAACCACATCGAGCCCGTCGGACAGCTCCTGTTCCTGTGTGTCAAGCTCGGAGGCCTCGAGGGGTTCGTTGTCGCCAGCGACCACCGGTGCATCGGTGATACCTGCGGGGCCGGTGTCGATCAGCTCGACCAGGGGCGCCTTAGAGATTTCCGCCGCATCCGAAGCACTCATGGCCGTAGGCGAAGCACTCATGGCCGAAGGCTGCGTTTCAGCCGCGCCCGCGCACAGCGGGAGCGCCGGGACGAATAAGACTGCCAAGGTGGAGAGGTGCGTAAACCTCATAATTCTTCCTCGCTGCGGTCAAACGAGTGGAATCACACACCCGTTTTCCGGGAAACTAGTTACAAGAACGTGACGCAAATCTCGATTTCTGCGCCGATCTATTTCGTAAGTTCAACGTCGACCCGGCTCGACGGCACGAGGCGCTGAACGCAATCTGACTTGGTTTTTTTGCCCTGCTGGCACTCAAGCACACCGTTGATCAGGAAACTCCCGATCTTGTCGCAGGCGATCTTCTTGAACTCGAACATCCGCAAGGTGCGCTTCTTGGCATCGAGCGGCGCGACGCTCATGGCGAACCGGCGCTCGAAAACATCTTCGGAGTTGAAAACGACCAGATCGATTTTCAGCTTGTCGTATTCGGCAGCGCCTGGTTATCGAAGACGAAATAGGCCTGACAGCCGGCCGCATCGTTGCTCAACTTATTGAGTTCCATGCTGACCTCGTCTGTAGCCGCCTTCGCCGACGACTGTCCGGCCATGAACACACTCACGACGACCGCCGCTACTGCGAGACTGGCGCGTCTTACGCCAAGGCCGAATGCTCCACCGCGCATACATCCCCCCTCTGATGCCCGTTGTCTGCCACGAATAACCCGTTAGGTGTAACCAACTACGCCAATTTACAAGGCCATCATTGTCATTAACCGCCACGCACGGACTTTGTTCGCCAAAAAGATTGCCGAATGCGGGAGAACGATCAGGATACACTGTCCGATCTAGATGGTCGGGCACGCAGATCGCCCCCGCGAAGATCGCGTTGCTTCGATATTGTGCAGTTCTTTTGATAGGAACTTACGTTCTATGAGGAGGCGCCGATGGCCGACAAACAAAGCTTCACACAAGACGAATGGATCACGATCCTGATGAGCCCCACGATCGCCGGCATGGCGATCACAGCCGCCGACCCCAGCGGGCTGTGGGGAATGCTCAAGGAGTCGTTTGCAAGCGGCACAGCCCTCGCCACGGCTAAGTCGGATCCGAGTGCCGATCCGTTGGTCAAAGCCGTCGTCACCGATTTCGAGTCCGCGGATGGGCGCGGTGAAATCATAGAAGCCCTGAAGGCACGCTTTGCCGGCGCCACGCCGGACGACGTCGTGCCCAAGGCGCTGGCCGTCCTCGCCGATGTCGCCCGCATTCTGGACGCCAAGGCGCCTGGGGACGCCGCCGCCTTCAAGGCCTGGCTGGAAGAGATCAGCTTGAAGGTTGCGGAAGCCTCCAAGGAAGGCGGCTTTCTCGGCTTTGGCGGGGTCAGGGTGAGCGACGCGGAAAAAGCGACATTGGCTGACATACAGAAGACCCTCAGCGCTTGAGCTGCGGGCAACTCACGGAAGGAGGATTCCAGCATGGCAACGTTGCAAGACATCCTCGCCGCCTCTCAGCACGGCGACGCCATGAACCTCATCGCACGTGCCTACGACCTGACCCCTGAACAGACCGAGGCCGCAGTCGCCGCCCTTCTGCCTGCGATCTCCCTTGGCCTGAAACGGTCCACCGCGACGCCCGAAGGGCTCGGTGACCTGTTCGATGTGGCGGGGCGCCAGCCCAGTCTTTACGCCATGTATGACGACCCGGACGTCGCGCTCTCGCCGGAGGGGGTCGCTTCCGGCAACGCGGTCTTGGCCAACCTGTTCGGGTCACCGCAGGCCAGCCGGGCGGTAGCCGCCCACGCGCAGCAACTGTCCGGCGTGGGCGGGGCGATCCTCGAGAAGATCCTGCCGGTCCTGGTGGGGATGCTTCTGTCGGGCCTGATGCGCGGCAGTTCGGGCCAGGCCGGACCCGCACCGCAACAGCCGATGCCACGGCAACCGATGCCGAGACAGCCGGAGCCCCAACAGCCGGGACCCGGCGGCGGGGGAATCTTCGATATCTTCCGCGAGATTTTCCAGCAGGGCGGCGGCTCGTCGGCCCCCTATCAACCGGGGCAAAGTCCGGTGCCACCGATTGGCGATATCCTGGATTCGGTCGGCGACGCCGCCGCGCGCCTGCCGAGCCCGCAAGGCCCAAGTTTCCCGTCCCGGACGTCTCTGCCGAACTGCCGGACACGGGCACCCAATCGCAGCCGGTTCCCCGTCCCCCTGCATCGGGCGGCGATCAAACCTTCCCTGGCGGCCCGGTGACACCAGGCGGCGACATCTTCGGACAGATCTTGAAGGAACTCGGCAAGGCCGTTCAGGAGGGGCGCGTCAAACCGGTGATCGTCGGCCCGGGCGGCCCAGGCACACCCGCTGGCGGCGGACAGGCGCAGCCCCAACCTCAAGGCGGGGGCATCTTCGGCGATATCCTGAAGGAGATCCTCGGCGGCGCTCTCGGCCAAGGCCGCTCAGCACGTCAGTCGCTCGCAGACTCGGGCGCGGGTGCGTTTGTCTTCGGCGACGCGCTCGAACACGGCACGAGCCTTCCCGAGCGCGACACGGCGAGCCTACAGGAGATTTTCGATCGTTTCGGAGCGATACCGCCCCAGGCGGATTGACGAGGCTGGCCTGCCTGCGCGGATCGGATCTCAGAGGTGCTAAGTCGTATGCGACTGCCAGCCTAGACAGCCGCGTCGGCCCCGGCGTCTGCTGAGATACAAGCGTCGCCCGGCAAATACGGATTGGCGAAAAAGCCTTCCGCCCAACGAAGCCGTTCGTCGGGGTCGCGCAACGCTTCGGGGACATAGATGACCCCCTTCCCCACTTGATAGGCAAGGAAAGCATGGGTGCGAAATTCGAGCTCCGCGCCTTCGAAACCCATCTCCGCAAATAGCGACCGGCAAAAGAGGTGACGCCTGGCATCGACTTTCCGAACCATCTCGGCCACGGACGGCTCTTGAGCCGCCCAACTCCGAAAGGCGATGTCATACCGGTCCAATCGCTCGCGAACGATGAGGCGCATCATCTCAAGGACGCGCTCGCGCGCAGACACCTGAAGGGCCCCGACCTCCTTGATGACGCGATCCGTGTAGCTCCGAGACCAGAAGTCGAGGAGCTTCTGGACGAAATCGTCCCGCGATCTGAAATGATGATAGAAGCTGCCTTTGGTGACGCCGAGATCGGCCGCGAGTTTGTCGATCCGCAGCTTTGCCTGCCCTTCCTCGGCCAGAACATTCAGCGCCGCGGCGAGCCACGTCTCCCGGTGGAAGCGCGGACCGGATTCAACTCGTCGTTTCAGCAACCTAAACCCCTGAAAAGCCAGCCAGCGCACCTCTGATTGGCTTTGGTAACATGGCCTCCAAAACCATGCCAAAATGCAGGTTTGGCAAAAATGACGGGAATATGTTGCAAATGTTGTGGCTAGCCACCGGAGTTTGGCCTCTCGCCATTGTTCTGGGTTCTGGCCGGATGACGTCTGGGCACACCCAACGATGCGGTGCCGGGCTCTCCGTGCCGCGGTCGGTGGGCCAAAGTTTTTCGCACGCCGGCAGGTATTGATCTGTGCAGTTAGGCCGACAGTCACCACATTGCTGTTACGGGAGTCCCGTATCGCTGCAGCGTCCCGACGATGCTTTCAATGCTGTCGCTACGCGGCTTTCGGCCAGCAGCCGCACATACAAAAAGAGAGCGGCAATGGAATTGGTGTCCAATTGGCTGTCCCTGGAAACTCCAAGCAAGTGAGGCCTGAGATATGAGTGAACAATCTTCCCTTCAGAACAGTGTGAATGTGTTCGTCGATTGGGCGAAAGCACGTCTCGACGAGATGGCCGCCAACGCCGGAACGCTGCAGGCCAATCTCGACAAACTCGATGCGAATTCGCGCGCTCAAGCCGAGCAGGCCATTGCGCAATTGAATCAATGGGTCGAGCAAGGCCAGCGCGACATCAATACCGCACAGGCGCAGGGCGAGGCTTCCGTGGCCCAGGCCAAGGCCGACATGGAAACCCTCTGGGCCAACTTTCAGAACAACGCCGGCGACTGGGCCGGCCTTCTGAAAGACAATCAGGCCATGTTCCAGGCGCGGGCCCAAGCGCAAGTTCAAGCTTGGCAGGACACGGTCAATGCCTACATGGCGCGCGTGAGCGACGTCAACGACAAGAACAAGGCGCAAGCGCAGGCCCAGGTCGCGCAGCTCCAGGCGGACGCCAAGAAGGCCCAAGCGGATCTCACGGCGAAAGTCGACGAACTGACCAAGGCGGGCCAATCCTCCTGGTCGGCGATGAGCGACGCGCTCGACCAGTCGCGCAATGCCTTTGCGAAATCGCTCGAGACGACAGCCAAGAACTTCAACGACGCGATGAAGAGCTAGCGTCCCTCGACGTCACAGACCTGATGCGAGACGTTCATGGGAGGCGCTGATCGGTGCCTCCCATTTTCTTGATTGCCACAACGCGTTCTTTACAAGAGCGCGTCGAGGACCGCCGTGAGCGACGGCCCGGCGACGAAGATGTCGGCGCCCGATTTCACGGTGTCGCGAACGACCACGCCGCCGAAACCGACGATAAAGGCACCGGCCTCACGCGCTTCTATGTCCGTCGCGCCGTCGCCGACGAGAGCCACCGACCGTTCCCCGCCGCTCAATACGCGGCAGACCTCCGCCTTGCCCCCTGGCTGGGCCAGGGGCGAGTTCCGGTCGAAATCGCAATAGGCCCCGTCACCGCCGAACATCACGTCGACGGCGTGGACATTCGCCACCGGCACGCCGAGCGTGTCTGCCAAGGGCAGAATCGCCTGCCTCAGTCCGCCGCTGATAATGTGAACGTCCGTCCCGGCGCCGCGCAGGGCCCGCACCGACTCCTCTGCCCCGGGGACCATCTGCTCCACGTAGAGCTGCGCCAGCCATTCGACCGCCGCCCGGTCGGGCCGCACGAGGTCCAGGCGCCTCCCGTATACGGCATCAAGCGCCAACTCGCCGGCCATGGCCGCCGCCGTGAGCGGGGCGACCTCCTTCTCGGCGCCGGCACGGCGCGCCAATTCGTCGATGCCTTCCACCCGGCTGAGGGTGCTGTCACAGTCGAAGCAGACGACGTCGAAGGGCTTGGCGGACACGGTCACAACGCAAAGCCAACGGCCTGCTCGATGGGCGGCAACGACCGGATCTCCTCCATGGCCGCTGCCGACAGGGAGGCCGATATGCTGATCAGCGCAATGGCGGTGTCGGGGTCATCGCCCACGCCCACCTGCATGCGCGAGATGTTGATGTTCTCACGACCCAAAATGCTGCCCAGTGCGCCGACGACGCCCGGCCGATCCTGATGGCGCGTGAAGAGGAAGTTCCCCTTGGGGATGGCTTCCACGTCGTAACCGTCGATCCGCACAAGCCGCGCATGGCTGCCGCCGAGCAATGTTCCCGCCACAGTCGTCGTACGGCCGCCGCTCTGCGCCGAAATCTCCACCAGCGAAACGAAATCCCGCGCCTCCTCGGTTCTCGACTCGGTGACCTCGATGCCCTGCTCCTTGGCGAGATGGCCCGCGTTGACCCGGTTCACCCGCCCGGTCATGCGCTGGCTGAGCAACCCCACCAGTGCCTCGGCGGTGATGGGCCGGGAATCCAACTCTGTCACCCGGCCGAACAGATGCACGTCCAATTGTGAGATCGGCCCTTCGCAGAGCGCTCCCACGAGACGGCCGAGTGCATAGGTCAAACTCTGGTACGGCGCGGTCTGTGTGAGCTGGTCGGCAGTAACGCGGGGCAAATTGACGGCTGTCTCGGCGGCACCAGTGCTTAGGAACTTGATCATGTCCTCGGCGATGCGAAGGCTCACCGCCTGCTGGGCCTCCTCCGTCGAGGCGCCCAGATGCGGCGTCAGAACGATGTTATCGAGCGCGAGGAGCGGAGACCCGGTTGGCGGCTCGGCTTCGTAGACATCGAGCGCGGCACCGGCGAGGTGTCCGCTCTGCAGGGCATCGAGCAACGCCGCCTCGTCGATCAGGCCGCCCCGCGCGCAATTGATGATACGGGCGCCTGGCTTCATCGAGGTCAAGCGGGGCGCGTCGAGTAGGTGATGCGTCTTGTCGCTCAAGGGGCAATGAAGCGTGACGTAGTCCGCGGATGCGAGCAGCGTCTCAAGATCGGCGGCTTCAGCTCCGTGCTGGGCCATGATCTCCGGCGCAACGAAGGGGTCGTAGGCGAGCACCCGCATCTTCAGGGACGCACATCGCTCGGCGACAAGGCGTCCGATCGTCCCGAAACCAATCACGCCGCTGGTCTTTCCCGACAGCTCAACGCCGGAAGTACGCGCGGGCTTCCACTCGCCGCCTCGCACGGCGCGGTCCGCCTGCGGCAGATTGCGGCTGAGCGACATCAGGTGGGCGATGGAAAGTTCCGCCGTGGTCGTGGCATTCGCGTCCGGCGTATTGAAGACGACGATCCCTCGCTCGGTGGCGGACGGGATGTCGATGTTGTCGACGCCGATCCCCGCACGGCCGACGGCCCGCAGGCGGCTCGCCGCCTCGATAACGGGCTTGGTCACCTTGGTCTTGGAACGGACGATCAGGGCGTCATAGTCGCCGATCCGCGCGATCAATGCCTCCTCGTCGAGCCCTGTTTCGACATCGGCGCGAATGCGGGCGTCGCTGTCGAGAATATCGCGGCCCGAAGCGTGGATCGGATCGGCGATCAGGACACTATAGAGCGCACTCATGGGGTACCCCTTCCTGGCTCTTGGGAATCGCTCATTTTGCTGCAGTGCAAGAATGCCAGTCTCCGCGTCCCCTGCAAGGGCCTCCCTGTCTCGTCCTTTGGACCAATGGATCGGCGATCGCGCGTGTTTGAAGGCGGATCAAGGGTCCCCAAGGTTTCACTAACCATGGCCGCTAACCAACCGAGCTAACCATCGGAGAAAGAACAAGAAGCGCAGGGGGCACCGATGCGCTAGCGTCTTTGAGGCGTCGCGCCGATGTCCGGATTCGGGGGGACAGGCGGCTTGTCGCCCAATCAATCGAGGGGCCCGGTTGAAACGCGACGCGCGCTCCCCCATCTACACGGTACGGGGGGCCAGGTTCGGAGATCTGGCCATGACAAGGTTTATACTCTTTATCGCTTTTCTCGTCGGCATCGCCTATGTGCTGACTGAGCCCCCTGAGTCCAAGATGGCACTCAGCGCGAACGAGATTCCCGTCCACAACGATAAGCCGCTTCTGACATCTTGGGGCCCGACCCTCGGGTCGCTCCGCGATGGCATTCGCATGCGCCCGCGGGCCGCGACCACGATGCTGGCCGCGAACGAAAACTCGGAGCCGTACGGCAGCCAGAGTTCGAGTTCTGCGGGCACGGCCGATACGCCGGCGCTTGCAGCCAACACGGCGGCGCAGGATCAACCCGACGTCCAGCGGCATGAGCCCACGACGGTCGCGAGCGTCCAGGAGCCCACACATCCTAAGCAGCCGGTGGCCGAACCCGCTGTCGACCGCATCGCCGCGGCGCTTCCGCCTCAGCGGCGGGGCCTCTTCAGCCGGGCCTTGGCGCCCCAAGCTGCGCAGGCTCCGCGCGAAACGCGCGAGGTCCAGGCAGCGCCGCGCAATCGTGGCTTGTTCAAGCGCCTCCTGGGGCGGAGCAAGCAGCCGACACGCGTCTGGGCTCTGGGACCGGCGCGATAAAACCTCATAAGCAAGACTTCAGGCGGCACGCGAAAATAGCGTAGACTCCCGATGTCGCGCGCGCATGTGCGCGCGGCATGTTGCCTTGGGAGGATCGCACCATGCAGGGCGAAACCGTCACGATTTGGGGCGTGCTGGCTGCCGTGGGGATTGGCGTGATCCTCGCCGTACTCATCGCATTCGCAATCAACACCTGGAAGAGGCGCGGGTAGTTTCAAAGGAGCGACCCGGCGGCGGAGCTCTTCGAAGCTCGTCAGCCATCTGCCGGGACAGTCCGCTCCCAGTGCCTCCCGCGAGAACCATGTTCGAGACCCGCTATTTTGGATCTTGGTCGCACCCGGTCTCTTGCTGGGCTTCTATGCGCAGACACGGATCAAGAAGAACGTCACGGAGTATTCCCAGGTGCGGACCACCAGCGGGATCACCGGCGCGCAGGTGGCGCGGCGCCTGCTGGACGCCAAGGGGCTACAGGACGTGGCCATCGAGTCCACGCCTGGGGTCCTCAGCGATCACTACGATCCGGCCGCAAAAGTGCTGCGATTGAGTCAGGACGTCTATTTCACGCCGAGCGTCGCGGCCGCAGGGATAGCCGCACATGAAACAGGCCACGCGATCCAGGACGCCGAGGATTACGGGCCCATGGAATTCCGCACCCATGTGGTGCCCTTCGTACAATTCGCCGGGCAGATCGCGCCATGGCTGTTCGTGGCGGGTCTGGTCCTTCAGACCAACGCCCTGACCTGGAGCGGGGTCATTCTCTTCGGCGCGTCCTTCGTCTTTGCGCTGCTGACGCTACCGGTCGAGTTCGACGCCAGCCGCCGCGCGAAGAACCTGCTCGTGACGCACGGCATCATCGAGGGCGATACGCAGATCGACGGCGTCGATCACGTTCTCGATGCGGCGGCCTGGACCTATGTGGCGGCCGCCGTGTCGGCCATCGGCGTCTGGCTGTTCTACGTTTTCGTGCTGCTGTTCCGGGGGCGCGGGTCCGCGGCGCCGCGGTAGTCGCTTCGTGTGCGTGTCCGGTGTAGCCGTCGGAACCTACGCGAACTTCATTTCCAACGGCGGTTCGTCGACAATCAGCTTCGCCGAAGTGGCGGCGATGACGTCGTCCACGCTGGAATCGGAAGCCACCTCGCGCAGGACGAGCCCCTCTTCCGTCGGTTCGATCACGGCCATTTCCGTCACGATCAGACTGACCCGGCGGACGGCGGTGAGCGGCAACTCGCATTCCGGCACGATCTTGGGCGTTCCCTTCGCGGTGTGAACCATGGCGACGACCACGCGCTTGGCGCCGGCGACAAGATCCATGGCGCCGCCCATACCCGGCACCATCTTCCCGGGCACCATCCAGTTCGCGAGATAGCCGCGCTCGTCGACCTGCAGGCCGCCCAGCACCGTCATGTCGAGATGGCCGCCGCGAATGATCCCGAACGACATGGCCGAGTCGATGGATGCCGCGCCGGGGACGGCGGTGACGAAGCCGCCGCCGGCATCCGTCAGGTTCGGATCTTCCATGCCTTCGGGCGGGCGGGCACCAAGCCCGATCACCCCGTTCTCGGCCTGGAAGAAGACATCGACCTGCTCGGGCAGGTAGTTCGCGACCATGCTCGGCAAGCCGATGCCGAGATTGACGAGAGAGCCGGGCTTGACCTCGAGCGCGACGCGGCGCGCGATGCGTTCCTTCGGGTTCATGCGGGAGCCCTCTCAATCAAATGGTCGATCAGAATACCGGGCGTCTTCACCGCATCGGGCGGGATGACGCCGATCGGGACAATGCTCACCGGCTCGGCGATGACAGTCTCGGCCGCCAGGGCCATGACAGGATTGAAATTGTGGGCCGTCAGCGAGAATTCCAGATTGCCCACATAGTCGGCCCGGCTCGCCGCAAGGAGAGCGACGTCACCCTTGATGGGCATCTCGAGAAGGTAAGGCTTGCCGTTCACTTCGACCTTCTCCTTACCCTCTTCGACCGGCGTCCCGATGCCCGTGGCCGTCAGTACACCGCCAAGCCCGACACCGCCTGCGCGAATGCGCTCGACCAGCGTCCCTTGAGGCACGAGTTCGACTTCCATCTCGCCGGAAATCATCTTGGCCTGGGTTTCGGGGTTGAGGCCGATATGGCTGACGATCGCCTTGGAGACGGCGCCGGCGGTTACCAGTTTGCCGATCGCCTTGCCCGGCATGGCCGTATCGTTCGCGACGACGGTGAGATCTTTGCGCCCCGCAGCAACAAGAGCATCGATGAGCCGGAGGGGTGAGCCGACCCCCATGAAGCCGCCAATCAGAACGGTCGCGCCGTCCGGGATCAGCTCCGCGGCGGCGGCGGCCGAAATTGCTTCTCTCATGCCAGTTTCCCCCAGTTGCGCAGCCAAAGATGTGCGGTGCCCATGTCACCCCCGTGACATCCACGCCAGTCTTCGCCAGCACAGAGTGTAGCGACGCGGCAGCCCTCCCAACTGCGCCGTGTCGCCGCAGTTGGGCCCGATGGCCGCCGGCGCCACCACCGCCCGGCGCAAGCCCCTACCCTCACTGGATTGCTACTCAGACCACTGTATAAAAGGTTCCAAGCTCAAGGGGGCGCACGGGGGCGTCCTATCGAGTCCGTGTCACGGGGGCGACCACGGCCAATCATTGGCTGCCGGCGCCTTTGGAACGCCTTAGAGATTCCGTCACTAGTGGCTCGTAAGCAGTTCTCACCCCATCCCGCCGCATGACCGGCACGGAGACGGCCACGGAACGGGCGAGTACGGGCGGAAAACCCAGGGTTTTCGGGACGGGGTGTCCTGTACGGCACCTGTTCCAAGGCACCTGTTCAAGTCCGCCAATTAAGGCTACAGGTCGGGGCTAATGGTTTGCGCCGGTGGGCAGAAGTAGAATCGATTCGGGGCGCGCGACTGAGAGGAAGATTTTCGATGACGGCTGGTTTCGGAATAGAGAAACTCGGGCTCGTTTCTCTACGATATCCTTGGTTATGCCTCCTAATCATCGCGGTGATTACGCCGTTCGCAATTTTCGGCGCCACCCATAACCGCTTTTCAAGTGACGTTCGCGAAATATTCCGCTCGGACGATCCGGCATTCGTCCAGCTCGATCTCCTCAACGAGCGTTTCCCCGCCAGCCAGCCCGACCTTCAGATCGTCACGGAATCCGAGACGCCGTTCAACACCAAGGATCTCGAGGCGCTTCGCGCTCTTCGCGACAATCTGCTGAAGATCGACGGCGTCACCGGCGTGCTGTCCATGTTCACCGCCGTCACGGCGCCCGAGGACGAGGACGCCGAGTCCCTGCCGGTCTTCCCGAAGACCTCTCGAAACTCCAAGACAACGACGCCGCGCGAAAAGAGATAACCAGTCACCCGCTGGTGAAGGGCAAGCTCTTGGACGACGACTGGACCATCGCGGTCTTCGCGCTCACGCTGGAGCAATTGGCGCAGGACACCGAGGGACAGGCGGCCGAACGCGCGCTTGTCGCCGAAATCGGCAAGACCACCCAAGAGACCTTGGCCGGAACCAACGTGACTGCGCGCCTGACCGGGCTTGCGGTGATCCGCGACGAAATTCTGTCCGGGCTTTCGAGCGACCAGCAAATGTTCGGCCTCGTCGCGGTCGGACTCGGGATCATCGTCTGCTGGATTTTCCTGCGCAGCATTCCTCTCATCATTATCGCCGTCGTACCCGCCATCCTTGCCGTGGCCTGGCTGCGGGGCGGCATGTGGCTGTTTGGCCAGGACATCAACCTGCTGACCGGAATTGCGCCGACGATCATCCTCGTGATCGTGTTGTCCAACTGCCTGCACTTGCTGTTCTCGATACGCCGAGGTCTCGAACGCGGCGACCCCCTGGAGGAGGCGATCGAGGGATCTGTAAGGCGTGTCGGACCGGCCTGCGTACTGACGTCCTTGACGACGGCCCTGGCGATGTCATCGCTGATCTGGATGCCGCATTCGTTCATCGCGCATTTCGGCATCACCACGGCGTCCGGTACAGCCATGTCGCTGATCCTCACGCTGCTGATGGTTCCGGCTCTGTCCGTGCTCCTCCTTCGCGGCTTCGCCAAGAAGGTCCAAGGCAAGACTCAGAAGACCGATCTTTTCCGGAAAGGCATCGACGGCCTTTGCGAAAAGGCGGCGGACGCGGTCACGTCGTTCCCACGGGCCATCGCCCTGATCGGGCTGGTGCTGACCGCAGGCGGTCTCTGGCTCCATTTCCTGAACGAGCCGCAATACAGCTATGCCAACAACATGCCGCCGCAAAGTACGGCCCTGAAGGCGATCCAGGCCTACGACAGCAAGCTCGCGGGCGCGAGCACCCTTGAAGTGCTTCTCTACTTCCCCAAGAAGCACGCTCTGAAGTCGTACAAGACAATTGAGATCATTCGGCAGGTCCATAAGGTCCTCGACGACGAGCCCGCCTTCGGTGCGGTTACCTCGCTCCATACGGTCGAGGAGTGGCTCGGCGGCGGCGAAGTGGGTGAGGACCGGCTGATCGGTTTTCTGGAAGCAAAGAACACGCGGGACTTCGCCGCGAGCTTCGTGGCTCTCGATGAGAACGCGATCCGCATCTCGGCACAGTTCCACGCCATGACGTCCGACGAGATGACGCCGATCCTCGACAAGGTCGAGCGCAAGATGCGGCGGATCGAGGCCAAGAACCCGGGACTCGAAATCGCCGTCACCGGCATCGTGCCGGTGTCGTCGGCGGCTAGCCATGAGATGATCAAGCAGCTCAATATCAGCCTGATCACGGCCATCGGGCTTATTCTCGTGCTGATCGGCGTTGGCATGCGGTCGCTGCGGGCCGGGCTTGCCAGCGTCCTGCCGAACCTGTTCCCGATCGCCATGGGCGGCGCCTATCTGCACCTCGTGGAGGGTGGCCTCGAGTTCACCAGCCTCGTCGCCTTTGCGGTCGGATTCGGCATCGCGGTCGACGCGACCATCCACTATCTCACCCGCTACCGCCTGGAGCGCGCGAGCTTGGACTCCGTGGCTGCCGCCCTCAGAAAGACCACCATGGATGTCGGCCCTGTCGTCATCATGGCCACGGTGCTCATCGCCGGCGGTATCGGCACGACGATGTTGAGCAAGCTGCCGACAGTGGCCCTCTACGGAACCATCGTTGTGATCGTGCTGACCTCTGCGGTGATCGGTGCGCTGTTGTTCCTGCCGGCCGTCATGTCGACGATGGAGCGCTACTGGCCCTCGCGCGAGAAGCGCGAAGCCACGGCAGCGTCGGATGAGACCGAAGAGCCCGAAGCGAAGTCGGCGTAAGCTCAGCGCGTGCGCGGAATACCGAGATAGCGCGTAGTGCCGCGCCGAATGAAACGGCTCGGTACTTTGCCGCGCAGGAAGAAATCGAGCTTCGCGAAAAAGCCGACTGGATACCGAAATTTCGGATGCGGCGTCTCCAGCGCGTTGGCCACGACGTCCGCGACTTCCTTGGGATCACGTGCATTCTTGGCTGCATGCGCATCGGCGCCGCGCATCACCAGCCGCACCCAGTTGGTATAGGGGCCGCCAGGCGGCGTGACCCGCTCGGTGGCCTCCCAGATCTCGGTCTTGTAGGGGCCGGGCTCGACAAGGATGACATCGATGCCGAACGGGTCCAGTTCGTAGGCGATTGACTCGGCCCAGCCCTCCAAGGCCCATTTCGACGCGCAATAGATCGAGTTGGTGGGCTGACCGGCAAAAGCCGACTGGCTGGAGATACAGACGATGCGGCCGCGCTTCTGAGCGCGGAACGTCGGCAAGAGCGCGCGGGTCAGTCCGAGGACGCCGAAGAAGTTCGTTTCCATGACACGCCGGATTTCGGCGTCGGGCAGGTCTTCATGAGCCCCGGCGATCGCGACCCCCGCATTGTGCACGACCGCGTCGAGCGTGCCGCCGGTCTGGGACAAAATGTCCGTCACTGCGGCCTCGATCGAGGCCGGATCGGTCACGTCGAGCGCCACGAACGTCACGCGGCCGGGACCGTCGGCCTGCCTCACCATCTTCTCCAGCGGTCCCTTCTTGTCGAGGTTCCGCATGGTGGCAAAGACGTGCCAGCCCTTTGATACCAAGACCTTGGCCGTGATCTGACCAATGCCCGTAGACGTCCCTGTGATCAGTACCGTTCGCATAGCACTCCGTGCGCGTCACGCCGTGGTCATGACCGCCCGACGCCCAGGCAGCGCAATACCGGCCGGCATGGTTTTTTTCAAAAGCCGGCGCCGTGCTGTCAGACGTCAAACTATGGCTTTTCCCCAGCTTCGAGATATGTAGCATAGGGACCGTAGGCACAAGCAAACCTAAGAGTGCACGAAGAGAAGGGCCGTGGTTTCGTCCACCAACGAGGCGAAGACGCGCCGGACTTGGGGGTCCGGCATTCTCGCCGCCGGGCAATACGCGTCGGCAAACATTCTACTGCTACTGGGATCCGTCTCGCTGCTCGTCGGCGGCTGGATGCCGTTCGCGGTCATCCTATTGATCATGGTGTTCGGGTCCTTCGCCGATGAGCTGAGCGGCGAAGACTTGGACCGGTTGGGCGACGGCGCCCGCACCTTCTACAACGCCAATCTCTACCTGGCGCTGCCGCTCATGTGCCTGCTGGCCGTGCTGCTCGCGGTGTATGCAAGCACCACCGCCATCACCGACCACCCGCTGCAGACGGTGGGGGTGATCTGGGTTGTCGGCTATCTCTTTGCCTTGGTGGGCGCCACGGTCGGCCACGAACTCACGCACCGGCAGGGCTGGATTCCCCAAGCGGTCGCGCACGTATTGCTAGGCTTCACCTTCAACACGTCCTTCGTCATCTACCATGTCCATGTGCATCACCGCCGGGTGGGCAGCTACGACGAGGCCTCGACGGCCCGCCGCGGCGAGCGGCTCTTCCCGTTCCTGGTGCGCGCCGTCCATGGGCAGTATGCGCATGCAGCAAGCGTCGAGGCGGAGCGGCTTCGCCGCAAGGGGCTCCCCGTCTGGTCCCGCCACAACAGATTCATTCAGGCTCTGGCCGCGCCGCTTGCTATCGTCGCGGTGGTGGTGCTCATCGGAGGCGCTTCCGCGCTCCTCCTTTTCGTTCTGGCCGCGCTGCTGGGGCGGTTCTTCCACGAGTTGATCAATTACGTGCAGCATTACGGCATCGTCCGTGCCGACAATGCGCCGATACGGCCGCGCCACAGCTGGGACTGCTATCACCGGCTCTCGAACGTGCTGCATTACAATCTGCCGCGGCACTCCGATCACCACATGTTCGCGACCAAACCCTTCTGGCGTTTGGACACCGCGGAAGATGTGCCGATGCTTCCCTACGGCTATCAGACCATGGCCACGTTAGCGCTCGTCTATCCGCTCTGGCGGTACATCATGCAGCCTCTGCTTGCGGACTGGGATACGCGCTTCGCGAGCGACGCCGAGCTCGAGATCATGCGGTCCCGGGGCTGGGAAATCACCGAACGGACGGCCGAGGAACCGTCAATCGCAGAGTGATCGTCCGCGCGGCTAAGGTTCCGCGCCGGTTGATCGCCTAGTCGCGCGATGCGTCCTCGTCATCCGGAGGCACGTCTTCGAGCGCGCGGTATGCCGCGCCATCCAAGTCCTCGAACTGTCCGGAGCGCAGGGCCCAGAGGAATGCCCCGAGCCCCAAGGCTCCGAGAAAGAGAGCGGCAGGAACAAGCCAGGCAAGTGCGGTCATGGTCTCGGTCCTCCGGCCAGCCGGGTCGCATTGAGCGTCACGAGAATGGACGAACTCGACATTACGATGGCCGCGATCAAGGGCGTGACGAAACCCGCCATCGCAAGGGGTACGCAGATCGCATTATAGACCAGGGCCACACCGAAATTCTGAAATGCCATGGTGCGGGCGCGGGAGCCTGTCTTTATAGCCTCTACCACCGGCGACAGCGCGCGCCCCTGGAAAATGAAATCGGCGGCCCGTTGACTGATATCGGCTGCGGTCGCCGGTGACATGGACGCATGGGCTGCGGCAAGCGCGGGGGCGTCGTTCAGCCCATCGCCTACCATCAGGACCTTGCGGCCCTCGTTGGCGCAGTCTTCGAGCCACGAAATCTTCCCGGCCGGCTTGAGTTCGCCGACGAAGACGTCGATCCCGGCTTCGCGGGCCGTGCGCGCGACAACCCCTTCCCGGTCTCCGGACAGAAGCGCGACGGCAAGTCCGCGCGCCTTGAGCGCCGCGACGGTCTCGGCGGCATCAGGGCGCAGCCGGTCGGCAAATCGGAAGCAGACGGGCTCGTCATCCCCGCGCCGATACCAAACCTCAGCCGTTTGTCCGGCAGCGCCTTCGACACCGCACCAAGCGGCCGAACCGAGTCGCTCCTCGCTACGCGCCGTCTTGACTGACAGACCTTCGCCCGGCGTCTCCTCGACGTCGCGTGCGACCTCGACGGATCCGAGACGTTCCTCCGCTGCCGCGACAAGCGCGCGAGAGAACGGATGGCGGCTTCCGCTCGCGAGCGACGCAGCGGCGGCAAGCGTGTCCGCCGGAACGTTCCCGGCATCGAGTAGTTGCGGTTCGCCAAGCGTCAGCGTGCCCGTCTTGTCGAAGACAACGGTATCCACTTCGGCGATGCGTTCGAGCCCATCGGGGACCTTCACCATGACGCCGCGCTTGAACAGCCGCGATGCCGCCGCGATCTGAACCACGGGCACGGCGAGAGCGAGCGCGCAGGGACAGGTGATGATCAACACGGCGATGGCGTAGGTGAGCGCCGTCTGCCAGGACGCGCCGAAGACAAGCCAACCGACGAATGTCGCGAGGCCCAGCCCGTGCACGGCCGGCGCGTAAATCTGCGCCGCCCGGTCGGCCAGAACGCGATAGCGGGCCTTCCCTTGCTCGGCTGCCATCATCAGACGGCTGATCTCGGCGAGCAGCGTGGCGTCGTCAGCAGCGGTCACCTCGATCTCGAGGCTGCGCGTGAGGTTCAGCGTGCCTGCATAGACTTCCGCCCCATCGGTGACGCCGACGGGCATCGTCTCGCCGGTGATCAGGCTTTGATCGACCTCGCCGGTCCCATGCGCAACGACGCCATCGGCGCCGACGCGTTCGCCCACGGCGACGAGAATTCGGTCGCCCGGCCGAAGCGCGCTGGCCGGGACCTTGGTCTGGCTCCCGCCCTCGGCCACGAGCGTGACGATCCCGTTCTGCAGGCTGAGGAGATTTTGCGCCTCGCCGCGCGCGCGGACCCGCAAGGCTTCGTCGAGATAGCGGCCGACGAGGAGGAAGAACAGCAATGTGACGGCAGCATCGAAATAGACCTGCTCGCTCGCCTCCATCGTCTGGTAGATGCTCATGCCCGTCGCCAGGATGATGGCGAGCGAGATGGGCACATCCATGTTGAGCCGGCGCCCCTTGAGCGCCGAGTAGGCCGATACGAAGAAGGGCTCGCCGGCATAGATGACTGTCGGCAAGGCAATCAGCGCGGACAGCCAGCGGAACATTTGTGCAAGCGCCGGATCCATGTCGCCCCCTTCGCCGGACCACACGGCGATGGAGATGAGCATGATGTTCATGGCGGCGAAGCCTGCCACCGCGACGCGCCGAAGCAGGTACTTCTGGCGCTGGTCCCCGCGATCCTCCTTGGATTCCTCCAGGGTCGCGGCTTCGAACCCGACACGGTCCAGCGCCGCGATGACGTCGGCCTCGCACGTGGCGGCCGGGTCGTAGGTCGCCGTCAGCCGCTTGGCGGCGAGCGAGGCTCGCGCCGTCGCGACACCGGGAACACGCATGGCGGCCCGTTCGACGGAGCGCAGGCAACCGCCGCAATGCATGTCCTCGACGGCGAGCGTCATGGTGGAAGGTTCAGCGTGCTGGATAGGCTGTGCGCGCGGGCCGGACTCTTTGATCTGGGCGCTATGAGCCTCCGTCATGGCCCGTCGGCAACGATCAATCGCTTTTTCAGGCGATAGACCGGTGAACCGCCCTCCTGCTTCGAGGATTCCACGCTGAGAATCCAATTGCCGGGATCGAGGGTCACATCGGAGACGTACACCCCTTCGCGCCATTCGCGGAATGTCACGACGCGATCGTCGGAATCAACGGCTGGCCGGGCGAGCCTGCCGGACAGCGCCAATCCCGTGACGGGCGCCGCAGCGGAATCGGTGAAGTGCAAGGTGACCCGGGCGGCACTCTTGTCGTAGTTAGCCTTGGCCGACCAGCCCAACGCGGCCTGCTGCTCCGCTTCGGCGATGGTCTCGTTGTAGTTGAGGCCGCTGCGATACGGGTTCGGGCGGTCGCCCCCGCTGAACGTGGAAACCGCGTAGTAGACGAGCAAACCGTTGGCCACGAACATGATGCCGAAAAAGATCACGAGGCCGATCAGCACATGACGGCCCGTCACGCTCCGTGGGAATGGCGCGGCCGCCATCATCGTCTCGCCTCGGGCTTGGGCGGCCCCTGGAAGGTCGCGCCATGTTCGGTGCTCGTTCCTGTCGCGATGTCGGTCACGACGAGCTGGAACGGGGTCGCCTGCTCGGGCAGCGCGCGGACGCCGGCCTTGTCCAGGGCGATGTAGAGCTTGACGGCCTGCAGCTGGTCCGGCGGAACCGGCACGACACCACCCTCATGGCCAACCATCTGGACACTCGCGCCCGTCAGACCGGATACGCCGATCTTGAAGGCACGCGGGACGTACTGCTTGTTGAGAAGCTTGACTTCATAGCCGTTGCGCACGCCACCATCGGAGAGTTTCACATAGAGCGGATTGCGGTCGTGCAGGACGTTGACCTCGAGCACCGGCCGCATTGCAAGTGCGACAATCATGATGATGCTGACCAGGGCAATGGCGCCGGCATAGAGCAAGACGCGAGGCCGCAAGAGACGCAACGGCTCGGCATCCTTCGCACCGGCATCGAGATTGCGAATGGTGTCGTAAGCGATCAGACCGCGGGGCCTGCCGACCTTGTCCATGATTTCGTCGCAGGCATCGATGCACAGTGCACACTGAATGCATTCGAGTTGCGCCCCGTCGCGAATGTCGATACCGGCCGGACAGACGGCGACGCACTGATTGCAGTCGACGCAATCACCCCTGCCCTCCCAGGATTGGCCCGCCTTGTGTGGACCGTGAGGTTCGCCGCGCCATGAGCGGTAGGAAATCAGCAGGGAATCGCGATCGAACATTGCGCCCTGGATGCGCGGCCACGGGCACATATAGACGCACACCTGCTCGCGGGCGATGCCTCCCAACACGTAGGTCGACAGCGTGAACAGGCCGATGAAGAAGTAGGCTGCAGCCGGCGCGCTGAACGTGACGAGCTGCTTGGCCAGGGTCGGCGCATCGGCGAAGTAGAAAACCCATGCGCCGCCGGTTGCGATGGCGATTGCCAGCCAGGTCAGATGCGTGGCGCCCTTCCGCCAGACCGTTTCGAGTGCCCAAGGATGCTTGTCGAGGCGTAAGCGCGAGTTGCGGTCACCTTGCCAGTAGCGCTCTACGGCGATCATCAGATCGGTCCAAACCGTCTGCGGGCAGGTGTAACCGCACCACACGCGGCCTGCCACGGACGTAACGAGAAACAGCGCCAACGCCGCCAGCACCAGCAGGCCCGTGACGTAGTAGAACTCCTGCGGCCAGATCTCGATGAAGAAGAAATAGAAGCGGCGCGCCGGCAGATCGATCAGAACGGCCTGGTCGGGCAGATAGGGCCCGCGGTCCCAGCGTACCCATGGCAGCAGGTAGTAGATGCCGAGCGTGACGGCCATGACGATCCACTTGGTCGTCCTGAAACGGCCATGAGCCTCTTTCGGATAGATTTTGGTGCGGCCGGCGTAGAGCTGCGTCCCCTCTTTTGAGGAAGACGCGCTGCCGCCGCTGCCCAGCTCGACATTTGCCATCTTCATTCCAAGTTACGCCCGGACGCTACTGACCGCCACCCAGGGAGTGTACGTAGATCGCCAGTTCCTTGATCGTTGCCGGATCGAGCCGGCCGGACCAGGCCGGCATCATGCCGCGCGGGCGTTGGTGATCGTTTCGACGATGGTGTCTTTGTCACCGCCGTACAACCAGAGCTCGTCCGTGAGATCTGGGGCGCCGAGCGCCTGGTTCCCGCTGCCGGCCGGACCATGGCAAGCCGCACAGTTGGTCGCGAAAATCTCTTTGCCACGCGCCGCCGCCTCGGCATCGTCCTCATTGCCAGACAGCGACATCACATATTCAGCGGTGTCGGAAACCTGCTCGCGGTTGAGCATGCCGAGCTTGCCGAAAGCCGGCATCATGCTCATGCGCGTGGACGAATCCTCGGCGCGAATGCCGTGCTGGATGGTCTGGTGGATCGCCTCGAGTGAGCCGCCCCAAAGCCAGGCATCATCGCGCAGGTTCGGGTAGCCGAAGGCGCCCTGGGCACCGCGACCGTGGCACGGAGCACAATTATCGCCGAAAGCCGCCTGACCACCGGCCAGCGCGAAGTTGAGCAATTCAGGATCGGCCTTGATCGCCTCTAGATCGCTGTCGGCGATCTTGTCCCGGAAGACTGCCTTCTCGGCTTGCGAGGCGGCCACGTCGTCCGATACCTGGCCGCGCTGGCTGTAGCCGAAAAATCCCTTTGTATATGTCGAGGCCGTGGGCCACGCCGGATAGACGATCCAATAGCCGATTGCCCAGACGATGCAGGCGTAAAATACGTAAAGCCACCACTTGGGCAGCGGGTTGTTCCACTCCTCAATGCCGTCCCACTCGTGACCGGTGGTTCCGACCTCCTCCGAGGGTTTGGGTTCCTTGTTGGCCATTGCTCAGCTGTCTTTCCCGTTGTCGGACTCTGGGTCGTCTTCCAAAGGCAGCTTGGCCGCCTCATCGAAACGCTTCTTGTTGCCGGGCCAGAACGCGTAGAGAACGACACCGGCGAAAAGCACGATGAAGAAGATGAGCGCGGCTACCTGGCTGATCGAAGCAACTTGTTCGTATTCCATCGTCCCGTCCTCACCTCAGATTGGGGCCGGCTTCGTCAAAGCTTGCGAAGTCGACGAGCGTCCCGAGCATCTGCAGATATGCGATCAGAGCATCCAACTCGGAGATTTCGTCCGGATTGCCATCGAACGGCCCTGTCTGCGCCTTCGGATAGCGGGCCAGCAGTGCCTCCACGTCACCGGACTCTTTGCCGGCCTGCGCCTCGAGATCGGCCTTCGCGGACTCGATCATCTCCTCCGTATACGGCACGCCGACCGCGACGTTGGTCTTCAACTGTTCCTGGATGTCGTCATAGTCCAGGGCGGTGTCCGCCAGGAACGGATAGCCGGGCATGACGGATTCGGGCACCACCGCACGCGGGTTGATCATGTGCTCACGATGCCACTCGTCCGAATACTTCCCGCCGACACGCGCCAGATCGGGGCCCGTGCGCTTCGATCCCCATTGGAACGGATGGTCGTACATGCTCTCGGCGGCCAAGCTGTAGTGCCCGTAGCGCTCAACCTCGTCGCGCAGAGAACGGATCATCTGGCTGTGGCACAGATAGCAGCCTTCGCGGACGTAGATGTTGCGCCCCACCAGCTCCAGCGGCGAGTACGGCCGCATGCCTTGCACCTTCTCGACCGTCGAACTCAGCCAGAACAGAGGCGCGATTTCGATCAGACCGCCAATGCTCACAACGATGAGGATGCCGATCAGCATCAGCATCGGGCTTTTTTCAAGGACCTCGTGTCTTCCCCAGCTCATTGTCCTCTCCCTACTCCGCCGGCGCCGTGTATTCGCCGGGCCGGAACTCAGGAGCCGCAGCGACGGACGGTTGATCGGTCGCATCGACGGGCTGATCGCCACGGGCCGTGCGCCACAGATTGTAAGCCATCAACAGAGCACCAAGGACGAACAGCAATCCGCCTATGGCCCGGATGATGTAGAACGGGTGCATGGCCTCGACCGTCTCCACGAAGGAGTATTCGAGGAAGCCGAGCGAGTTGTAGGCGCGCCACATCAGCCCTTGCAGGATTCCCGAGACCCACATGGAGGTGATGTAGAGCACGATGCCGAGCGTGGAGATCCAGAAGTGCCACTCGACCAGGCGCTGTGAGTAGAGCGCCTTGCGGTGCCACAGCCACGGCACGAGGCAATAGAGCGCGCCGAAGCTGATATAGGCGACCCAGCCGAGCGCACCGGAGTGCACGTGCCCAATCGTCCAGTCGGTGTAGTGCGAGAGCGAGTTCACCGACTTGATGCTCATCAGCGGGCCTCGAAGGTCGACATGCCGTAGAAGGCGACGGCTACGATCAGCATGCGGATAACCGGGTCGGTGCGCAGCTTGTCCCAGGCGCGGACAGCGTCATGAGACCGTTGATCATGCCACCCCAGGACGGCATCCACAGGATGATTGAGAAGGTCATGCCCAGCGTCTGCGCCCAGTCCGGCAGCGCCGTGTAGTGCAGGTGATGCGGACCGGCCCAGATATAGATGAAGATCAGCGACCAGAAGTGGACCACCGACAGGCGGTAGGAATAGATGGGCCGCTCGGCGCGCTTGGGCACGAAGTAGTACATCATGCCGAGGAAGCCAGCCGTCAGGAAGAAGCCCACCGCGTTGTGGCCGTACCACCACTGGGTCATGGCGTCCTGGACGCCCGAATACAGGATGTAACTCTTCGTCCCTAGCAGCGACACCGGCACCGCCAGATTGTTGACGATGTGCAGCATGGCGACGGTGACGATGAACGCCAAGTAGAACCAGTTCGCGACGTAGACGTGGGGTTCCTTGCGCCTGGCAATGGTGCCGATGAAGACAAGAAAATAAACGACCCAAACGAGCGTCAGCCACAGATCCACATACCATTCGGGCTCTGCGTATTCCTTGCTCTGCGTGACGCCGAGCAGATAGCCGGTGGCCGCCAGAACGATGAAGAGCTGATAGCCCCAGAATACGAACCACGGGGACCACTTACCTGCCAGGCGCGCACGGCAGGTGCGCTGCACCACGTAGAAAGACGTCGCGATCAGCGCATTGCCGCCGAACGCGAAAATGACCGCCGACGTGTGGAGCGGCCGCAGGCGCCCGAAGCTCGTCCATGGCAGATCGAAGTTCAGGGCCGGAAACGCCAGCTGCCAAGCGATGAGGTCGCCCACGATGAAGCCGGCAATGCCCCAGAACACCGTCGCGATGACGCCTGCCCGGACGACGCCGTCGGCGTACCCGCTGGTGTCTGCGGGCTCACGCGCCTCGACGAACTGGGTCAGCATATAAAGAAGTGCAAGGCCCGATGCGCCGAGCAGGACGCAGCCATGAAACTTCATGGCCAAGCCGTCGCCTGCTATCGCAAGGACGAGACCGATGATAACGAGAAATGCTGCGGCCCCAATCGCGAGAATGTCCGACAGCGCTTTCCACTCATCCCGCTGAGTCGATGCGGCCATGTTCCCAACCCCTTAATCTCAAGCCTTGCCCAGATCCCCACCGGTGGCGCAGAGCCCCGGAAGCATCGTCAGTCCCGCGTCAGCCATCGCGGTCCACTACAACTTCGTTACACGCCGACCGCTGCCGGCATACCTTGATCCAGCGCAAGCTTCGGCGATCCCCTACGATAGTAGGAGTGTCCGCTTGCTGCTTATTCGTTTCGCAAGCTCATGATGTAGGCCGCGACGTCCTCCAGCTCATGCTTGGTAATCGGAATAACGGGCATCGGATGCTTGGGGATGGCGATCCGCGCTATGATATTGCCCTCGGTCTGATCGGGCTGGTCTGCGATTTCTTGGAAACTCGGCACGTCGGCGACGGCTTTGGTCTGTTCGCTGGAGACCAGGTGGCAATTCGAGCAGACGCTCTCGGCAACCGCTCTGCCTTGTTCGAGGCGCTGCTTGTTCGCGGCCGGCTCCTTCGCTTGCGCCGCTGAAGCAAGACCAACCAGCAGTACGACCGCCAGGAGAGCGCTAACGCCAAGCGATTGCCGAAATCCGCGAAAAATCATGTAGCCATTGCCTCCAGCTTCTGCATGTCGAGCACCGAGACCTGCCGGGCCGATTCGAGCTTGATGATACCGGCGTCTTTCAGTTCGGCAAACATTCTCGACACCGTCTCAAGGGTTAGCCCGAGATAGTCCGCAATGTCGTGGCGCGGCATGGCCAGCTGCAGGGAGCGATCGGAACCTGTGCGGCGCACCATCTCGATGAGAAACGCCGCAAGCCGTTCCAGCGCGTTTTTCCGGCCGAGCAGCAGCAGATGATCCTGGGTCTGCCGCAGGCCGATCATGGTGCGGTTGAGCAATTCGCGCACGAAACTGCTCGAAGGCGTGGTGCTGATCAGGCTCTGCCATCTATACGCGAGAACCTTCACCGGCCCGATTGCCTCGGCCGATACGTGGTGCACATCGTCCACCTCGAAGCCGAACATGTCGCCCGGAAGATGGAAGGCACTGATTTGCCGGCGACCGTCCGGCAGAAGCTTCGAGACGCGGACAACGCCCGAGACGATCTTGTAGACGTAGCCGGCGGTTTCACCCTCGGCGAAGATCTCGCTGTTGCGCGCGAAATTGAGCGGAACGCTCGATGTGTGGAAGTCGCCTTCGTCGCGCGGCTGCGGAACAACCGACCGTGCGGGCAGCACCTGGTTCTGAGGAAGGTCGACGGCGGGATTTGGCGTCAGCATGATAACCCCCGAAAGGTTAATTTGACTGACGTCAGAGATAGAGATGTTTGCGCTCGATCAAAATTCGGGCCGGCTCCCTAAGGGAAACTACGTAGCCCGGCGCTCATCAGGACGGCAGTTTGGACCGGCCAAAATCTCTCTTAGATTCAATCGCTTGCCGTATGGTCTCAAGCATGACCCCGCCGAGGATCGGCTTCTCGAGGACCGTGGTGACCCCGCCTAGCCTCGCTTTGGCAAGGATCTGCTCGGTCTTTTGGGAGACCATGAGGATGATCGGGACACAGGAATCGCAGGGGAGCTTCGAGTCGCCAGCTTCTGCGACGCGCGAAAAGACGTCTTGGTCCAGCACCACGCAGGCGCTGCGGACACAGGGCGCCCGCAGGAGTGGCGAAAGTGCGTGCTCATCGCAGAAGCGCGTCTCATATCCTTCGAGCTCCAACGAAAATCGCAGGCTATCGGCGAGTATCCCGTCGCCAACGGCAATAAGCACCGTACCAGTCTGGCTCATATGCCTCCCCCAACATCGGCCCTCGCCCAGCGGTTCACCCCGTGCCAATGCCTGCAGCCTAGGCGGCGGAGCAGGTGCGGCATTGAGCCACGTCAAACGGACATCGAGGTTGGAAACGGCGCGCTCTTTGCGGCCTTAGCCAGCGCTGTCGCCGGCGGGGCCCACATGGGCAAGAACCGCCATGCGCACCAGTTCCGAGAGGCTCTTCGCCTGCATCTTGGTCATGAGGTTCGCACGGTAGACCTCAACCGTTCGCGGGCTGATGCCGTAGGCGGCGGCGATGGTCTTGTTGGCCTGACCCGCCACTAGGCCCTCAAGAACCTGGCGCTCGCGCTCGGACAAGCTGGCGAGCCGGCTCAAGACCTCCTGCATTGAGTTGTCGCCATCTCCGCTGGCCCTCTTGAGCGCGGATTCCACTGCCCTGAGCAGCACCTCGTCCTCGAAGGGCTTCTCGATGAAGTCCACCGCGCCTGCCTTCATGGCCTCGACCGCAAGCGGAACGTCGCCATGGCCCGTGATAACGATCGCCGGCAGGCAATGCACTTTATCTTTGAGCCGGCCGAGCAGTTCGATCCCCGTCATATCCGGCATGCGGACATCCGTGACGAGACATCCGCACAGCATCGGATCGAGGGCCTCCAAGAATGCGCTGGCCGAATCGTAGAGCCGAACGGGAAGGCCAGCCGAGCCGAGCATGAACGCCAGGGACTGACGAACCGCCTCGTCGTCATCGACGATATGCACGACGGGATTGGCTGGCATCACACGGGTTCCTCGCGTCCGGCCGGCTCCAGAGTGAACCGGAACACCGTGCCGCCGCCGGGGTTCTTCTCGACCCACATGCGTCCCCCGTGCGCCTCGACCAGGCGCTTGGAGATCGACAGCCCCACACCCATGCCATTGGTCTTGGTTGTCACGAAGGGCTGAAAGAGCTGGTCGGCGATGTTATCGGAGATGCCGCTTCCGGTATCGGCGACCGTCACTTGCACCATCGGCTCCCCCGTCTCGTACGTATCCGCGGGGGATCGGGCCGTCGAGACCAACAAGATTTTCGGATCGCTGCCTTCCATCGCCTCGATGGCATTGCGCATCAGGTTCAGAAGGACCTGCTGGACCTGCACCTTGACAACCATCACATCCGAGACCGAGCTATCGAACTGGAAGCTGGGCTTCACGCCCTCGTCCTTGGCGTCGATGAGCGCCAAGGCGCTGGTTTCCTCGACAAGATCGTTGATGTTTTCCGGTTGGCGAACGGTTTCGTGATGCGTCACGAAATCGCGGAGTTGCCGGATGATGTCGGCGGCGCGCAAGGTCTGCTTCGTCGTGGCGGCAAGCGCCTCGCGTACCATGGCGACTTTCTCATCCTCGATGGATTCCAGCAGACGGTTGCAGCCTTGCAGATAGTTGGAGATGGCCGTCAACGGCTGATTGACCTCATGCGCCAGGGTCGAGGCCATCTCGCCCATGGCGGTCAGCGCGACAGCCGCGCCAACTCAGTCTGCAGATCCTGTAATTGCTTCTCCGTTCTCTGACGTTCCGTCAGGTCGCGAATGAAGCCGGTGAAAAACCGCTGCTCGCCCGATCGCATCTCGGCGACCTCGAGCTTCATCGGAAAGGTGGATCCGTCCTTGCGCGCGCCGGTCACCACCCGGTCGAAGCCGATGATGCGCTTCTGCCCGGTTTGGAGATAGCGCGAGATATAGGCGTCATGCTCTTCGCGGAACGGCGAGGGCATGAGCATCGCCACGTTCTTCCCAGCAACCTCCATCTCGTTGTGTCCGAAGAGGCGCTCGGCCGCGGCGCTGAAGGAGCGGATCATGCCCGTCTCGTCGATGACCACGGTGGCATCGGGAACGGTGTCCAGGATCGACCGCAGATGGGCCTCTCGCGCACGGACCTCTTTGGCGCTGCGGCGGCTGCGCAGGCGCGTACGCCGCAGCAACTCGCCCAACCAGGCGATCCCGATTCCGACGCCGCTGAAAATGCCGAGCTCGGCCAGATCCGGAAGGTCGGCCGTGCTGTGTGGAATCAGTGCATAGCCGATTGCCGCCGACAAAAACGTCGCCAGGAGACCGGGGCCGATGCCGCCGAACCCGGCCGCGATGGCAAGGCCGGGGATAAAGATGAGGAAGGACGCGCGCCCTTCGAGCCACGGGTACAGGCCCCAGGCAAGGCAGGCCATGCCCACCACGGCCGCGACGGCGACGCCGTAATGTACGGCGCCCGCCTCCGGGTTCAGGATCGCACGCCGTAGCTGCTCGACTGAGCCGAGGGGGCGCTTGTTCGATACAGGTCCATGCATTGCCCGGACATTAGCACTTTCGCGCGGCGCGCGAAGGTCGGGCGTCGGTCCCTCGGGTGCCCTACTCGACCCGTTTGACAGGGGTGGCCTTCGCCCCTTCGTCCGTGACCGGTGTTCCGGGCCGATAGGCGGTCTTGGAGTAACCGTCTCCGTCTTGGGTGAGCTTGGTCGTCCAGCCGGTGGTCCATTTGATGACGGCGCTTGCGCCGTCCACCGACCACGCCCCTTCGAGGACATGGCCTTGCTTTTCGCCGTGCGCTTTGGAATCGGCCGCGAGGGTGATCGTGAAGGCGTTGCCCTTCGTATCCTCAGTCACATATGTCCCCGCCCAGTCGCCGGCGAACACGGCGCTGACGCTAAGCAGCGTCAGAAGCATGGCGGCAAAGATGCCGAGGAATTGTTCGTGCTTTGTCATGGATGTTTCTCCCCTGGGGTTCATCGGCCCGCTTGGCGATCCTAGCGTGACTTCTTTCTGCGCCGGTCGACTTCCCGCTGGCTCACTTCTCCGGACTGGACCAGCGCACGCACGCATGCGTCCGACAACTTGTCGCCGTGCCGGTTCATGCAATTGCGCAAGGCATTGGTTTCGAGTCCGTACTCGCCGCAATACTTCTTGTAATCCGCCCGGCAGTACTTGCGCACCGCATCGCTGTAGGCGGAGGCGTTGGCGACGCCCATCTGGGCCGCGCCCGCCAAGAACGAAACGATCGCGACGATGACGAAATTCTTCATAACGGAATTGTCCTCCCGGTTGTCTTCGTGCTGCTCCCCCGGGGCGGCGTCGGTCACACCTACGCTCTTCTCTCTTCCTGGCGTTGATGCCAGTCAAGATATTGCGCCTCAATGGTGCCGCTCACGGAGCCTCATAGGCGATTTGCCATAGCTCGCATGATTCCGGCAAGCGAGGGGCCGCGCGCAATAATCATCACTCTGTGCTAGACGGGGTCGGGGCAAGCGAGCATCAGGGGGACTTCATGACATCGGCGACCGATCCGGCCGGCCGGAAGCATAGTTTCTGGCTGGTTGTCGTGGCGGCTTGCGTGGGCGCATTCGCTGTCGCCTACAACACGACGGCCGTCATGACCGCCCTTCCGGCGATGAAGTCGGAACTCGATCTCGATCTCGACACGCTGCAATGGGTGATCAACATCTACATGCTGTTCGGTGCGGCGACGCTGGCAGCCATGGGCCATCTTGGCGACACGTTCGGCATGGCTCGTATCTTCCTATGCGGCATTGCCTTTTTTGCACTCGGCTCGATCACCATCGCCTGCGCGGACGGGGCAATCCTGCTGCTTGTGGGACGCGCCTCCCAAGGACTTGGCATTGCCGCCGTCATGGCCGCTTCCGTTGCTCTGATCAGCCGATCGACCCCCGCCGACCAGCGCGCATCCGCCCACGGCGTGTGGGCCGCCGCCGTAGCCTTGGGTTTCGCTCTCGGGCCGCTGATCGGCGGGGCGCTGACCGATGGCATCAGCTGGCGGGCGATCTTCGTGCTCGATCTGGCGATTCTCGGAACGGCCGCCCTGCTGTGCCTGTGGGTCATGCGCGCCGGACTGACGCCGGCCGTGCTCGAGGGCGGCAAGCGAACCGACTTTGCCGGCATCGCGCTACTGTTCGTGACGCTTGCGGCATTCCTCTATGCCCTGACCTGCGGCCCCCTATACGGCTGGACCTCGCTGCAGGCGCTCGGTCTGTTTGTGCTCACATTGATGGCCGGCGCGGGGTTCGCGGCCCGGGAACTCTATTCGGCGGATCCGCTCGTCCGTTTCGACTTTTTCCGCTATCGGAACTATTCGGCGGCGGCGGCCGGCATGTTCTTGAGCGGGTTCACGCAGATCGGAATTCTCTTCTTCGTCAACTATTACATTCAGGCGCCGGAGGGTCTGGGCTTCAGCGCCCTGCAGGCGGGACTCGCGCTCCTGCCATTCACGGCCGTGATGTTCGTGGTCTCCCTCGTGGCGCCACACACTATTTCACCGAAGCGCTATAGCATTTGGGCGACCGTCAGCATGGTCGCCCTCGCGATCGGCTTCTGGCTGATGCACGGCGTCGATCACCAGACGCCGTTTGAAGACATCTGGTGGAGGCTGACCTTCATCGGTGTCGGCGTGGGGCTGACGATGACGCTCCTGCCCCGGATCGGTTTGGACGCCCTGCCCGACACCAATGCGGGACAAGGCTCCGGTGTCGTCAACACATGTCTTTATTCAGGGCTCGCGGTCGGAACGGCGCTTGGCGCGGTCGTCGCGCTCCAAACCAAGCGCCGCATCATCGATCCGTTTATCGATGGCATCGGCAGCGCGCTTCCCGATGCGCATGCGTTGAAAGTCACGTTGGTCCACGGCTCCGAGAGCCAAGTCACCAAGGCCCTGGCGCAACTCCCGGCCGGGGACGCGTCGAAGGTTCAATCGGCTCTGTTGCGAGCGTTCGATGCCGGCTTCTCCGGCGTCATGATCCTCATGACCGCAGCCGCGCTGATCGGCGTGGTTCTCTGCGCTGTCCTTATCCGCTCTCGGAAGACACCGTCCTAGCCCCCGCGCACGGCGTCTGCGGCGCTAGGTCCGCGCGAGTGCGACGGCCTTGATCTGCGCCACGACCGTGTCACCTGGCTTGAATCCGAGCCGATCCCACGACAGACGTGAGACGCGGCTGAGGAGCGGCGCCCCGTTCCCGTCCTCCCCGAGCTTGAGCCGGACGGTCATCTGCGTGTCGCCGATGGGCTGGACCATATCGATGCGGACCGGCAGCGCATTCAAGATCGTAGTGTCCTTCAACACCTCACGGCTGAGGCTCACGTCACTTGCCTCGATCCGCAATCGCCGGGTCGATCCCGTGGGCCCGATATCGCCGGCAATGAGAAGCGTGCCGCCGGGCACGTCGACGGTTGCGAGACCGTAGCCCGGGTCGTACTCCATGACGGTGCCATCGAGAACAGACGCCGGTTCCGGCATGCGGACTAGGGGCAAGCTTGGATCGGACAGCAGTTCCGCGATGGGACCCGCGGCACGCACTCCGCCATGCCGCATGAGAATCAAAGTGTCCGCCAGTCGTTCAATCTCGCCGATATCGTGACTCACATAGAGCACCGGGATCGATAGGGCTCGGTGCAGTTGCTCGAGATAAGGCAGGATCTCCTCGCGCCCCATACGGTCGAGCGCCGACAGCGGTTCGTCCATCAACAGCAGGCGGGGCTGTGAGAGAAGCGCGCGACCGATGGCGACACGCTGACGCTCGCCGCCCGACAGACGCGACGTGGGCCGATCGAACAACGGCGCGATAGCGAGAAGTTCGACCACGTCGTCGAAGTTGATCGTCTGTTTGCCGCCCTTGGCCCGCTTGGCGCGCTTCTGTCCAAACTCGAGATTGTCGCGCACAGACAGATGCGGAAATAGGCTCGCTTCCTGAAACACGTAACCGATCGCACGGCGGTGCACCGGCACGAAGCGCCGTCCCTCCTGCCATACCTCGCCGTCGACCACGAGCTTGCCTTGCGCCAAGCGGACAAGACCGGCCACGCAGCGCAACACCGTGGTCTTGCCGCAACCGGACGGGCCGAACAAAGCCGTGACCCCCTGGCTCGGCGCGGCGAACTCTACATCTAGCTTGAAGCTGCCTTGCTGACCTGAAAACTGGGCCTCGATCACGGGCGCTCGCTCTTGAAACGCGTTTCGACCATTCGCATCGCGAGGATCACCGCGAAGGACAGCAGCAGCATCGCACCGGCCAGCACGTGGGCTTTGCCCCACTCCAGCGTTTCCACAAAGTCGAAGATGGCGATGGAGAGGACTCTGGTCTCGCCGGGGATACTCCCGCCGATCATCAGCACGACGCCGAACTCGCCCATCGTGTGCGCAAATCCCAAGATAGCGCCGGTCAGAATACCCGGCAGCGCCAGCGGCAAGGCAACATTGAAGAAGGCGTCCAGGGGCCGCGCGCGTAAGGTCGCGGCGGCTTCCCAATGGCGCTCGCCCATCGCCTCGAACGCGGTACGGATCGGATTCACGACGAAGGGCATGGAGTAAAGTACGGAGCCCACGACGAGCCCCTCGAATGTAAAGGGAAGCGATCGGCCGATCAGAGCCGTGAGCGGGCTATTGGGCCCCATAGCGATGAGCAGGTAGAAACCGAGGACGGTCGGCGGCAGTACGATGGGAAGCGCGACCAGAACCGCGACGATCTCCTTGCCCCGCGCCTTGCTGCGCGCCAGCCACCACGCGAGCGGGATGCCGATGATGAGAAGAACGAACGTGGTGACCACCGCGAGCTGCAACGTGAGCAGGATTGTCTCGATCAGCGCTGCATCGAACATGCCTCTTCTCCCCCGCTATTCCTCTCACGGCATCTTGTAACCGAACCCCTCAATCACTTTGACGGCTTCGGGGCCTTTCAGGAACTCCAGAAAGGCTTGGCGGCCTCATTCTCACGGCCGTGCGCCAAGAGAACCGCGTCTTGCCGCAAGGGGCGGTACATGTCGTCGGGCACGGTCCAACTCGAACCCGTGTCGTTATCCTTGACCTGCGAGGCCGCGACAAAGCCCACCGGTGCATTGCCCGTAGCCACGAACTGATAGGTCTGACTGACATTCTTTCCCTCAACGAGGCGCGGTTCAAGCTCCTCGAGAACGCCGAGCGCCTTCATCGTGTCGACCGCGGCCGCGCCATAGGGCGCAGTCGCCGGATTGGCGATGGCGACATGGCGCAGTGTCGGGTCGGACAGGACCGCCGGGGTGCCGTCGATCCGATCGGGATCCGCGCTCCACAGTACGAGAACACCGATTGCATAAGTGAACCGCGTTCCCGCAACGCCCAGTCCCTCTGTTTCGGCCCGCTCGGGCCGCGCTTCATCCGCCGCCAAGAAGGCATCGAACGGGGCGCCGTGCGCGATCTGGGTGAAGAGTTGCCCGGTCGAGCCGAAGCTAAATTCGACGTGATGGCCCGTCGACTCCTCGAAGGCCAATCCGAGTTGCTTCGCGGCCGATGTGAAATTGGCGGCGACGGCAATGGTTGCCTCCGCGGCGCGGACCGACGTTACCGGCAGGCACGCCAGCGTCGTCACGACGAGACCAAAACAGAATCTCAGCAGTGTGTTTGTCATTATACTCCGTCGCATAGGAAAGCCGCCGGCAGCAGAAGTGGCAGGCGTCACCAGACGTGGCAAGAGCCGTCAGCGCCGCAGCCTTCCGCGCGTACGTTGCGGTATTGGCCTATTGATTGGTTCCGTGCGTGCGCCCGGTTAGTCCAATTTGCACGCATCGCCGCAAGATGCCCTACACGACATCAATGAATCGGTGCTCTCCTCGTCATCGTCGAGGCCAAGTATGATCTTGATCATTTGCGGAAGGCAGCTGCCGCAGTCCGTGCGTTTGCCGAGCGTCCGGCAGATCAGCCCCGCCGTCAGTACCACCGCAGGGTCCAGCGTTCGCAGCGAAGCGACGGCGTCATGGATGTCGCTCTCGCAGATCTGCTGGCACGAACAGACCATCATGCTCCGGCCGCGCCGGCGAGGCGCGACGGCCGGTCAAACTCCGCTTGCGGTGCCTCCACCCCGGAGAGTTTGGCGATCAAGCGGCTGTCCGAGTAGCTCGTGTGCGGTGGCACGAGCCGTGTGTGTCGCGACATTGCGGCCCCCGTCTTTTTCGAGCCTAGCCGAACTTGAACGAGATGCCGTAGCCCCCGCGCGGATAGTTCCACTCTATGTCACCCGACGCCTCGCCGATGATCCGGCACGTTCCGCACTCGATGCAGCCATCGGCCGTGAGCTCCACCTGCCCCTTGTCATTCAGCTCGTAGCAGCGGGCCGGACAGGCGGTGAGCAGCGCGCGGAGCGGCGCGGTGGGCGTATCGTGTTCGCGCACCTTGATATGCACCTTGCCCGCGTCGACCTGGTAGCGGTTCTGGTAGAGCTTGTCTTCCACTCGAACGGAGAGATCAGTCATTTCCGGCACCTCCGGTTTGGGTTTTGGCCACACACATCATCAAATCAACTCAGCGCCACGCGCGGGCAAGGCGGACGGCATCGCCGGCCAGTCCCCACCATGAACGGGCGGATACAAAAGACTTCAGGGTTGCTTTTTCCTTCTGAGCCTTCGGCGTGCCGTCGACACGCAGGAAGTCCTGCATCGCTTTCGAAACAAGCTGCGGATAGGTGAGGAAGAAGTTCTTGGACTGCGTATGCAGCAGGGCCGGCATGTCCTTGTACTTCTTCAGATCCTTCATCACGAACGAGTCGTCGATCATCTTCTTGTAGAGCGACAGGTTTTCGGCCGTCAT
>NZ_LPWE01000010.1:300000-581546 GCF_001723355.1 Methyloceanibacter stevinii | reverse complement strand
ACCGATTATCCCGTCCAGCCGGGCGACACTATTTACGTCCTCCAACGCGTGTTCTGACGTCGTCGTCCGCTGAATTGACGTTGCGTACCGCGAGCTTGGGACCTGCGGCTAGTTCGGCAGGAGGATCAACTGCGGGGCGTCCGCTTGCGGCGATGCTGAGCCCGGTTCTCGACGTCCACTGTACGCCGACGAACACCAGCGCCGTCGACCAGCCGAACATCAGCAGGCCGTTGGCGGCTTCGAACGACGATAGCAGCCGCCATTCGTCCTCAAGTACAATGTCTCCGAAGCCGAGCGTGGTGAACGTCACGGTCGAAAAGTAGAGCGCGGTCTCGAAGGAGTCGAAGGCGTCGAGGGAGATATAGAGCACCGCCCAGACCCACACCTCGATGATCGTGGCGAGAAACAGCCACAGAACGAAGACCGCCAGCCGGAGCGTCGACCAGATGAGCGCGGGCTCGTTGTGCCGGTCGGCATAGTCGCGCATGTACTCCACGCCCACCATGGTGAACACGCCTTGGATGACCGTCGTAATGACGATCATGGCGCCGCCGATGATGATCTCGAAGTGCATGACTTAGGTCTGCTGCGGCGCCGGGTCTTGCGTGGTTCCGGGTCCGCCCGGCGTATCGGAGCCTTCAGAGGTTGTCGGGGTGTCGCCGCTCTTCTTCTTGACAGACTCCCGCAAGCGCTGGAACTCGACATAGAGGAACGGAATGAAGCTGACGCCGATGATCGTCGCGAACAGCATGCCGCCGAAAACCGTCACGCCGACCGAGACACGCGAGGCTGCGCCGGCGCCGGTCGCCAGAACAAGCGGCAGCACACCCAGGATAAAGGACAGGGCCGTCATCAGAACGGCGCGGAACCGCAAGGACGCGGCTTCCTCGGCGGCCTGTACGATCGGTTCGCCCGCCTCGCGTTTCTCCTTGGCGAACTCGACGATCAGAATCGCGTTCTTGGCCGCGAGACCGACAAGCAGGATCAGACCGACCTGACCGTAAGTGTTGAGCGCGATGCCGGTGAGGCGCAGAGCCAGGAGCGCACCCAAGACGGCGAATACGACCGTGAGCATGACCGCCATGGGAATGGTCCAGCTCTCGTACTGCGCGACCAGGAAGAGGTAGGCGAAGATGATCGAGAGCAGGAACACGGCATTGCCGGCCGCTCCCGCCTTGACCTCTTCGTAGGACATGCCCGTCCACTCATAGGTGTAGCCTTCCGGCAGATTCTCTGCGGCCAGCGTATCCATGGCGTCGAGCGCCTGGCCCGAACTGTAGCCGGCCGCCGCGTTGCCGTTGATGGTGGCGGAGTTGAACATGTTGTAGCGCTGGATTGTGTCGGGGCCGAGCGAGGGCTCCAGGGTCACCAGCGAGCGGACGGGGACCATCGCGTTGTTGGTCGACTTAACGTAGAGGTCTCCGACGTCGGTCGGTTTCTCCCGCTTGTCCTGCTCCGCCTGGAGGTAGACTTGGTAGACCCGGCCAAACTTGTTGAAGTCGTTGACGTAGTACGTACCGATATTGGCATTGAGCACGGTGAAGAGGTCTTCCGCGCTGACGCCCTTCGTTTCGGCCAGTTTGCGATTGAGATCGACAAAGTACTGGGGCGAGTTCGCCGTGAATGTGCTGAAGACGCCGGTGAGTACGGGATCTCCATTGGCGGTGTAGATGAACCCGTTGAGCGCCGAAGCGAGATCCCCCACCGGCCGGTTCTGGGTGTCCTGAAGCACAAACTCGAAGCCGCCTGTGTTGCCAAGCCCGGGAATGGCGGGAGGCACGAAAGGAATGATCGTGGCTTGCGGTATGGCGGCGAATTGCGGGCCGATCGATTCCATGATTCCGCGCAGGCTGAGTTCCTTTGTCGTCCGCTCGTCCCACGGTTTTAGAACCGCGATCAGGAACGCGGCATTCGGCATCACGGTGCTTTGCAGAATGGAATAGCCGCCGACGGAGATGATGTTCTCGACGCCGGGGTTGTCCTCGAGGATCTTTTCGACCTGCTTCATGACTTGGGCCGTCCGCGGCAGGGCGGCCCCGTCGGGCAGACTCACATTCACATAGACCGTGCCCTGATCTTCTTGCGGAATGAACCCGGTTGGGGTGGTCATGCCGAGGAAAGCAGTCGCACCGATCATGCCGGCGATGATCACCAGACCGAGGATCGTTCTGCGGATCAGATGGCGGACGATTGAGTTGTAGCCATTGCGCGATTTTTCCAGTCCCTTCTCGAAACCAGGCCAGCGGTCCCCAGGTCGCTTTCTTGGCTCCCTCAGAACGGCGGCACAGAGCGCAGGGCTGAGCGTGAGGGCATTGATCGACGACAACAGCACCGAGATCGAGATCGTCGCGGCGAACTGGACGAACAGCCGGCCCGTAATGCCCGGCGTGAAGGCGGACGGAACGAACACGGCGAGCAGGACGAGTGTGGTCGCGATGACCGGAGCCGTGACTTCCCGCATGGCGACCTTCGTCGCCTCTCGCGGCTCGAGTCCGTCGGCGATATGCCGCTGCACGTTTTCGACCACGACGATGGCGTCGTCCACCACGAGGCCGATGGCGAGCACGAGGCCGAACAGGCTGATCGTGTTGATGGTGAACCCCATTGCCAGCAGGAACGCCAACGTTCCGATCAGCGAGACGGGGATGGCGATGGCCGGAATGAGCGTCGAGCGCCAATCCTGGAGGAAGATAAAGACCACGCAGATCACCAGGGCCAAGGCCTGGAACAGCGTGACGACGACCTCCTTGATCGACGCCGTCACGAAGAGCGTGGTGTCGTAGGTAACCTGGTAGGCGACATCGTCGGGAAAGCGCTGCGCCAAGACTTCCATCTCCGCCCGAATCTGATCGGCCACGTTGAGCGCATTGGCGTCGGAGAGCTGATACACGGCGAGGAGCGCGGCCGGCTTTCCGTTCAGTTCGCCGAACCAACCGTAGTTCTGCGCCCCGAGCTCCACCCGGGCGACATCCTTGAGCGTGACCACGGTGCCGTCCGGCTTGGCCACGAGGATGATGTCCTCGAACTCCGAAACCGTATCGAGACGCCCCTGAGCGGTGAGCGTGTACTGGAACTGCTGCGTCGGCGAAGTCGGCGCGGCGCCGAGCGCTCCGGGCGCCGCCTGAATGTTCTGTGCGCGAATTGCCGAGATGACGTCGGTCGCCGTCAATCCAAGGCTCGTCATCCGGTCGGGCTGCAGCCAAACACGCATGCTGTAGTCGCGCGCACCGAGGTTGCTGACCTGCGCGACCCCGGGTGTCCGCGCCAAGGTGTCGAGCACATTGATGCTCGCATAGTTCGACAGAAAGATGCTGTCGTAGGTGCCCTTCGGAGAATAGATCGACACCACCATGAGCATCGTGGTGGACGTCTTCTGCGTCGTGACGCCCTGGCGCTGAACCTCCTCGGGGAGCTGCGGCAAAGCCTGGGCAACGCGGTTCTGAACGTTGACCTGGTTGATGTCGCCGTCCGTGTCGATGCCGAACGTCACCGTGAGCGTGTAGCTGCCGTCGTTCGTACTCTGGGACGACATATAGCTCATCCCCTCGACGCCGTTGACCTGCTCCTCAATGACGGCGGCCACGGATTCGGCGACCACGCTCGCATTGGCGCCCGGATAGCTTGCGGTCACCTGCACCTGGGGCGGCGAAATCTCGGGAAACTGTGCGACCGGCAGCACCATCAGAGCCAGCACGCCGACAAGCGTGGTCACAATGGCGATGACGAACGCGAATTTGGGACGGTCTATGAAGAAGGCGCTGAGCACGGTCTACTGCTTCGCCTCCGTATTCGTGTCCGTCTTTTCATCCTTGCCGGAATCGGACGAGGAAGCGGGCGCGGGATCCGTGTCTTTGCCGTCCGCGCCTTTCGCTTTGTCGTCTTGCTTGGCTTGTGGCTCCTCGGAAGGCTTCGATGAGGCGTCCGGTTTGGCGTCCTTGGGCTTCGAGTCCTCGGGCTTTGCGTCCTCAGGCTTTGAGTCCTTGGCTTCGGCGCCGCTGGACTTATCGGCGCCGGTCGCACCGGAATCCGTATCCCCGGAGGTGCCTTGATCATCCGACGGCTGACCGCCATCGCCAGTGCCATCGGCGGTCGGCTTGCTGTCGACATTCTCAGCCGTTCCGGACGGGTTCTGATAGGTCACTTTGACCTTCGCACCCGGTCTGACTTTCTGGATGCCCTCGACGACGATCGTCTGACCCGGAACCAAACCCTCCGTCACGACAATCCCCGTGCCCACCCGCTGACCGGTCTTGATGGCGCGCGACTGCACTTGATCACTGCTGTCGACGACAAGGACGAATGGGCCGGACTGATTCTGCTGAACGGCGGCCTGCGGAACAACGACCTGCTTGTCGGGTTTCGCGTCCGTCAGAAGGACGGTGACATACTGCCCCGGCAACAGAAGGCGGTCCGGGTTCGGGAACTTCAAACGGATGGCGATGGTGCCTGTCGTCGGGTCGACCTCGTTGTTGACGACATAGACCTTGCCCTTGTGCGGATAGAGCTTGCCGTCCGCCAGCCGAATCCGCGGCGTGAAGTCTTTCGCCGTACCGGCTTCCCTCGCCTCCACATAGTTCAGGTAGATGCGTTCCCCGATCGAGAAGTCCACCTCGATCGGGTCCAGCGCAACCACCGTGACGAGCACGCCGCTTTCGGGCCCGATGATGTTGCCCACATCGACCGCCGAGATGCCGGCCCGGCCGTTGAGGGGCGAGGTGATGGTCGCATAGCCGAGATTGAGCTTGGCGTTGGCGACGTCGCCTTGCCGGCACTAACTTCTGCGTCCGCCTGCTTGGCCTGGGACAAGGCAATGTCGTATTGCGCCTCGCTGACGCCAGGGCTGTTCTTGTCGACCAAGGCTTGGTAGCGCGCGAGGGTGAGGTTCTTCTCGTCGGAGCTGGCTTGCGCCTTGGCCAGGGTCGCTTGAGCCGAAAGGAGATCCGCTTCGAACTGCGACGGATCGATCTTGTAGAGAACGGCGCCTTCCTTGACCTGGCGCCCTTCCTCGAAGGGCCGCTCCAGGAGCGTGCCCTTGACGCGCGCTTGGATGTCCACGCTTTGGGAGGACCGCGTCTGGCCGACGAACGTAGTCTCGTCGCTGACCTCTTTCTCCGTGACCACTTCCGCCACGATGCCCGGAAGAGGTTCGTTCGCCTTTCCGGTCTCTTTGCCGTCGGAGCAGGCACTCAAGAAAAGAGGCAGCGCAAGTAGCAGTAGCGCCTTGCTCATCCCCGCAACACGACCCCACTGACCCATTCGACCCCTCTTGCGCAGCTTGACCCAATCCGTGTGGCGCGATGCTACCTCACTAGGAACGGGAGACAAAACATGACCTACCGCAATCCACGTGCCACCGCGACCCCATGATTTTGTGGAAACTTGCACAGAACAGTCATAAGGCCGACATTCGGGTCACCGATCCGCATCGTGACACCCATCAAACCAGAGCCGTTCCAAACTAGGCTCGCTCTAGGGAGAACAACCACATGGCGACCGTTCGCCGGATGCGTTCCAACGTCCGCCTTTTGGCCGCAGCGGCCGCCTGCGTCGTGCTCGGCGCGATGCCGGCCCAGGCCGAGCGCCGCGACGGCGTCAACGGCTGCTTCATCGAGGAAGTGGAGACCGACGCAGGCAAGGTCTGGCGGCACAAGCTCGACGTGCAGGTGCCGAAGGACGGCTACTGCCGCCTCTACATCGTCGATGACAAGGACAGGAAGAGCTGGCGCTATTGCTCGTTGAAACGCGCGGCGGAGAACCCCGTCTCCGAGGTTTGCGACGACCCTGTCGACGACGCGGATTTCGATTATTGGAAAGCTAAGGCCGTGTGCGGGGGCATGAACCTTATGGCGACATGCCGCCGGGAGAAGCCGTTGCAGCCGGGTCAGCTCTCAGGCGACTGACCCGCTAGCCGTCGCGGACAGGCGCGCGTCCCGTGGCGCGGCTAGGACCTGCCCGACCCGTTTTTCGACTTCTTGCCTTTTGACTTTTTGTTTTGCGGATTTTGTCCGCGCGGCCGTTGGGCTTGGGTGTTCCTTGCCGCGGGTCTTTTCGCCTGCGGCCTCGGGCCCTGGGGCCTCTTGGCCTGAGGCTTCTTGGCCTGAGGCCTCTTGGGCGCCGCTCTCATCGCTTGGGGTCTCGGGCCCTGCGGCGCTTGGCTTGGACCTTCTCTTGGACCTTCTTCGGAGGGGCCTTCCGCGCCTGCGGCATCGGTCCCCGCGGCTTGCTGTGGGCGGCGTCCCTCCTTGCCGGAGGCCGTTTCGCCTGCGGCCTCGGCGCCGGAGGCCTGTTGGCGTGGGCCTGCTTCGACGAGGGTTTCCGGGCCTGGGGCCTCTTGGCCGGAGGCCGCTGCGCCTGAGGCGTCGGTCCTTGCGGCTTACTGGCGGCATCGCGCCTCGCCGGCGGGCGTTGTGCCTGTGGCTTCGGTCCCGGCGGCCTATGGGCGTGACCCTGGTTTGCCGAGGGCTTTTTTGGCCTGGGGGTTTCGGACCGGGGCGCTGCTTGCTGTGGGGTCCACCCCCCTGACGGCCTGTGCCCTCGGGCCTATTGGCCGTCGCGCCGCGGCCTGCGGCGGTCCGCTCGGACGGGTCCGGGCATCGGGCCGACGCTCGGGCCGCGCCGGGCCTGCGACCCGCCCGCGCCGTCCGGCTTGCGGCTGGCATGGCGGCGGTCGGCCGGCCCGTTCTGGGTACTGCGCGCACGACCGGCTCCATTGCCGTCTCGAGGACCCCGCCCGGGACCGCGATTGGCTTGCTGCGGGCGCCCATTCGCCTGCGGCCGCGCATTGTTGGGCTTGGCCTTGGGCTTTGGCCTGGCGTTAGCTGCCTTTGAAGCGCCCTGCTTGGGCTTGCTGCCCTGATGCGCGCGCGGCTGGCGGCCGGCGGCGTTGCTCCTCGAGCTGCTTCCGCTGGACGTAGGAGGGCTTGACCGCCGCCGCCCGTTCGAAGGGCGTCAGCCGCGGCTGGGACGGGGCCACATAGCGCGGCGCGTTCCTGCGGGCCGATGGCTTTCCGCGCCCTGATGCGCGGCAACCTTCCGGCGTGCGGACCTCTGCGCGACCTTTTTCGGCGGACGGCGCGGCCCGGCGTTCTTCTTCACCCGAGGGGCATAGACATGCAGATCCCGGTTGCCCCGGCCATAGGCCCAGCCTCTGTTGGGGCCAGGCCGGTGTGCGGCCCGGTGGACGCGATACGGCTCGAGGTGCCGTCGCGTGACCCGGGACCAACGCGCGCGGGGGAAGCCCTCGTTATAGATGGCGCCGTTCCGGTAATGCGGCCGGTACACGGTCTTCGTCGAGTTGAACACCAGCGAGATGCTCGTGCGCGGAACCGCATAGCTCCGCACGGCCGGCGATACGAGATAGCGGGGCCGGACGAACGTCCAGGCATCGGCTACGGGTGCGTAGGCGCGCGGCGCGTAGCGCCTCGGCGCTCCATACGCGGAGCCATAGCCATAGTCGTCGTAGCGTCGTAGCTCTCGACGGAAAAACCGAAACCGCCGGAGGACAGGCCGAGGCCGAAATAGGACAGCCCGTCGTTGTAGCCGTAGTCCCGGTAGCCGCCATAAGGTGCTCCGTAGCCGCCATAGCCCACGGTCCTGACCGGAGCCTCGGGGGCCCAGCCGACATAGTCGTCGCTATAGCGCCACTGCACCCAGGCCGGAGACCACGTATCGCCGGGAACCCAGTACCAGCCGTACTCTGCATCGTAGCCCCAGCGCCCGTAGTGATAGACGGCCCAGGCGAACGGTTCGGGCGAATCCCAATACCAGCCGTGTTCGTCGGTAAAGACCCAATTGCCGACCGTGTAGGGGCGCCAACCCTGCTGGACCGCGTTCGGGTACCAAACATACCCGAAACGCTCGTCGGCGACCCAATCGCCATACGGAGCAAGGGCATCGTAAAACTCGTCGATCTGGAAATCGGCTGCGGCGTAGGGGGCGGCTGGTCCGCCCGCGTTCGCCTTGCCGGAAACCAGCGTGCCGCCGGCGATCGAGGCGATCGCCATCACGCAAACCATGAGCAAGCGGTTCATCAAGACCTCCACGGCCCCACCGCTCGGCTCGGGAGACCATATTGGAGCCCAGGGTGGAGGTCCCGACCTGAACCCAGTCTGAACGTGGCGAGTTTGCCCATCCAAGGGGACGTTTCAGGTCAGATACGGCGCTGCGTCGTGTTGATGCGTCCCCTTGCCGATGCCTCCCGACTTGGATAGGGAAAGCGCTGCCCAGACGCTCGACTTCGAGAGCCGGGAACCGCAGCACAAAGATGAGAAGGAAGATTGATGTCGGGCGTCCCCTTTGTCGACTTGAAGACACAATATGCGCGGCTGAAGCCGCAGATCGCCGACGCGATCCAGGATGTTCTCGACGACGGCCGCTACATTCTCGGCCCGGCAGTCACGAAGCTTGAAAGCGAACTCGCCGAGTATTGCGGCGTCCGCCATGCGATCTCCTGCTCCAGCGGCACCGACGCGATCATCATGCCCCTGATCGCCTACGGCATCGGGCCGGGCGATGCGGTGTTCGTGCCGTCCTTCACCTTCACGGCCAGCGCCGAGGCGATCATCCTCGTCGGCGCCTCGCCCGTGTTCGTCGACGTCGAGGAAGACAGCTTCAATCTCGACCTCGCCGATCTCGACGCAAAGATCGCCGCGACCCGCGCGGAAGGTAAGTTGACGCCGAAGGCGATCCTCGCCGTGGATCTCTTTGGGTTGCCTGCGGATTGGGACGAACTCAACACGTTTGCGGATCGGGAGCAGCTGCATCTGATCGACGACGCGGCGCAGTCCTTCGGCGGCGTCTATGACGGCAAGCGTGTCGGTTCGCTCGCGCATGTGAGCTGCACCAGCTTCTTCCCGGCGAAGCCGCTGGGTTGCTACGGGGACGGCGGCGCCATCATGACCGACGACGACGAACTCGCCGAGCTCCTAAAGTCGATCCGCGTGCACGGCCAGGGCGCCGACCGCTACGAAATCGCCCGTATCGGCATCAACGGCCGTCTCGACAGCATTCAGGCGGCGATCCTCTCGGTGAAGCTGCCGATCCTCGACGACGAGTTGGCGGCCCGCGATCACCTCGCATCCATCTACGACGAAGAGCTCAAGGACGCGGTGACGGTTCCGAAGCGCATCCCGGGACGCCAGTCGGCTTGGGCGCAATACACCATCAAGTCGGACCGGCGCGCCGACATCCAGGCGGCGCTCAACGAAGCGGGCATCCCGTCGGCCATCTACTATCCCAAGCCGATGCACCTTCAGGCGCCCTACGCACCCTATGGCGGCGGCGAGGGCTCTCTGCCGATCAGCGAGACCATCTGCCATCAGGTCATGAGCCTGCCGATGCATCCCTACCTGCCCGACGACGACGCGCGGCGGGTCGCGGAGGTGATTCGCAAGGCTGTGGCCTAGCCGAGAAGGGCCGCAACGCCCCATTTGTGCCGCTTCGAGGGGGAACCACCGCCGAAGGAGCGGTGTTCATGTCATATTCAGGGTCGAGCGTGTTAAATGCTCGTCAGCGTATAAGAGGGAACACCACAGACAGCCTTGACCAGTCTTACTCGAATAAGCGCCCTTCTGATTCTCTGCCTGACCATCCTGCCGGTCAGCCAGGCCACGGCGGCACCGTATAGAGGCTGCAATGCCGGCCCCACGTCCAAGCTGACGGTCAACGTCAAGTCCATGGGCGCGAAGGGCAACGGCAGCGCGGACGACACGAAGGCCATCCGGCGCGCGATCAATAAAGTCGCCGGCACGGGTGGCACGGTCTATCTGCCGCCGGGCGCTACCGGGTCGACACTGACACCAAGAACCGCCTCAGCCTTAAGAGTAACATGACCTTCAAGATGCACCCCAAGGCAGTCTTGAAGATGTTTCCGACCAAGAAGCCCCACTACACGGTCCTGCGAATTTCCGACGCTCAAGATGTGACCGTGACGGGGGGTACGATTGTCGGCGACCGCCGCACTCATCAGGGCAAGGGCGGCGAGTGGGGCATGGGCATCTTCATCATGAAGGGCTCAAAGCGCGTCACGATCTCGAATGTGCGCGCAAGGGAGTTATGGGGTGACGGCTTCCATATCTCCGATGCGGAAGACGTTGCGCTGTGTGGGGTCCGGGCGGAGCGCAACCGGCGGCAGGGCCTGTCCATCATTCACGGCAACCGCATTCTGGTGACGCGGTCCATGTTCCGGGACACGCAAGGCACCCGGCCCGCCGCAGGCATTGATCTTGAGCCCGACAATCCCAAGCAGACCATCACTAATGTCCGCATCGAGAGCTCGGTCTTCATCAACAACGAGGGCGGCGGCATCATGATCGCCGGCAAGAAGGCGCGCATCTCGCGCGTGCAGATTCAAAACAACGAATTCGACGGCGCGCGCCCGCTGCTGATCGAGTACGCCCCCCGTGTTGCCGAGAGCCATATTTGCAGCAACCGGTACAAGCCATTCAGGCGCGTCGATATGAAGATGTTCGAGAAGGTGGCGCGCCCCAAGCACACGATCGGGATGCAGAAACCCTGCAAGGGCGAGGCGCAGAGGCGGCTCTGGTAGCTTCCGCGCGCGGCAGCGATGAACGCCCCTCTGGACAAGGTTGAGACAATAGTCGTCGGCGCAGGGGTCGTCGGGCTCGCCATTGCGCGTGCGCTCGCACAGGCTGGCCGTGAGGTTCTGGTTCTGGAGCGCGGCTCCGACGTCGGCCAGGAGACATCGTCGCGCAACAGCGAGGTCATCCACGCCGGCCTCTATTACCCCCCAGGCAGCTTGCGCGCGAAGTTCTGTGTCGAAGGCCGCCGCGCGCTGTATCGATACTGCGAGGAGCGCGGCGTTCCCCACAGCCGTTGCGGCAAACTCGTGGTGGCGGCGAACGGGGAGGAAGTCCCTGCGCTCGAGGCGCTCCATCGGCGCGCCCTCGCCAACGGCGTCGAGGAAGTCGAGCTGATCGACAGATCGCGCCTCGAAGTGATGGAACCCGCCCTCGCCGGAACGCAGGCACTTCAGTCCGGGTCGACCGGCATCGTCGACGGGCACGCCCTCATGTTGACCTACCAAGGAGACGCCGAGAACGCCGGTGCGCTGGTGCAATGCGCGGCGCCGGTCCTCGGTGGCTCACTTGTTGGCGGATCACTCGAAGGCGGAGCAACTCGGCTGAGCATCGGCGGCGACGACCCCACCGAGATCGAAACCCGGCTGGTCATCAATGCCGCGGGGCTCGGCGCCTGGGAGCTCTCACGGAACCTTACCGGTCTCGACCCCTCGACCATCCCGCCCCGCTACCTCGCCAAGGGCTGCTACTTCACCCTGACAGGCCGGGCGCCCTTCCGGCATCTGATCTACCCCGTGCCACCTGAAGGTGGCCTCGGCACCCACCTCACCTTCGATCTCGGCGGACAGGTGCGCTTCGGCCCCGATGTCGAGTGGGTCGAGGATGTCGACTACCACGTGGACCCCGGCCGCGGCGCGGCGTTCTACGGCGCCATCCGGCGCTACTGGCCGGGCCTGCCGGACGGCTCGCTGGAGCCCGCCTACGCCGGCATCCGTCCGCGCACCTCCGGACCTCGGGAGCCCCTCGCCGACTTCATCATCCAAGGGCCCGACGAGACGGGACACCCCGGCTACGTCGCGCTCTACGGCATCGACTCCCCGGGGCTGACATCGTCCCTCGCGATCGGGGACTACGTTGCCGATCTCGTGGCTTGAGCCCCTAAGGTGCTCCAGATCTGTTCTGTTGATCGGCCTCATATGCTTCGTCCCGAGGCTGCTGATAGAGTTGGCCTCTAGTCTTCTCGTATCGGACCTGTCCGCACCGCACATCCAATGGTCTTAGAGAATGAGATGTCAGAGGACCGAATCCTAAAGCAGCTCGAACAGCGCCTCGGGCGCCGTCATGCGCGCCAGCGTCTCGGCGTCGAGAACGATCACGAGGCGCAAGTCTTCGGACAGGGCATCAACTTCTTCCACATCGAGAACCTCCCGATCGGCCACACGATCATTCGTGCGGTTCTGATGGCGAGCGGGCTTTATTGGCGCGGGCGGCGCAACGCCGCCAAGGTTGTCCTCAAAGACAATGTCATCGCTACGCCGCACGTGCCGAAGGCTTTCGACGGCTTCACCATGCTTCAGATCAGCGACCTCCATGTGGAGTACAGCGCCGATGCCATGACGGAAGTGATGAGGCTCGTCGAGGACCTTCCGTACGACGTTTGTCTTCTGACCGGCGACTACAGAGCCAAAACCTGGGGGACGCACGACGCCGCCGTTGACGGCATGAGACGTGTGTGTTCGGCGTTGAAGGGACCTGTCTATGGCGTCCTCGGCAATCACGATTCGGTTCGCATGCTCCCCGCACTGGAGGACATGGGCATCCGGATGCTGATGAACGAGGCCGAGACAATCAGGCGCGGCGAGGATCGCATCCACATCGTGGGGATTGACGATGCCCACTTCTACCGGGCGGACAATATCGAGAAGGCCGCCGAAGGCATTCCCCACGAGGACTTCTCGGTACTCGTTACACACACGCCGGAGATCTATCGGCAAGCCGCTCATGCGGATTTCGATGTGCTGGTCAGCGGTCACACCCATGGGGGGCAATTCTGCCTGCCCGGTGGCATTCCCCTAACGCTCAGTGCCGTCTTGCCGAGAGCGTTGGGCTCCGGCGCTTGGCGACACCACAGCATGGTCGGATACACGGCGGCGGGCGCTGGTTCGTCAGTCGTGCCGGTTCGGTTCAACTGCCCACCTGAGATCACCCTTCACCGCCTTCAACTCTCTGATCAGTAGGGCTTGTCCCGCATGTTCAGCCTGAACAGTAGGCGGGAGACGACTAGGCTTCCGACGATGAACAGAGCCGTACCTACGAGAATATCAACGGTTGTGACGGGAAGCAGCCATCGGGCCGCGAGAAGCGGCAGGAGGGACTCCGGAATTTGATCGAGCCCAATCGCTTGATCGCTGGCGCGCAGCCCCATGCGTCGCTTTAGGAAGCTCGAGACGAGATCTCCCGCCATGGCGGAGAACGCAACGACCACGCCGACCTGCCAACTCAATCCAATGAGCATCGCGACGACAGGCGTCAGAACCATCGAAAGGAGGATGCCGCGAATGGTTTTGGATGCACCTAGCAAAGGCTGACCATCAGATAGCACGAGGCCGCCGTCTAACGGCCATGCGGTAGCCGGCCCAAAGCACCTCTTGGCAAAAACCGGGACCGCATTCGCCACAACAACCAGAGTGAGCAGCTGAAACAGCAACAATAGCTGCATGTCACAGACTGCGGCATTGCCGGTTGATGAGGGGAACCATCTTGTACGCACAGGGCGAAGTCATCAAAGATACCGTCTGAAATTGCATTGAGAACAAGTCGCCGATGGAAGAGGAGAACAGATGCCTTCGGAGAAGCAGATCGCCGCAAACCGATCGAACTCAAAAAAGAGCACGGGCCCAAAAACGCAGATTGGAAAGGCCCGGTCTCGTCAGAATGCATGGAAGCATGGCCTGACAGCTGAGGAAATCGTGATCCGCGGCGAGACACCAGACGATTTTAACGTCTTCCGCGACGGCCTCATGGCTGACTTCGACCCACAAGGCACCATGGAATGCGAGTTAGTGGACCGCTTGGCTGGCTTACTTTGGCGTCTACGCCGAGTTCCATCTGTCGAAGCACAAGTGATGAGTGGCATTCTCGGCCGAATATTCATGAATTGGGATATCTCGTCCTTCACGGATCAAGAGCTAGACCAACTTGAGGAACTTGCAATCAAGGCTGAGGACGCACCGTCCCGCGAGAGCGCGCAGGGCCAGCCTTTTGGAATTGCAGATAATTCTGAGACGCGCCTTGAAGCCAGACGGCGCAGGGCAAACGAGATGCTCAGTGTTGTGACGCGACACGAAACGGGGTTGATGAATGCGGTAATGAAAACCCTGAGCTTGCTTCATGGGCTTCAATCCGCACGGCTAGCTAAGACACAAGCAACACGAACGATCGAGGGGCAATAAACCGCTATTGCGCTGCAGCAATTGGGTTCGTTTTGCAATATTCCCCCTCACCCACGACGTCTGACACAGCCTTCGCGGTAGGCACCTCAGAGGCTTGAAGTTCTCAGACGCACGCCTGGCCCCCTTCCTCCTTCTGCCGAGATGAATTCGATCCCCGCTGCCTCAAGGGCCGTCTGGATTTTCCAGTTCGTTCGAGCCGCCCCTGATAATTCGTCCGCGAGTTCGATCCTCTTAACCGTCCTGACTCCGATCCCCGCCAAATCCGCGAGTTGACCCTGACTCAATCCTAGCAAGGCTCGCGCGGCCCGGATCTGAGCTGGGACTAGCATGAGTTGACACATCGTGCCATATATGGCACTTTATGTGCCGATAGTGGCGCATATGGAGCCGAAACGATGAGCAATCACCAAATCTCTCTTGAGACGACCAAATATTGCCAGCTGAAAGACCGGCTGTTGAACGACTATCCCTCTCTGGACGACGATACCCTGGCAGACACGCTCGAGGGAATCACCGACTTAAATGAGATGATAGCTGCCGTAATCCGCTCCGCGCTAGTGGATGAAGCACTTCAAAGCGGTTTGCGGCAAAGACTTGATGAAATGAAAGAGCGCCTGTCGCGCCTGAAGGAGCGTTCCCAAAAGAAGCGCCAACTTTGCCTCGAGGCCATGACGGAAGTCGGGCTCAACAAGTTGGAGCAACCCGACTTCACCGTTTCATCCAGAGCCGGCCTTCCCGGCCTTGTGGTCGTCGACGAAGCTGTGATTCCAGAAACCTATTGGGTGCCACAGGACCCAAAGCTCGACCGCCAGTCTCTCCTCGCAGATCTGAAGCGCTCCACCGACGTGCCAGGTGCTCAGCTAGGCAATCCACGGCCCGTTCTGTCAGTGAGGACAAGATGATGGCATTTTCAGCAAGCCAAGCCCGTCAGCTGAAAGCCAAGCTTGCCGCGGATCACGTCAAGTCACGCACCGAGAACGGTGCCACATTGAATTACATTGAAGGCTGGCATGCCATTTCAGAAGCCAACAGGATCTTCGGCTATGACGCTTGGGACCGTCATACGGTCTCCAGTCGCTGCGTGTGGACCGGAAGTAGCGGTCGCTACTACATGGCCGCCTATACGGCGAAGGTACGCATTTCAGTCCGGGCCGGCGATATCGTCATCGTAAGGGAAGGCTCAGGGTCCGGCGAGTCCAGGGCGGTAAGCCCGGGACAAGCTCACGAGATTGCCCTGAAGTCTGCCGAGACCGATGCAACAAAACGCGCGCTCGCCACGTTCGGCAATCCTTTTGGTCTTGCACTTTACGACCCTGCGCAAAGTGGAGTCCGTCCGTCTAAGAAGGACGCCGACGAAACCTCGCGCTCTTGGTGTCTTAGGTCAGCCAACGCAAATCCGACTTCCACCTTCGAGACGCCAACCGATTTTGCCAAGGCTCTCAAAGAAGCGATGGGCGCAGCTCCCACCATCGAGGCTCTTTTCGAGGTGTGGGAACAGAACCTCGAAGCGGTCCGGGCGTCAATAAGGTAACGAGGCAAGCCGACCAGGACCAGTCCAGCGTGACCGCTGACCTGATTGCCCACCTCAAACGCTGCGCTGTAACGATCGCGGCACCAAATCGGGACAATGGCCGGGCAGCTGAAACCGAAGACCATGGGGGCGAAAGTGCCCCAGATTCCAAGAGCGCAGATGGCGCGCGGCAGCCCGTGGACAAGAGCGTTCTGACGATCAGCGAACCCAAACGCATCCGAAGCAAACAGCATCTCAAATTCGTGGCAAGCCAACCTTGCATCATCTGTGGCCGCAAGCCTCCCATGCCCACCATCTCCGTCATGCGCAATCACGGGGCCTCAGCTTGAAGGTCAGCGATGAGTTCACCGTGCCCCTTTGCGCAATCCATCACACGGATGTCCACCGAGTGGGCAAAGAAGAAACCTGGTGGCGAGACCGCGACATGGACCCTCTCACCATCGCCCGAGACCTATGGGAACAAAGTCGAGGAGCCGCTTCAGAAGAAGAGGCGCCCAAGGGCTCGACGGCCCCATTGCCCTGTCAACGCGGCTGAGCGGCCAACTTGCAGACCAAAAGTGCTCAGGCGAACAGCGTCCTGAGCGCGAGCTGGTAAAGCGGCTTCTTACCGACGCCGCTCTCATTACCCATCATGTATTCGATGCAGTCGCAGCACAGATCGGTGTCTCTCGCGCCCGCCCGAAGCATGCGATCGAAAAGGGCCGGCTTCTCAATGAGCTTGCGTAAGTAGTAGTTCCCTCGAAAGTGGGCGGTGAACTGGCGGCGGAAGGTGCGTTCATAGGCGACAAGGGCCTGCGCCCTGCCCTCATGGCTCTTCGGGGCGCGGGCGAGTCGTCGTCCCAACTGGAGACCTGCCTCCATGCCGTAGAAGATGCCTTCGCCCGTCAGCGGATTGATCATCGAGGCGGCATCCCCGATGAGCGCCGCGCTGACGTCCGGGTAAGCAAGCGGCGGCATCTGGGAGGCGAGCGGCAGGATCTGGGAATGACGGGTGGTGTCGTCATAGGCGAAGTTGTGGGGGAGCAAACCTTTGTAGGTCTCAAGGATCTCCCGCAAATGGCGCCCATGGGCCTTATAGGTAGGCGTGTCGCAGACAAAGCCCACGTTCACGGTGCCGGCGCCCGTCGCGAAGTTCCAGGCATAGCCTGGGATCGGCAATTCTTGTTCAACATTCAGTTCTTGGCGGGCGGGGAACTCCGGCTCAGTGCGCGCAAGAATACGCATCGAAACCGAAACATGCTTCTCGTGATTGAAGGGCTGACCCAACAGCCGCCGCACCCGTGATGTCGCCCCATCGGCGCCAATCAACACGTCCGCTGTAATCGAGCGAGTTTCGCTGTTGTCAGTGGCCTCCAAGTCGAGCCGCCACTTGCCATTGACGTAGTCGGCCGCCTCCAAGCTCCAGCCGGTCATGTCGGCACAACCCCGTTGGACGGCAGCGGCAACCAGCGCGTGATCGAACTCCGTGCGCCGGATGACATAGCCAAGCGGCGATTGGCCGCTAATCTCATTGTCGTTGAGGGTCATACGGCCGCCGAACGGGCTCGTCATCACCATCTGCGTGACACGGCGGTGTCCAACCAGGATGTGCCTTAGCTCGAGTGCATCGAGGATAGCGATGATCCCCGGCCCGATCCCGTCGCCGCAGATTTTGTCTCGCGGAAATCGCGCCCGGTCGATGAGGGCGACGCTCGACGCGCCTTCGAGCAAAAGCGCATTGGCGCACGCCGACCCCGCGGGTCCTGCTCCAATAATCGCAAAATCGTGCTGCACGGCTGACACTTGGGCGGAACCCAAACTGATACTCATGCTCCATGATTCTATCAGACCATAATTGGCTTTGCGGCAGGGCCCGGTCAAGTTTGGCCGCCTGTTACACGAGCGCTGTACTTGGGTGATGGCTCCCAACAGCCCTGGACTCAAAGAGGACTGTCCCTTCCGTGACGACCGCATAGGCGTCCACGACGGCCTTGGGAGCACGGGACGCCCCACGAAGCGACAGCTAAGGTCAATGTCGACCGGTGAACATCCGCGCTGTCTTTTCACCGTCTTGGCCCACACCGGTGGCATCACTCTGTGATTGAGCGGGACTCTCAGATGAATGCACAGCGGATTTCGTCTCTGGTTGACCCGCCCGATAAACGTTGACGGCGAGCGCCACATAGAGCGCGGCCAGCCCCGTCAGTGCCATCAACCATGCCTGCCACATGCCCCACGCAAAGGCGATGATCGCAAAGAATGCAGCCATGTGCGCCAGGGCGAAGCGCTGGGTCCCGCGCGACGCCGCCAAGGCTAATACAGCTATCGGCTGGGAGGAGATACTTTTCGGATCAGAACATCTCGTTATCGACGACATTCTTAAAGCCCATGCAAATCCATCAACGGAGCGCGAACTGCGGAGCGTCCAACAAGAACTTCAACGCACGTTGTCCAAACTCGCCGCGATCGAGCAAAGCACGGCCTTGGCGTTTCGGCCAAGCATGCAGTCAGATGGCATCGAGGATGCCCTTTGCGCGGGCCTTGGCCAAGGGATTTCGCCCTTGATTTAGAGTCGACAGAGACCTCACCCTCCTAAATGCCGAATTGGACCACCTCCCGCCCTGAACACATAATCTAGACCAGAACTCAGGTGGCTAGAGAGGGCCAAGCGGACTGCGCGACGTTGGGACGGTGCGGCGCCACTCGCACATGTTCCCCCATACGAGAGAATGGATGGCAGAGCTCTTTGAGCATCCCACGACACGAACCCGTAGCTGCCCAAGCTGCGGCCGTCCCATGCCGCCGAACTTCCTCCGCCACATGTCGGCGGCCAGATCCATCGTGCCGACCGTACGGCGCACTCCTCTATCCCGTCCGCAAGAAACACCTCAACCTCCTGCAACGGCCCCGAGCAATCCTCATCCGAATAGCCCTTGCGTGCCAACAAAACCTCCCTCACAGCTAACCCCATACTGGTCCACTTTTCGGGGGCCAAGACAGGAGCAAGTCAGTTATGCGACACCGTCAATGCGAAGCGCTGACGCCGTGCATTGACCTGTGAGGGCACGCGCCATGGTCATCTCCTACACCGGCTCTGGGGAAGTACTCGATATTGTCAGACGTCTCGGTCGGACTGAAGACGTTAAATTCTCGCCAAGTTATAGGCAGTTTGCAGTCGCGGGATTTTCTGAGAACAAGGTTGTATTGTTTGATATCTCGATCACATCCACATCGTCCGGCAAGAAGCTAGAGCTGCTGAGAGCAAACGAGATCTTCTCACCGAGCTTCAACCTTCCCCATGGGCTGGATTTTATCGATGACAGATCGCTCATTGTAGCCAATCGAAACGGTATGGCCTGCATATTGCGCCTGCCAGATCTTGCCGATGGTGTCAGCTACCACGAAATAGTGCCGAGCGCGACAATCGCCGACCAAGATCTCATCCACTCGCCAGGCTCGGTATCAGTCACAAGGTCTGCCGAGGACCTCTACGAGATCCTGATGTGCGACAATTTTGGACACACAATAACAAGACACATATTGAATGCAGACAGAGGCTTCTCCGTGGAAGAGAGTGGCCTGCTCCTACACAAGCATCTCGATATTCCGGACGGCATATGTGTCAGCAGCGACCGGAAGTGGGTTGGCGTTAGTAATCACAACCGGCACTGCGTTGCCATGTATTTCAATGACGGCTCATTGGATGTGTCTGCAGATCCTCGGGGCCTTTTAAGGGGTGTGTACTACCCTCATGGTGTCCGCTTTACCGCCGATGGCAAATTCGTTCTCGTGGCCGATGCGGGCGCTCCCTTTGTTCGTATCTACAAGAGCCACGACGGAAGCTGGCGGGGCATTCACTATCCCGTCTCGTCATATCGTGTGATGAGTGATGAGACCTTTCTGCAAGGGCGTCGCAATCCACAAGAAGGGGGTCCAAAAGGTATCGATATTCACGAGAGCGCACATGTCGCCGTGACAACGAGCGAATTACAGCCATTGGCATTTTTTGACCTGCCAGAGATGCTTAGCCCTACGGCGGGTAGGGGCCACTGTTACGAACAGCAAAGTGAGTTGGCGTTGACGTGCGAGCTAGATCTCGCTGACCAGGCCGCGACGCATATGCGGCAAGCGGAGGCGGGGGCCAAGCAAGCGGAGGCTCGCGCAAAGCAAGCGGAGACGCGGGCCAAGCAAGCGGAGTTGCGGGCAGGAAAGGCGGAGACGCGAGTCGCGGTTCACACCAAAAAAGCAGAGGGTCAGATGGCTGCAATGAAACGTAGTCGATCTTGGCGGATCACTGCGCCGCTTCGCTGGGCGTCGTCTTGCATCATCCGATCAAGTCGCAGCTAGGTGGTCCCAATTGCTCACTTCATCATGGGAAGCATCAAGTGGGTCGACTCGTCGCGCAGATGGGAGACAGTCGATCGTTGGGGCCTTCACTAGGTACGGTCGCTAGATGTTGCGTCGTTTGAGAAGATCGCGTCCCAAGATTCTGTTTGTTGTTCACGCTTGGGGCGGCGGCACGATCCGCTTTGCACGCGAGTTGGCGGACTTGGTGGGCGACAGCGTCGACGTAACCTGGGCATGGGGGGTCGAAAACAAGTCGCTTCATCTATCGGACCGTGGGCCCTACTTCGCCGAGCGAAGCTATGACTTGGCCGCCGGCCTCGCCGCCCCGTTACACGACCTTGAGGCAAGCGGATTTGACCGCCTAAACGTCATTCAAACGATCGGCTTGCAGCAGCACATCTCGGCGCTCGTGGACGGTCTCAATGTCCCCTACGACGTTACCTTTACCGACTACCACCATTTCTCTCCAACCCCGCATTTCGAGGACGCGCAAGGCTACTTTGTGGGGGACGAGGCCCTCGCCAAAATGCACGACGCCGGCCGTCTGAGTACGCCGCCTCTTGTCGCGAAGGCCGACAGGCGCATCGCAATATCTCGTGATCTCGCGTATCGGACGCAGCGATTAATGCCGACGTTACCGGTGATCGCGGCGCATGTTCAGGAGCCTCAGAGGCGTCAGGCTCCAATACGAGTTGCGCCGCTATACAAGGGTCAGCCCATGCGCGTTCTCGTCTTAGGCCGACCGCATTACTCCAAAGGACTCAGCATCATTCTAGATGTGGCAAATCGGGCTCATTGCGAGGCTCTTCCTATCGAGATCCTTTGCCTTGGCGAGACCAATGGAAAGGTGGAAGCCGCGCTGAATGCCACGCAAAACATCACGTATCTCGGTGCATACAAAGATTCGGATCTCTCTGACATTGTTGGCAGGATTGATCCCCACATGGCGTGGTTCCCATTCACGGTACCGGAAACACACAGCTACGCCCTTTCGGACGTGCTTTCCCTAGGCTTACCCGTTCTGGCGACAGCGATAGGCGCCGTCTCCGAGCGCGTTGCCGGGAGGCCATCAACTTGGCTCGTACCGTACGGCCCCGTCTGTGCTGACGACCACTTTGACTGGATCAAGAGGCTTTACGCTGGTGGCTTGGCCTACCCGGCATCGTGGCAAGCGGTTAGTCATCTTCCAGAGCCTGATGTTCACTTCTATCCAGATATTTACCTTGAACCGGTCCTTCCCCGACGAAAGTCCTCTATAGACTGGATGCGTCGGCAATTCGCGCGGTAGTTAAAAAGCAACCTGACCAGACTCGATGGACCTCTCAGAAAACAGACCGAGACAGACAACGACATGAAGATACTTGTAACCGGCGCCGCCGGATTCATCGGGTTCCATACAGCGCGCGCGCTGCTCGACCGCGGCGAAGAGGTCGTCGGTCTCGACAACATGAACCCTTATTACGACGTGAAGCTAAAAGAGGCCCGGCTTGCTGGGCTCACCGGCTATCCCGGCTTTTCATTTGTGCGGGGCGATCTCATCGAGAAGCCAACGGTTGATGAATTGTTCGCCGCTCACGAGCCTGAGCGGGTGATCCATCTGGCCGCGCAAGCGGGTGTGCGCTATTCGCTCAGCCACCCTGAGGATTACGTCCAATCTAACATTGTTGGCTTTCTAAACGTCCTTGAGGCCTGCCGCTACCATGCGACGAAGCACCTAGTATTTGCCTCGTCGAGCTCTGTTTACGGTGCCAACACGCGCGTGCCGTTCAGCATCCACGACAATGTTGACCATCCAGTCAGCCTTTATGCTGCGAGCAAGAAGTCGAACGAGCTCATGGCGCATGTCTATGCCCACCTCTATCGAGTGCCCACGACGGGACTGCGCTTTTTTACTGTCTACGGCCCCTGGGGTAGACCGGATATGGCTCTTTTCAAGTTTGTAAAGCGGATTCTCGCGGACGAGCCGATTGACGTCTACAATCAAGGCAACCACGCTCGCGACTTCACTTACATTGACGACATCGTCAAGTCAGTCGTGCGTATTACCGACCTTGTGCCACGACCAAACGTGGACTGGTCTGGTTATGCTCCAGACCCGGGAACGTCGGCAGCGCCTTACAGGCTGTACAACATCGGCAATCATAGCCCTGTGGAACTGATGGACTTTATCGCGGCGATTGAAAAAGCTTTAGGGCGCGAGGCTAAGAAAAACTTTCTTCCGCTTCAACCAGGCGACATCCCAAGGACCTATGCCGACGTAGATGAGCTAGTGCGCGACATTGGCTTTGAGCCCAGCACCCCTCTTGAAGCGGGTATAAAGAGCTTTATTGACTGGTACCGTGGGTATTACCGCGAGTAAAGTCTACGCTGTACGTTCTAGTTGCGCTATTTTCCGGCGTGTGGTTGAAATAATCGATGGCATCCACCGATATCGCTCGCGCGGCGACTCATTGGAATCGGATCACATCCGCAAGCCGTCCTCCCCGTACTCGTTGGTGGGAATCCGATGCGATTGTAAGCCACATCAACCGTCGCGTCTGCGGCGAAGCTATACCCGGGCTATCAGCAGGATTTCATAAACTCATTGCAGCTTATGCAACGTGCCATGGAGCAATACGAAGCGCCATTTCAGTCGGGTGCGGCGCCGGGCAAAAAGAGCTCTCTCTCTACTACAAGCCGGACTAGTCGAGCATTTCACCCTCATTGAGATCGCCGACGAACGCATAAATGCTGGTCGGGCTCGGGCCCAGCAGCTTGGCGTGAGTGAGCGCGCGACCTTCATTCCAACCTCAAAATACCTCTCGATTTCGGATCAGTATGGCCTCGTCTATTGGAATAACTCCCTTCACCATATGCCTGACTGTACAGCCGCCGTCGAATGGTCGGCGGAGCGCCTAGCTTGCAACGGCCTGTTCGCGATGGACGATTTCATCGGCCCCTCGCGTTTTCAGTGGACTGAGAGAATGCTCGACTACTGCAACACGTTTCGGCGCAACCTCCCATCAGAGGTACTCGCCGGCGCCAAACCCGTGACGCGACCGACGATTGAGCGCATGCTTGATGTTGACCCGTCCGAGGCGGCCGACAGCAGTTCGATCGTGCCCGCTTTGAAGTCTGTTTTCCCACGCGTAGATATTGCGTTCACGGGAGGGACGATCTACCACCTAGCTCTGAACGATATCCTCGCCAAAATTCAAGACGAGAGCCAGGAATTGAAGGCTGCGTTGATGATTGATGATGCACTGTCTTTGATGGGCGAAAACCACTATGCGGTCGCTTTATCCGTTCAGTAGGCCTCGACGGGAGTGGCCCACCTCTGTCCTCAGTGAGCCAACTGGACACAGTGGATCAACTTGGCTTTCAATAATTGCAGCATCTGCATCACGGCCGCCGCCATGTCACGGCAACGCTGCAGCTCTCGCGCACGACCAAACCTCAGTTGCAGAGCCTCAATTCGCTCTTACCGAACACAAAAACAGTAGAGCTATTGAGAGTGGTCCACTGATCGCTCGGTACGTTGGCTCTCCTCAGCGTCTCAGCATCAAAGCAACGATCGATCCGATGGCGCTCAAGATCACCCGGAAAGATCATTCCTAATGTTGCTTCAAGGTTGGACCGTCCAATTCTGCGTACATGATCGGACTGCCCAAACCGCGCGATAGCTTCGCGTTCGGACAGGTTGCCAAGGTCCTCCTCATAGAACCCCGATAGAATTGGCAGGCTAAAAATATGATGGCCTCCCGGCCTTAGGGCCCTGTGCAAAAAAAACAAGACGGCCGTATAGTTACAAGGGAGATGCTCAAGTACGTGACTATGCAGTATCAGGTCGTAGTGGCTGTGCGGTAGCGACTCGGCATCGCAACAAAGGTTTAGTGCCCTTACCTCGCAGAAAGGAAACAACTCGGGGTGGAGATCGGCGGCTTCGTAGCCTGCTCCAACCTTATCGTGGAGCAATTTTGCCAACGACCGCTCCGGTGCAATATGGAGGATCGAGTCCCCATTGTGGGGCAACCCCAGCTGATCTAGGTGAAGCTTCAGGATACGAGTCCGCTCGAGGGAACCGCAGCCGAGACATCGAACATTCTCTCGTGATCCTTGATTCCCCCAGCGCTTCTCGCCGCATATGTTGCAAGGTCCTATACTGGACTTAGTCATGAGTTCCTCAACGATATAGCACATAGGGATGTGCGCTACTGAACTTACCGCAAAAGGCTAGTACGGTTGCGTTGATCCTAGGTCGGTCACAAAGTCCGCTATTCCTTGTCTGAGCAACCTTGGCTTCCAGTTTGGCAACGCATCCCTGAGGTGCGCAGTGCACAGAACGTTTCGATGGAGCAACGGTGCAGGCGCCTCACGATGTGAGACTTTCAACACTCCGAAGTGATCCTGCAAGAGTTTGGCTACTTCATTCACCGTTGAGCCAATCCCGCTCCCAATGTTGTAAGTCTCTGGCTCTGTTGCGGGCCTTTCCGCGAGATCGACAACAGCCTTAACTACATCGTCGATGTAAATAAAATCCCGAATACATTCGCCATCGCCCCAGATTTCAAGCGGCTTGCCGCATAGTATCCGATGTACGAAATGATCGACGACTCCCTGTGCGTGGGCCGGAGGATTTTTGTTGCCATATGGATTGGAGATGCGGACAATAAGAGAGCCAATTCGCCTTTCCAGGCAGTAAAATTTGAGTGTTGTTTCTCCTAATACTTTTCCCAGTGCGTAGACGGAGCGAGGCTCCAAGGGATCCGTCTCCCTATGTAGAGTTTCGTCGGTATCCGAATCGCCATAGACTGTCCCTCCGGACGACGGAAAAACTATCTTGCGCACACCATGATCTGCAGCGCTATCCACTAACTTGACGATGTAGTGGGTGTTAGCCTTCAATTCATCTTGAAGGCTCTTCAGCCCACTGCTCGGTACGCTGGTGCCGATGAAGTTGTAGACGACGTCAACATCGTTCAGCGCATGGTGTAAGCAATCTGAGGACAGCGCGTCAGAATGAACATGGTCTGCAGATCCTGTTGGCACGACAGGACTAGTATCCATGGTTCTGACGTGCTGGTGGCGCCGCGACAGCTCCCTGGTCAGGGACCGTCCTAGAAATCCACACGCGCCGATGACAAGAGACCGCATCGTCATTATGCCTGTAAGGTGTAGGCGTAGCCACGATGTTTCGCTGTCCCCAGCCGAATCCGATCGTTCAAAAGACGCTCCATCCGAGGTTCAGTAGCCAACACTGTGAGCCCTAGGTTTCTCAAGTCCTGCGCCCACCTTGGGCCTTCATATATTGCCGCGCCCGTGGCGGAGCTAGCCGACGTCACAAAGAGCATACGGATTTTGCTAAGATAATTTCCGACAAGACTCCAATTGACCTTGCCAGTCCCGACCTCCATCAAAATACAGTCAAATTGATCAGTCCAAGGATCAATATCCTCGAGCCGATCGAAAGTCGCCATTCCGGGTCTAACAAAGCCTCTGTCTAATCCGGCTTCCGATATGAGGGCGCGCCGTTCACCCAGTCGGGTATCGGACGCAAGCAGCCAAAGTCGCCTCAGCGCGCTTGAACTCCCGCATCCACGGCACCTTTGGATCGCATCGTCGGAAAAGGAGTTTGTCTGACTACATATTGAACATTCCGTCACTACTTCGGACTCACGGGCGCGTTCGTATTCTTGTAGCTGCTCAAGCGACAAGGGGTGATAAATGGAAACGGAGGGATCAAACCCCTCCAAGGGCGGCCGGGTTGTCGAATGCAAGCTTCTCACGAACGGCATATCTCCTAGGTCCCAACCTTCGGCTTCAAGGAAATAGGATAGCTCGACGTCCATGTAATTGTGCGGAACTGCCGGATTGAACGCTTCCTCCAGATCTATGGCCTCAGCACGTAGGACATAGAATCCACCTTGGATGTGGTAGAAATTCTCGTTCAGGCGAGAGCGGACATAGTCCTGCCTACGAAATTTCGGGAACTTTTCCAGAGATCGGTAGCCATGGCCATCTAGGTAATGATTGCTCCGTATAACATGTCCTGCAATACCGACCTGCGGATGGGACTCCATGTAGTCAATGCATAACCGATCCCATCCCTTCGCCAATGGGTAGCACTCTCGAGCACAAACGTAGACAATGAATTCCTCATTGACCAACCGCATCCCCAAATTTGAACCGCCCCCACAGAACCTATTTTCGTTCAATTGGATATATGTTGTGTCTTGGAACTCAGCCAACTTGCTTCGGATTTTGGAGCGGGCATCCGCCGATGAGTTGTTATCAACAACGGTGAGCGCATGGGGAAGTTCACTCAATTGCTGCACCCGATCGATTACCGCGCAGGCTTCGTTGGGTTGTTCGTGCGTTACCAGCAGCACATGATATTTGTTGTGGTCACTCATTGGCCGCGCACCAGGTCTGAAGAAGCTTGTCGGCCACTATGTTAGGCATGAACTCTCGTTCCACCTTCTCGCGCGCTTGAAGCCGAATCGTACGCACATCTCCTTTTGGAAGAGCAACAAGCGCCGGAGTGCCATTGCAAAGGACTGGGGGTTTCCTGGCTCGCACAAGAAGCCCGTACGCCCGTCCTCAACCAAGTCAGGAATAGACGATATGTTCGAGCTGACCAAAACACATCCCCGCGCTGCCGCATCTATCAGCACCGACGGCAGCCCATCCATATCGCCATTCTCAGCTTGAACACATGGAAGGAGCAAGATTCCTGCCCTGTCATATAGGGGCAGAAGAGCGTCTGATTTTACCGGGCCAACGCGAAGCTGAAGGTTGGGTAGCGGCTCCGACAATCGCGTCACTTCCTCCTCGAGCGGGCCAAACCCATAAAGAGAAAACCGCAACGGCATCCCCGAACACTGGCGAGCAATCTCGACAAAGTCCCTTAGGCCCTTCTTCTCGACGAAGCGGGTGATTAACAAAATTTCTTCTACCGGTCGGTCTAAATCTGGCGTGCCCACATTGAGCCAGCCTGGGTCGATCGCCGTCCTATTTATGATAATGCGGTCGGCGGGGATCCCCTTTTTTAAGAAGTAGCCCTTGTGGAAACTCCCCGGAGCGAACACTGCCAGGCATTGTGGCGAACGCCCCATGGCACCCAGCTGCGATCGTTCTCGGTTGGCGACATGAAATATATCAACGCCGTGGGCGGAGAACGAGAACGGAATCCCCAAATACTCCGCAGCCGGCCACGTTAGTAATGTAGTATTAGGGTAGGCAAAGTGCCCATGAAGAATATTTCGTGAGTGCGCTGCCGATAAACCTGCGAGCTCCTCCCATGAATCTATTTTGAAACTGGGAACATCCGGAAAAGGCATAATAGCGGGCTCTGCCTGCGTCTTGTAGTAGACGCAAACATCTATCCCCTTCTCTCGGAGGTATGCGATCTCTCGATGTACAAACGCCTGGGACGGCGCAGGATAATCCCATTGAACATAACCAATTCTCAACTCTGAACGCTCGCGGGGATAATGATGTGGGCGCTCATCATCAATATCTCCGAGTTTACGCAAACCTCTTTCGATCAGGGCCTCGTCAAGCTGCACTAAGCTTCCGCGCTTCTTGAGACTCGACAATACATTCCTACCGATGCCTTGGCCTTCTAAACTGGGGGGCAACGCACTCTTGCGCAACAATACTCCCGTCATACTGTGAGGCTGGTCGTCTTTACTTAGGAATTTAGGCGCTACAGAACTCGGTTTCGGCGTCAGGGCTGCCCCGGTATCGCAACACCTCGCTGCGCAAAGTACTCCCGCGACAGATCGAGGCGATCGGCCTATTAGCTCCTTACAAGCCTCCAGGAATCGGGGACGGAGGTCCGTCATTTCATCAATGAAGATGGCCCACTCCCCGCGCACCATCCGAAGGCCCAAGCTAAACAGGTCGTTATCGCTTCTGGCGCTAAACACGGATACCGTCTGAATTCGGGAGTCGTTCTGGGCATCTGCAGTATGAGCGAGGGGGCACTCGCCCCCTTCCACCACTATGAGTTCCCAATCTTGATAAGTCTGACTCAATACGGAATTGACGGCCCGGATCCCGCGGCCTTTGTTCGTTGCACATAGTATTATCGAAAAATACGGCTGAGCTGCGACGTAACTGATCGCTCGCTTTTTGCTTGCGATTGCGCGCCACTCACGCAAAGTCTTTAGTAATCGCACAGCGCGCATAACTTTTATTCTGCGGCCTCTAAACTAATCCGTGCCTGGCTCGGCTATTCACAAGACGCTAGATAATCATCTAGCAGCGCCTGCCAGTTACACCCGTCGGATGGCTCACTTCTTCCAGTGGGATTCAATCGGCGATGGCGCGCGCGAATTATTTCCTGGACGTTTTCTAATTCCGCTCCTTGGTATTGAGTCAGCGTAATTCGTTCTCCCCCGTCGCCACAGTAGTAAATTACACCCATGAATGGGGCATAGGCCGTTCTATTCTTGGCCGTAAGCGACAATATGAAGTCCCAATCCACGAGCCTCTTAAGATCCTCATCAAAATAATCGTGCGCCCCGACGGCATCGGTGCGATGCCCGAAAGCGTTTAGGTCAATGTAGTTGCCCTCGAGGCACAGCAACCAGTCAAACTCCCTGCCTCTAATGAACCTTCGTTCGTCAGAATCGTCGCGAGCATCGAGCGCAGAGTAGGCACAAGACAGGTTACAAGCATTCATATATGTAATCATGGCATGAAGAAAATTCTCGTGCCACCTGTTGTCGCTATCGAGGTAAAATACATAGTCTCCGGTAGACATACTTAATCCACGATTGCGAGCCATGGAGACGCCGCCGTTATCTTGTCTCAAGTAGCGCACACGATCGTCGCATAAATATTTTGAAACAACGTTGGACGTATCATCTGTACTTCCATCATCAATTATCAGAAGTTCCCAATTTGAATGAGTCTGCTTGAGGACTGAATCAATTGCGCTTGTGCAACAAAACCCTCGATTGTACGTGGGCATGACAATGGAGGCTTTGAGCGCTTCAAAGTGGTCTGAAAGGGGTGCGTATATTTTCTCTAGCCTCCCGAGGAAGGCAGATTCGTCATTCGCGTTCCACCCTTGTCTTTTCGCGCGGCGCACTGCCTCTTGCTGCTTCTTGTTGCTTTTTAGCACTCCCTCCAATGGCGAGCGACTTAGTGCCTTGAAGAACTCACCGAGCCGGCGCACAGGCGATGTGACCTTCCACGATGTCGACGCGTAAAGTGACGTCAATTCGGCTTCGAGGCTATAAATCCGTGCTCGCTGGTTCTCTGGTCTCCCGAGGACGGCAAACTCGCCATTCACCTTCGAACTTGGTCCCATCGCAGGGCGCATTGCCGATTGGTGCTTCGTGTGATCTTTTACCACTTCATCCAATGCCGAGCGCTCGGCGCTTCGAAGAACACACCGAGCCGGCGCAAAGGCGATGTGACCTTCCATGATGTCGACGCGTAAACTGACCTTAATTCGGCTTCGAGGCTATAAATCCGTGCTCGTTGGGACTCGAGCGCTACGTGGTCTCTGATATCGGATCCCTCTTCATGCATGGAACAAGTGCCTCTCGTCTTTTCGGACCCAATACTATGGCTGCCGTTTGGTCTGCCAAAAGTGACCGCTGCATGCAAGACAATCGCTGACGCTTCGAACCCTCCGGGATTCAAATCGCCATTCCAACACGTCGTAAAGCACTTCTACGGGAAATTGCAACGTTGAGCTTATACTCCTGGCTAAAGCGCCGCACGCCGTCTGCGCTTAAGGCATTCATCCGTCAGATTATCCCCCTGCGCCCTAACCCAAAGATCCTGCCCAAGGGGGCGACCATCCAATCGCTAACTTTGGCCAAGACAATAGGTGAGTTGGAAAGCGTTGAGCAAGGACGCTGCAAGGGCTGGGCCGTCCATCCCTCTGACCCGAACAGGCCAGTCACCGTTGATATCGTCGTTTGCGGGATCATCGTGGCGACCCAGGCTGCCGAGAAAAAAAGGCCTGACATAGCGAAGATCTTAGGCAGCGACGGCCGGCATGGTTTCGCCGTCAAGCTTCCGCCGGGATTAGATAGCTCACCGACAAGCGATATCGTTGCCCGGTGCCACGAGACGGGCTTTCCCCTCGCCCTGACACACCATAATCCGCGCGAACTTACCTATAAGCTGACGGACGCATTTGATGATCGGATACCAGCAGGCTCGTCGCTCCATCTATATTCGCGGCGAAAGGCGCCGACCCCAACTGTCTGTATCATCATCATCAACCGAAATGGCGCCGACGACCTCGAACGGCTATTTGCTTCATTTTCATTGTACAACTCCTACCGGGCTTATGAGTTCGTGGTAGTGGACCACAACTCTCACGATTCCAGTATTGCCGTCTGCAGAAAGTGGAAACGCACACTCAATATACGTGTAGAAAAAAGAGACAAGAATTATTCATTTTCTGAAAGCAATAACTTTGCTGCGCGTGACTCCGCTGCTGACTTAATTCTATTTCTCAATAATGATATTGTTTTTTGCCAAGACATCCTGCCAAGCATGGCCTCTTACCTCGACGATCAACGAATTGGGGCTCTTGGCGTTCGACTTCTATCCCCTCCAGAGGAGTTGGGCGAATTCTATACAAAGCTAAACTGGGCGCAGTATACGCAGCATCTGGGAATCAAATTTTCATTTAACCGAGAAAATCGCCCGTTTTTCTATTACGAAGTGCCTCTCAATGAAATCAGCGCGCCGACGGCGCATAGCGCCTGCTGGGTGCCCGCTGTGACCGCAGCCTGCATGATGATGCGGCGCGATGATTTTGAACGCGCAGGTGGCTATCATGAGGGATACTTTTACGGTTGTGAGGACATCGATCTTTGCCTGTCAGTATTTGGGAAGACCGGGAAGAAGGCGGTCTGCGCCAATGACATCGTAGCTGTTCACCATAAGTCCACTACGCGCGGCAAAGCTTCAGCGAGCGAGCGAGCGCGAATAGCAGAGAATAAGGGCGAGCTAGAACGGCGATTCGGCAAGATCTTGCTGGGGGTACGGCACCACGAGTGGCTCGCCGACAACATCTTCTTTCAGAATGATCGGCCCAAAGTTGCATTTCTCGTGGCGCGGAGTTCCTCGACTCAGCAAGAGCGTATGCAATCCGCTACCCTGGAGCTTGGCCAAGCCCTCCTGTCAGCGGGTTGCAGGGAAGTGGCCTATCTCGAACCTTCCAACTGGGAGCGACACCGTGATGCCGACGTGGTGATCAGTCTTACGCCCGAATTCGATCCCCGACAGCGCTTTTCCGCCTCTCCTTATCAAATCATGATTGCCTGGCCAAATAGCGCCCCAGACAAGTGGTTGCAAATCCCGCGGAACGCCTTCGATGATGTCTGGTGCACCAACAACAGCATGGCCGATGCACTTTCGCACGAGTTATGGTGTAGGCCTCCCGTCTATCAAACTCTGGACATGGCTGGCCGCCTCAAGTCTCTCGGTCGCTGTCTTCGAATTGCAGTTAGCACGCCTTTGGTGCATGTGAAACCAGGTGCACCGGAAGCCTTGGCAGCCCTGCTAGGTCTGGAGATCGTTGATTTTGGCCACCGCGTTCGGCAACCGGCGGATGACGCCATAGAGGGATGCCTAAAGTACGGCGATGACGCGCTTATCGATATCGGCGCGCCGCAACTTTCAAACGAGCAGGCAAAACTATCAGCCGTCTTGCTTCATCTCTACGGCCCCCATGTCTGAAACGGAGATCAGTAACACCCTTCTTCGTTATGAGGCTTTGGTACTCATGCACCCACTAAATCAGTGCACCGCGGCGCTCACTGACCAGAATCTCAAATACCTATTTGACTCCGCCAAAGAGTTTGAGGCCGCTGTTGAGCGCAACTCGCCCCACGACTGGGCGCCTCGCGATCACATCAGATTTCGCGAGAAGCTCTCATTAGTTCTCCGTCCACTTATTGATAGTTGGCATACGGAACAATCAAAATGGGGGGCACAACTGCCTCCAAATCTGCGGACTGATACTTAGAGATAGAGCGTCGAGCGGGACCGATCGGTCAACAAAAAGGAGTCTGCTTGCGGGTTAGGGTGACAGAGTGCACTCCCTAGCAGACTTAATCGAACTGGCTTCCCAGTATGACCGCTAAGGCCGTCGTCGTATTGCTGCTCAGGTGCTGAACCCAGGCTGGCAGTTCAACGACAAGCGTATCGAGCGACTATGGCGGCAAGAAGAGGGGAAGAAGGGCCAGCCAGGATTGAATTATGGTCCCTGTGTGCGGCGCCTGGAGTACCGCAACCATGTCTGGACCGATGACTTAGTCCATTGCCGAGCCAATGGCGGTAAAGCGTTACAGAGTTTGAACATCGTCGACGAGTTCAGCCGGTATGGCATGGCTCTGGTGGCCTCTTAGTGCCAACGATAGTGGGTATGTCGACATCGAAGTGAATACTACCAGTGGAAAGTTTGCGGCTGATTATGCAACAGAGGCCGCTCTCGTATCAGTGCCTTTTGACAAATACAAAGGCGTAGTCTCGGGGACACTCAGCTGAATCCTGAAGATAGCGATGTTCATTGATGTAGCGAACCAGCTTTTGGCACTTGTCCAACATTGCGGGGTCGCAGGTAGCGCCTGAAAAGTGCTCCATGGCCAATACGGCTATCGAGAGAAATACATTGCCACTCGGATAGGTATGTAACTCCAGATCGTGAGCCGCGGCCAATTCTTCAAACAGGGGCATCGTGGGTGTGCCGCATTCGAGATGCTCCAAAATCCAGTTCCACGGGCCAAAGACTTCCAGCAAGAACTTTTGTCGCTGGACGGCTGTTCCGGTATCTGTTGGATTGCAAAGGACAATCCCGCGACGAGCGAGCTTTACCAGCGTGGCAAAAAAGGCATGCTTATCTTCATCCGGAATATGTTCGAACACGTGGATCGAGACGCAAACATCAAAAATGCGGCCTGAGGCGACGAGTTCGTGGGGCAGCATGTTGTTCACTGATGGCTCGCAGAGAAAATACTGCTTTTCTGGAATCATATGGGAGAAAATGCCGTCATTCCCGCCGACATCGACCACGCTAATTGGGTTGGCGCCAAAATGCGCTTCAATAAGGTCGACGACGCGCATATTACGTTGATAGGTCTGCGCCTGCCCCAGTAGCTGATCGGCTGTCAGCAAAGTTTCTGCAAGCTCCCCTCGAGATACGTCCGCTCCGAGTGTGCAGGCACAACGCAGCATCGTGTGGGCGAGAATCAATTGGCCCTGCTCACGCGCCTGCCTGGCTGCGGCGACATAAGACTCTGGGCTAAGGTTCTTGTCCTTCAGGATAGGCTGCTGTTCTGCGTTCATTGTGTTGGCTTGCGTCACGTCACTCACTTAGAGACCTTCGCGGTCGCGCCAGGCGCCAACTCTTTAGGAGCGTTCGAATCTATTAGAGATTCAAACTAGACGCACGCTCGGTATCGTAGAGCAAAACGCATTTCGGTTGGGGCCAGCCATATTATCGACGACCCAGATGGCACTGATCACCCTTCAACACCACAGCGCTAGTTTGCTTTCAAGAAGCGCTCAGTCACTGCGATAATCGCAAATCTCTTCGTCTCGGCACCATCTCCCAACTTGGGTTGGCCCTAGCCACATCAGTGAATCAATTATTGAAAGATCTGCAGTGAAGTCAAAGCCAGGAGTTGCGTACACGAGGGGCCGCGGCTCGTAGAACTCGAGTTCGATGCCTCGTGCACGATATTGGTTTGGATCGAATAGGTCTTTGCCCCCAGGTGCATTGCTGTACGCTGTTGCACCCAACGCTTCGCTGATGGCGAGGGCCCATTCACCAGGCCCGAGCTCGTCTGGCATGTTCAGCTTCAACTCTGAAAGACGCTCGATGGGCGTTTCTATTCCTATTGAGCTGCAGACCACGTTCAGCACTCGCGTGTTCAGATCTGCAATCGTATCTGACTCAGGCACGACACAAGAGCGGATGATTTCCATAGTTTCATCAAAGAACGCTGCGCTTCCCCTATATGGTTGGAGTTGGTCAAAGAGCTTATCTTGCCAACCGATCTGAGCAATCGAAGCCTCTCTGATCGCCCCAAGGCTGCTACCCTGCGCGACCGGCACGGAGATATATGCCCAATCCTTGTCCCTATTGGCTATGCGGTTTCTGTTTATCCATGATTTTCTGGTGTACTTGGCGGTGTCGAAAACAATCCATCGCTCGCATTGGTGAATGTGGCGAAACTGCTGGGCGTAAGGGAAGAAGTACGGTTGCATAATGCCTAGCTTCAAATCAGATACTCCCCTAGGCCAGCGGCAAGCGTTTCAGCCTCTATCGTGCGCAAGACATCGGCGGGAAAGTCATTTTGCCAGTCAAAGCGCAACTGCTCGCCCTTGAATATAGAATAGGGGCGTGGATCAAATTTTGACTGGCTGGTTCTAATGAAAGCTTCGGTCTCCACGCTCAGTGCAAGATTGCAGAAGGCAAATGTTTTCCTGGCGGTATCGATCGGGTCGCGTACAAGGTCTTCGTACCTAACAACCGTGTACCGGCCGGGGTTTGCGACCGCTTCGGCCCGATACTCCAGCCCGAGTGAGAGCCAGTCGTCGAACCCCAATAGTCCCCTGACCCCTCCTTCTTCCTGCATGCTCCTCCGCGCCACTCTGTCAGAAATTCCGCATCCGACGGGAACTCCTTGCAATTCTTCCAACTCCAAAGCGAGGCAGCAGGGTGACGGACAATATAGATAGTCCTGGCATTCGGCAGTACTGACATGCCGCGCCGATACAGCCGATGGAAACGGGTGTCCTTTATGGCCACTCGCGAGACGGCATCCAAAGCTTTGGAGAATACAGTTAATTCGCCCGTATCACGGCGCCAGTTTTGGGTGAGGAAAGGGTCGTCACTCGCAACTGCCCCGCGTAGCACGCGTCGCCAGTCCTGTGATGTCGAACGATCCGACAATTGTCCTCGGAACTCGTAGGAGTAGGGCGGAGAAAGGCGAACCATACATTCAGGCGAACTCTCGAATATCTGCGATAGCCAGGTCGTACCAGAGCGCGGCATGCCGAGCAGGAAGATCGGGCTGTCGATGTCGACTTTAGTCACTGACAATATTACTTCCGCTCAAAAAGGGCATCGATACGGTAGTGGGACGTATAGAAGCTGGACGGAAGGCACACAATGCGCGCCTTAAGCCCCGCGCGCTCAGCGCATTCGTGCAGTTCCTCGACGCTCCACCATCGCCCCATTTGCTCTCGGCCCTCGCGAGAATTTCTGAGATGGAGAGCCCATCGCTCATCTGTATCGTAAAATGTCCGTATACGTTCGATGTCTGGGATTCCGCTGGCAAGAAAGCGAAACGATAGAGTCGTCGTGTCCCGAAGCCAACTTAGAAGCGCCGTCAGCGCACGTGGATCGAGATTCTGGACGACCTCGATACTCCAAGCAACTTCGAACTTAACTTCGGGCAGGTCTAACGCTTCCATTTCCCTCAGGTCAGCTTGCAGATAATCGATGTTGTTGCCACCGAATGCGGAGCGAGCTGTCTGAATAAGGCATAGCGAATAGTCCAGCGCCGTTACGTGTCCAACGTGTTCGGACAGCGCTTTGGTGAGTAGCCCGTTCCCACAACCGAGATCCAGTGCGTTCGTATTGTGGTCGGGGGCAAGCGTTCTCACCACATGCTCGACGAGTATTGCAGCTGCGCTTTTGGGATAGGCTTTCCGAGACGGGTCTTGCCGACTTGGATAAGGGCCTCGTCCATTGCGCTTCCGTCAATCGGCGGCCGCGTTGCCCAATAGGTCTCCCAATCGAAGTTTATCAGTGTGCCTCCAGGACTTCGGTCAAAGTTCTTTCCAAGTCCTCCCGCGAGAGCTGAGAAACGCCTGGGTGGCTTGGAATGTTGATGATGCGGCTGTAGATATGTGCGCACGTTTCAGCCGCCGCCAAAGGCTTGTAGTATTTGCCAAGCACTAGCTTATTGTTGCGTAGAGCATCTGCGTCGATGGCATGAGGCGCGAGGAACGGCAGGCTCATCGCAGGCCCGCTTCCCGACAGTAGCGGAACAAGGCCCAGACCTTCCGCAATCACTTTTATGCGCGCGGCTTGTATTTCGTAGAGCGGTAGCCATTCCGGCGCACATTCAAGACGAGAGAGGTGGGCGGCGCAAGCCAACTCAGAAAGCTTTCCGTTATTGACCCAGTATGGTGTTTCGACCTGGTCGAGCGGTGTATATTCTAGTAGTCGTAGGAATGTCTCGAATTCATCTTCAGCTACCACAGCTAGCCCACCTTCGCCAAAACCGAAGGGTTTAGTGTGATGCAGGCTGAACGCCTGGTAGCTCAAATTCGGGATATTGTGGGAGATGCCTGCAGCATTATCGATCAATAGATGCTTTCCGTTCTCTTTTTGCCAGGAAACGAGCGGATCAAAGTCTTTCAAGATTCCGAAGGGATTGGTGACAATGATGCCGTCGAATGTGTCGGGGTCGGCCCGCTCCAATTCGGACCGCGAAAGAACGCCCTGCTCGTCACAATCCAATTTTAGGCTGTTTGCGAAATAGCCTCTGCCTGCATTGGCAAAGCTGAATGCGCTGACACACCAGCGCAGAGGCCGATTCTCACGCAGCTCGTGCAACTTTGCGAGAGCCTCCAAGGCTATGCCGCCGTTGGCGCACGGCACTACCTTTTTGCCGGAGAGGTTAGAAAAGTAGCGCTCGTAGGCACGCGATAAGGCGTACCAGACAGGCCCGCGATTGGACCAGCGATTGACGCTTTCGCTACTCCTGAGAAATTGCGTCCAACGTTCCGCGTAGGTTGGCTTCGCTTCAACAAACGAAACCATACCCGGCTTTTCAGTTGCTTGAAGCAAATCATATCCGGCTACAATATCAGCCAGGATATCGTCGACGTAGTCTAGCCTTGCGGGACTCGGCAAGGCTCCATCGGAAGGGCGTTCATTAGAAGTTGACAAGATTTCTGGGCTTTGCCCCACTTACTGCTGACGTATCCATTGAGCGTGCTTGGCGCACATCCCCCGCTCGGTACGTCTGTGGCGGTCACGTAGCTTCTCAGTATGGCGCGAGAGTTCCGGTCTGCAAAGGCAAAATGGATGCCGGACCGGCATTGCCTTGGACTGGCCTCGGCATCCGCATTCGTCTTCAGGGATCGGGCTAGCCCCAAAAGCAAGGACCATCCTGGGAACAAGTAGTTGTCCTCCATCGGCCCGCAATGGTGCAAGTGCCAAATCGCCTAGAGACGGTCCGCCGTGAACAGCCGAACTATGCGACGGAGAGAAGTCATAAGATAGCGCATCGGCGCCGTTAATCGCCAACTGGCACTGCTTCGCAGCGCCGAATTCGTTTGACGTAGGACCGCAGCTTGGCGAACTCGCTGACGCAGAGCGCTGTCAAGCCCTGCGATTTGTTTATCCTTTTGCACCAAATTCTTTTCTAATTTGGTTACAGTAGCTCGACAATGCCGAAGTGCTCAGACGAGAAAACATCGTTTCTTCCGCTAAGCGCAACAAAATCTCGGTAGTCGAACCCAACCCTTTCCGAGAGTTGCTTTGCACTCACCTCATTAGTCAAAATCTGAAATAAAATATCTTGCGCAAATAGCGAGCGAAATGAGGCCGGTTGCAGTTGCAGACACACCATTGCGAGTGCGTATGGCAAATCAAAGTTCTGGTCGTCGCAATAGGCAGACGATTCGGGGAAGATCTGGATAAAGTCCCGATATTCTTTGATATCTAGGTAATTCCATAGGATCCTATAATACTCATAGTTACAGCGAATTCTCGTATCCGGTCTGCTGGCACTTGCATTTGCCGCGGCGTCACGAATTCGAAATTTGACTAATTTTTCCGACAAGATATGGATTTCATATTTCAGACACAGGCGAACCCACATATCGAAGTCGCCTAATTGTGCAAAGCCGTACCGATAAGGCCCACAGTCACCGTAACAGACTTTACGGATTAGTACGGATGGGTGGCACAAACAATTTCCACTTAGAAAGAAAAACCGTAACCACTCGAACCTAGTTCTATTCGGCTGTTCAAATATAGTGAGATAGGCGTGATCACCACTGAATGGCATCCCGTCCTCGCCAATTGCAAGTGCGGTAGTAAAAACTGCTCCAACTCGCTTGTGCTCTCTGAGAAAAGCGACCTGCTTTTCCAGCTTCTGTGGTTCCCACACATCGTCGGAATGGTGGATGGCGATGAACTCCCCTAGCGCAATTTCAGAAATGGCCCTGTTGAGTCCGTAAATTCCACGGCGGCGCTCGTTATTGCGAAACGCCCGAATCCGAGGATCTCGGTAATTACAAATAAGCTTCCACGATTCATCTTGAGATGCGTCATCCCAGATTATGAGTTCGAAATCAGAGAAGGTTTGATTCAATACACTGTCGATAGACTCCTGAATGTATGCACCGTGATTAAACGATATCATGATAATGGATACTTGGGGCATATTGTCTATTTAAATCGCAGCCAACCAATATTTGATTGAGCGGGGTATAACTCTCAGTTCAGTCGCTTTGGCTATAGTGAGGTCGTCGAATGTCACGTGTAATAGTTCATGTACATATGGGCCAGAATGGGCATCTCGATCATAGCGGCCACCACCACTAACAAGAGTGCCAATCTAGCATCGCAGCAAACTCGGTCGCCTTGGGAGGCAGTGAAGCCTCCTGAAGTGGTTGCGTCTCAGTAGAGCACTATACTGACACTGACCAAGGGTGTCCTCGGTATGGGCACCCGATCCCCAAAACAATACTAGTGGAGCCACTCAAATGCGGTACAGCTTAAGCTGGTGAGGCAACCTCTCTGCAAAGTCCACTCAAATAATCGCCATAGCCGCTATTTTTATAGCCTGCCGCAAGTGCAGCAAGCTCGCTGAGACTAATCCACTTTCTCTGAAAAGCTATTTCTTCTGGCATCGCAATCTGCTGGCCTTGGCGCTTTTGGATTGCCTGTATGAACGAGGCGGCCTCGATTAGACTATCGTGGGTGCCTGTATCGAACCACGCGAACCCACGTCCGAGCTGCTCAACATGAAGATCGCCGCGCTCGAGGTAACGCCGATTGACGTCGGTGATCTCCAGCTCTCCGCGCGCGCTCGGCTTAACCTCTGAAGCGATGCTCACGACATCATTGTCGTAGAAATATAGACCAGTCACTGCCCATTGCGACTTTGGCATCGCTGGCTTTTCCTCAATGGAAGTGGCGCGGCATTGGTCATCGAAAGCAACGACGCCGTAGCGCTCCGGGTCTGGTACATGATAGGCGAAAACCGTGGCGCCGCTGTCGCGGGAAGCAGCGCGCAGCACCGTGTCGGCCAGGCCGTGTCCAAAGAAAATATTGTCGCCAAGAGCGAGCGCGCACGGATTCTGACCGATAAAATCCTTGCCAAGGATGAACGCTTGAGCCAAGCCGTCCGGGCTCGGTTGAACCGTATAGCTCAGCGAAATTCCCCACTGGCTACCGTCGCCGAGAAGCCGCTGGAAGCTGCTGGCGTCCTCAGGCGTCGTGATGAGGAGAATATCCCGAATGTTGGCCAACATCAGCGTGGTCAAGGGATAGTAGATCATCGGCTTGTCGAAGATGGGCAGGAGCTGCTTGGAGATTGCCCTCGTGACGGGATAGAGACGCGTCCCGGAACCGCCAGCCAGTATGATGCCCTTCATGACTTTCCCTCTCAACTCTACGTGGGCTTCCTTACCGCCTCGCAGGCAGTAGGCCAAGGGTTGTCTCCAGCATTTCTGCGAGCCCTTGTTCCCAAGGCCGCAAGGCCAGACCGTGGGTTTCGGCCAACCGGCCGCAGTCCAGAACCGAATAGGGCGGCCTCTTTGCAGGCGTGGGATACTCGGCCGTCGTAATCGCCCTAATCTCCGGCACGCGTTCCAGCTTCGGTCTGGCCTCCTCGAAAATGGCGCGCGCAAAGCCACACCACGTCGTCACCCCCTCGCCGGCAAGATGGAACGTGCCAAACCCCTGCGCCGGCCACGCGCCGGACTGCCACTGCCGAACCAGGGCCAGGATGGCCCTCGCAAGGTCTCCTGCAAAGGTCGGGTTGCCGAACTGATCATCGACGACTTTGATTTGTTCGCGTTCGCGCGCGATCCGCAACATGGTCTTGACAAAATTCTGGCCATGGATGCCGTACACCCATGCTGTCCGCAGGATCACATGTGTTGGACAGCGCTCGCGCACGGCCTGTTCGCCGGCCAATTTGCTGGCCCCATAGATGCCGAGCGGCGACACGGGATCGTCCTCGGTATAGGGTGTCCTCTGGGTTCCATCGAACACATAGTCTGTCGAGAGATGGACCAGCGGTATGTCGGCGGCGGCACAGGCTTCAGCCAAATGAGCTGCCCCGTCGCGATTGACCGAGAACGCGGTCTCCGCATCGCTTTCAGCCTTATCGACATTTGTGTAGGCAGCGGCGTTGATCGCGATGGACGGTTTCAAACGTGCGATCGCACTGGACACGGCGTCGGCCGCTGTAATGTTGAGCTGGGTTCGATCCATAGCATGGCAAGGCAACCCTGCGATGCGGGCCTGCCGCACGATTTCCCAGCCGACCTGACCGTTGGCACCGATAATGAGCATGCCGGACATCAGAGTGCGGCCGAGGCGCCCCTCAAGCCGAGCCGCTCGCCCGCATAGCGCCCACTCCGAATGTCCTCCCACCACTTAGTATTCTCAAGATACCAGCTCACCGTTTTTCGCAGGGCCGTGTCGAAGGTCTCCTGTGGCGTCCAGCCCAGCTCCCGTCTGATCTTGTTGATATCCATAGCATAACGCGCGTCGTGCCCTGGACGGTCGGTAACGAAGGTGACCAACTCGTGCCTCGATGCGGGCCCGGGAGCCAGCTCGTCCAGCAGATCACAGATCTGTCGCACCACATCGATATTCCGCAACTCTGCCTCGCCGCCGATGTTGTACGTCTCGCCCACTTTGCCTTTGGTCGCTGCAATCCAGAGGGCCTGCGCGTGATCGTCTACATAGAGCCAGTCGCGCACGTTCTCGCCGGCGCCATACACCGGTAGAGGCTTACCCTCTCGACCGTTGAGAATCATGAGTGGAATGAGTTTTTCGGGAAATTGATAAGGGCCGTAATTGTTGGAGCAATTGGTGATGATGACAGGCAGTCCAAAAGTGTGGTGCCAGGCGCGGACGAGATGGTCCGACGACGCCTTGCTTGCAGAGTACGGGCTATTGGGCGCATACGGCGACGCTTCGCTAAAGAGCCCATCCCGGCCGAGCGACCCAAATACCTCATCCGTCGAGATGTGATGGAAGCGGAACCCCTCCTTACGGCCGAACGGAAGTTCTGACCAATAGGATCGCGCCACGTCGAGCAAAGCGTAGGTGCCGACGATGTTCGTCTCGATGAAGGCGGCGGGTCCATCAATCGACCGGTCGACGTGACTCTCGGCAGCAAGGTGCATGACGATGTCAGGCTTCGCTGCGCCGAACAAATCGGCCATGGCCACACCATCACAAATGTCCGCTCTAATGAAGTGATATCTCGGATGATCAGAAACTGGGCTCAGAGAGGCCAAGTTTCCGGCGTAGGTTAACTTGTCAACGTTGAGACCTCACACTCAGTTTCTTTAATCAGATAGCGAACCAATGCCGATCCAATAAAGCCGGCGCCGCCTGTCACCAATACTCTCAAGACTTACTCCGTGAGCGTTCGTAATGAAAATAGTCTGGTAACTGTGAGAGCATCGGCAGCCCTTTGTCCTTGTCCGATAAGACTGCCTCCGCCTCACTCACAGGCCAATCAATACCTATATCGGGGTCGTTCCACAACAAGCCTTTATCGTGCTCTGGCGAGTAGCGGCTGCTAACCTTGTAGATGACCTCTGTTTGCGGCTCCAGCGTTACAAATCCATGAGCAAAGCCGGTTGGAACAAAGATTTGGTTCCATGCATCGGCGCTGATAAGCTTGGATACATAGCGACCGAATGTCGGTGAACCTACCCGAATATCGACCGCAACATCAAAGATGGCGCCTCTCACAACGCGGACCAGCTTGGCTTGAGCAAACGGTGATGACTGGAAATGGAGCCCTCTCAGAGTCCCCTTGCTGATCGAGAACGAATGGTTGTCCTGAACGAAGTCGATGCCAACGCCTAATTCAGCCATGTGGGGCTTGCTGTAGGTTTCTGAGAGGAAACCACGTTGATCGTCGTGTTTGTCCGGAGACACGATCAGAACTTCTGGTATCGCCAGAGGCTGAACGCCAACAGTCACTTTTTCCCCCTCGTATGCAAAGTCCGTTACGGATGTCGCGTAGCGGTGCGGAACTTACTCACCTTGTATTCTTCAGCGAGCTCTATGAGCGGCTTCAGCGATACCTTTCCGTCGAATCCTGTCGCGAAGCGACGCTTAAATAGATCTCTGTCTTCCAAGTCGGCACGTTTTGCTTCCTTGTCAGGATCGTACTCCACAAGCACGCAGTCCGCGTCGTATAGGTATGCGTCCAACGCTCGGGCGATCACTGTCAGTTCTGTGTCGGCAAAATGCGACTTGTATGCCGGGCAGAAAACAGGTCCACCATAAATGTGTCTGGCCCAATCGACTCTAACCATACCAAATGCGGCGATTCGGCCCTTCCACTTGCCGTCATTGAATCCGAGCAACCCCTTGTTCGTCTTCTCAAGGGCGTCATAGGCATCACGCAACCAACGCCGGCCGGGGTAGGCATCCTGGGCCACATATACAAGGTAACGTGATGAAATGCGCTCTGCTGTCTGATTTAGCGTTTTTACAAATCCCTGGCGATCTCCATCCATAACAACAATGATTCTACACGCTACACCCGCGCGGCTTGCCAGCAGTTTTGCGGTATCGCCGCCGGCCTTGGCATCGATGCAAGGCATAATTACCGTTATGTCGCTGGCATCTTCGCTTCCAATCCGGCCAACCTCCGAAGCATCGACCAGTTCGATGCTCGTCTCCTCCTCTCTCGCCTCCGGTTGCTCTGTTTTGACTCCCGCCAGGGGCGGGCTCGACCGCCAGCCTGCCCGGAACAGCCGTTGTAGGTAAGGCTTAGTCGCGGAGAATGCCCGGTGGAACTGGCCTGTGATCAGCCAGGACAGCAATTTTGGAACGCGTTGCAGGTTGCGCAGAAGCCATTCTGCGGTAATCGCACTTAACTCAGTGCGTTTCCCAGGAGCCATGACGCGCTTTCAACATAGTTGCCGAAATACTCAGTGTTTTGATCGTGAAAGGCTGCGCGTCCAGGTGCGCAGCGGCGTCACGACCACCATTTTGGAGCTTGTCGTTGCTCGTATCTTGTTTGGCACCGCCAGGCTTTTTAGTCCTTGCCTGATTGTTCTGCATAAGCCTATCCGCTTCTTCCTGAACCCTATCGGCAGACGCCTTCGCAGCAAACTCGGGATTACCATGAATCGGTCGAATGATCCTTCAACAACACGGGGTACCACAAATAGAATTCAATAAGGCTATCAGAAGCCCCTCGGGCGGGAGACGAAGAAGAATATGATTGCCTATGCAATCAGGAGATGCAATTCAACCTCCGTGGATTATGACATACCTCGCTAAGGATATCGGGTTTACGCCGCGAGCACCGATTGACGATGGCATTCGACATTTCGTGGCGAAATACCGCGACCTCGACCACATTTGGCGGCGAGCAAGCCCAACATATCGCCCTTCACAAAACCGAATATACCGAACAATGGCGCGTAGCGCCTCGGCACCAGTTAGGGTTCTCCATCGGACGCCAAACCTGCCAATGCTGGACACCGCACAGCTGAGGCGCTATCGAGCACCGGCCACTCCCAATAGGATACAAAAGCGGCGCACGTGGGGATTGCATAGACCTTGCCTAGGAAGCTTGTCATACAAATTCCATGTCTCAATGAGGCGGAGACGCTCCCGGTCACCCTCAAGGATCTACCGCGGGAAGTCGACGGGTTCGATGTCGTGGAGTGGCTTGTGATCGACGATGGCAGCAGCGACGATACCGCCAAGGTTGCACGGGAACACGGCGCAAATCACGTCTTGCAGCTTGAGCACAATCAGGGCCTCGCGCGCGCGTTCATGGCTGGGCTGGAATGCGCGCTTAAGCTTGGTGCGGATGTGATCGTCAATACGGACGCCGACAACCAATATTCCGCTAAGTACATTCCGGACCTAGTTCGCCCAATCGTAGCCAAGGAAGCACTAATCGTCGTTGGCACGCGGCCGGTCAGCGAGATAGAGCATTTTTCTCCCGCCAAGAAAGTCCTGCAGAAGCTGGGCAGTTGGGTGGTCAAGATCGTCAGCGGTACAAAGGTTGAAGATGCGCCGAGCGGATTTCGAGCAATCCACCGCGACGCCGCGATCCGCCTCAACGTCTTTAACGGATACACCTACACCTTAGAGACGATCATCCAGGCCGGACGCAAGGGCATTCCAATTGTGTCGGTACCGGTCGACGTCAATCCGTATTTGCGGCCTTCACGGCTGATCTCGAGCATCCCTGTTTATATTCAGCGGTCCGTCCTTACGATGCTCCGCATCTTCGTCATCTACAAGCCGCTGCGCTTCTTCATGATGTTGGCGCTCGTTCTTGCCGTTCCTGCCATATTCTTCATTGGCCGCTTCCTCATTTTCTACGCCATGGGAAACGGTCAAGGTCACATTCAGTCGCTCGTGATCGCCGTCGGCCTCCTGGCCATCTCATTTATCTTGGCCGTTGGCGGGATTTTGGCTGATCTTGTAGCCACGAATCGGCTTCTACTTGAAGATATCCGTATGCGGACCCTACGAGCCGAGATTGATGCGGCATCACGTTCGGACCCCAATTGGCAGGCGGAGCGACCGAATGGATAGACGTTCACCGGTGGCCCAGATTGATTACGACAATGTCGCCGGCAACTACTACGACAAGTACGAGTCCCAGAATCCAATTGCCAGGGCGCTGATGGATGGATTTCTGCGCGCCTTCGACGAACTGTCTGCCCAAAGCGGCGCAAAGACAGCTTATGAAGTGGGATGCGGTGAAGGCAACCTATCAATGCGCCTGCGCGCTCGCGGTTTGGAGGTTGGGGGCTCTGACTTAGAGCCGTCAATCGTGGACGAGGCAAACAAGCGCGCTGAAGCATTGAACTCTGGCGCGCTATTTGCCGTTCGTAATCTCTACGAACTCGATAGGTCGGAAGTGGATGCGGATCTCATTGTGTGCTGCGAAGTTCTTGAGCATATCCCGCAGCCGAGTGACGCTATCGACCAGCTCGCTACGATAACGCGCTCGCATCTCTTGGTCAGCGTCCCGCGTGAGCCCCTATGGCGCATACTCAATATGGCTCGCGGCAAATATTTGTCCGCTCTTGGTAACACACCGGGACACCTCAATCACTGGTCTCCCCTCGGATTTCTAGCCGATATTAGTCGTCGCTTTGAGATTGTGGACGTGCGGAAACCACTCCCATGGACGATGGCCTTGTGCCGTCCACGAGTGACCTAAAGTCTGATCGATTTCTCCCGTTCAAGCGGTTGTGCGGGGCGCAGAGTGGGGCGAGCCCGTGACTTCGGTGGCGCATAAAAGCATTGGCAGATTCATGCGCGCCATTGGCATTCTACTTATGGCAACCGCGGTCGTGTTTGTGGGTCTCAAAATTCGTGATTCCTATAGCCTGCTCGCATCCGATTTTGGCAACTCACGCTTCCTCGGCACGATCGCCATAGGTATGTGCGTGTACGCGGCACTAGCAGGGCTCATTGGCACAGCTTGGGTTGTGCTGGTTTCAGGTGCCGGACACACGCTCGGTTTGCGCGACGGTCTCATCATCTTCGGCCGATCGCAAATCCTGAAGTACCTGCCATCGAATGTCCTTCACCTCGCCGGGCGCTATACCATGGCGCGGGCAGCTGGCGCTTCCCATGCGTCCCTCATTTTCTCGACCGGCGCTGAGGCAGCTATATTGATCATGGCTGCATCGACGGTGGCTGTCGTTTTCGCTTTGCCACTTTTTCTCAGCTACGTCGTCGGTGCCTTCGGAACGTCCTATGGGCCAATTGCGATCCTTGTCGCACTGGGCGTCCTGCTGCTTGGTTCGCTGTGGTGGCTGCGGCGAGAAGGCATGCTGACGCATCGTCTCGGTGCGATGACCTTTGCCGCCTATTGTCTCTATCTTTGCTTTTTTGTGGTGAATGGCCTTCTGCTGTGGTTGCTGCTGGCTGCCGTCGATAGCGGGGCACGGCACGATCCATTCTCCGTTTTAGGGGTCGCGGCCGCCGCCTGGATTGGTGGATTTGTCGTGCCTGGGGCACCAGCGGGACTCGGTATACGCGAAGTGATCCTCACAAGCGGCCTAGACATGGCCGGATACGGTACGTCGGCTCTCGCTGCCGCACTAGGCTACCGCATCGCTACCTTTGGCGGTGACATCATCCTGGCCTCTGTCAGCCTCGTCCTGCGGCGTCGGTGAGACCCCGTTTGTGTGGCGCCTAGCCGCCGCGCTACGGGTCAACGACGGTCCTAATGGTGCCTCCGCCTTTGCTCGGTAGCCACAGGCCCAGCGCCACAAGATGACCACCACGTAGCTGAGAGCAACCAGAAAGATCGGCACCAACATCGCGTTGTAGCGCGGGATGTAATGGGTAAACGCAACATACATGCCGTAATGATAGAGGGACGGCAGGAAGGCGACGAAGACTGGCCAGTCGCACCTCCATGCCGCCAAAGCAGCCCCTGCCAAAAAGACTGGAACGAAGGCCCACCGCAAGATGTGGAAGATGTCCCTGGAGAACCGTGCCCAGAATTCCAACAACGCGTTTCGGGATTTCCATTCGCGGACAGCGATATTGCTCGCCCTGATCGATAGAGGCAGCACCATGGCGACCTGCACCGGCAGGCTTTTCAGGTAGATTATGGCGGCGGCAGTAGTGCGCGAATAACCCGCCTGTCGAAGCACGTCCATCTCGGCCTCGATGGTCCCTAGATTCCGGAAAGTTGGATATTCGACCTTTCTTCCGTCAGAATATTTGTTGATCAACCGGCGCATGTCGTCCCGCTTTGCGAATGGATGATCCACCGGCGTGGCACCGATGCCCGAAAAACGCGAATAAAATTCGATTGAGGCCAGATATTCAGGAAAAGTGATGGTTGAGTAAGTAGCTCGGTGTTCGAGGATCGACCCGCCCCTTGTTGAGATCGTGAATTTGCCGAACTCGACGTGGTTCCGCGCAGCCCACGGAAGAATGAACGCATAGGCCACGAGGGCGATCACGAGCGCATCGAGATACTTCACCTCCAACCGGCGCCTCCAGAGGAGCGTCCAGGCCAGCAGAGCCAAGCAACCCACAACGAAAAGCAGGGGAAGATACTCATAAAGGCCCTTGGTCAGCGCCAGGAGGCCGAGCGCTACGCCGGCGCCGATCCAGAACAACAAGCGACGTGTATGCGTCCGGGCAACCATGCCGGCCCACAACGCAAGGGCAAGCACGATCGAGAGGAACGCGGCAAGCGTCTCGACTCGCAGGAACCGAACCCAGAGCGTGTCGCAGCCGGCAAACAAAAAGGCTAGCAGGTAGGCCAGGATCCAACTGCCACTGATGCAGCGGATTGCTATGAGCGTGGCAACAGCCGTTAAGGCGAATAGAATGGATTGAATGAGTTTCAGCTTTGCGATGACGTCGGGGTAGACTCTCTCTCCCTTCCAGACGAGATCCCGCACGTTGATCTTGTCCAAATCAAAAACAGAGGCCTTGAACACGAGCGAGAGCAGGAACGGATAGAGCGGCTCACGAGCCCCGTATAAGGGTGGCGGTTGATTGGTGACAGTGGGGATGGCAGGCCTCGGACGGATCGCCAAATCGCGCACCATTGAGAACGTATCAAATCGCGCGAGGTTGTAACCAAGCGCCACATAGTGCTTCTGGTCGAAAGACGCATGCAGGCGGGCATCTGTCACCGTCATGAGTTGTGTCAGCGCAATGAGCGCGAGAACGCCGATAGTATGGCTTGTGATCCGCCACGCCCGTAGGTTGATCACAGGCAACGTCACAGGCAACGCCCCCCCCATACGACCGACTGTTCGCGCACGCTCCTGGGCGCCCAACTCAGAGCGGTAAGTTGCAGAGGGATCGGATGATATCAAGCTGAAACTTCGCTGCTTGCTCACATCATTGATGGCATGAAAGCACAAGAGGTTTGGTCTCCGGATCGCCGTAAGCAACGCCATGACAGCTCATTCCGGATCATGCAACTCGCGATAACATGCTCGTCGATGAGCCGGGCTCTCGTTGGGGAACTGTGCCAGGCCGATGAGCCTACTCTGACGTACGATCGCACGCGTGGCTTCTGCCATTCGAAAAGCTCCCGTCTGGGAGCAGTTGCGGGCGATGGCGGCGAGCCTAGATTGAATTCCCCCGGCACTCCGGACAGCACCCCTGCAGCCAAAAGCCACTCTGCCGAGTGCTTGACGGTGCGCGCTTTCCGCCCGTTCTCAACTCTCGTCGTTCTGATGCGCTGGTGCGGCTCCAGACTTCGTTTGGGGCAAATCCAAGCGTTAACGTGGCCAAGCCTTCGCGGAGCCTATACACCCGATAAGCGCTTTATGAGATGGATTCGATCAAAAGACGGTCCTGTCTTTATGTCACGTTGCTCTCCGGCGCGAAAATAGATCATTGAAGCGTCGTTTGGCCCAAATTGATAGGCGTCCATGTTCCATCTCGGCTGACATCAAGCGTTGTTGTTTTTCTTCTAGTTTGGCGATTTTCGTCATCGCACGCTTGGCAGCAAGTGCTGTTAAAGCTTGCAGTTCGTCAGGCTTAACTTCGACGATGTCTGACATCTGCACTTGACCATTGTGGGGCTCAAGCAGCTTTTCTCCTGCATGCGCAGAGTAATCTAAGCCATCAAACCGGATCCCCTCTTCAGCTTCGAGCCAGGTCAAATCTTCCAAGTGACTTGATAGGATCGTCGCGGCAACTCGGGGCTTGACTTGGGGCTTGCCAATAATCCCGGCTTCTATCGCAATACGATTCAGCAACCGATTGAGCTTAGTAGCCTCATCGCGAAATTCACGCGGTTCCCCTGGGTAGCATAGACGGAAATACGCCTGCATCAGACAAGAGACCTCGACGGGATCGGAGCGATTGGAGCTCTGGTTGTCCAACTCGAGCCCAGAATTCGCGAAATCGGGAAGCAGTCGGCGGAAGAGATTTGTCACAAGCCCTTCTGGGAAAGCTGACCCCTGAAAAGGAATAATTGTGAGGCGATCCCCATACTGCTCTCGCCAGTCCTCTACCAACTGACGGTACCCAAATCTCCAAACGGCCGGATCGACAATTTTGTCAGTCGCTTTAAGCGCCTGCTGGCAGGAAGAAACGTAGAATCCTACTGGCTCCCTTAAATAGAGCACCGCTTCCAACTCGTTCGTCCATGGGGTCAAGAAATCACGCAGCGCGGTGGCGTTGGCTGGGTTGTTGCCCCCATAGCAAAGGTATTCGCTCGACAGAAAAAGGGCTTGAGGCTTGTGTAACGCGATATCATTCTCGATGGTCGAACGAATCTGATTCGTTACCATCTGGCTTGCTTGTCCTGTTATGGCATCTGCCAAATCCCTGTGAGGGAGAATGGAGCCCCGCAGCTGTGGAATAAGTATTCCATGTTCTAGGAGTGCCGCTCGATTGGCGAAGGTGCTTTTCTGAATTGTCGTCGAGCCCGCTTTGCCGGTTCCGATGTGGGTTATTGCCTTCATTGCGGTCCCCCGATCTCAACAAAATGGCGTCCGCCCGAGCGGCTGGGCAAGCCAAGTTCGCTGCACGACCGTTGCTAGCAAACGATGTCGGCCCCCTACTGGGCGCTGCTATCACGCTCTGTGCCACGGCCGATTCCGGAGTAGGAGAAACCGGCGTCCTGTGCATGTCGGGGTGAATAGACGTTTCGCATATCGACCAGAACGTCACCGGACATCGCCGAGCGCAATTGCTTGAGATCAAGAGCGCGGAACTCGTTCCATTCGGTCAGAACCAGCAGCACATCCGCGCCTTGCGCGGCCTCGATCGGGTCCACGAACCACTCCACGTCAGGCAATAGCTGCTCCGCTTGTGGACGCCCTTGTGGATCGCACGCACGGACTGTCGCCCCACGAGACTGCAACATCGGGAGGATCACAAGGCTTGGCGCGTCGCGCATGTCGTCGGTATTGGGTTTGAACGTAACGCCCAGGACAGCAATGGTTTTACCATGGACCGAACCGCCCGACGCGCGTTCCACGCGCGCGCCCATAGCGATTTTCCGCTCCATGTTCACCTTCTCGACTTGCTCTACAAGCGTGACAGGTGCCCTGGCCTCACGAGCCGTACGCGCCAGCGCACTCACATCCTTCGGGAAGCAAGACCCGCCATAGCCTGGCCCCGGATTGAGGAATTTCGGTCCAATCCGGCCATCCGCACCGATCGCCGTCGCCACCTCGCTCACATCTGCTCCGACCTCTTCGCATAGATCCGCGATCTCATTGATGAAGGTGATCTTCATCGCGAGGAACGAGTTCGCCGCATATTTAGCAAGTTCGGCGGACTCGCGGCTGACAAACATCACTGGCGCGCTGCGCAGCGATAGCGGTTCGTAAATCCGCGCCATGATATCGCGCCCGCGGCCCTCGTCGCATCCAACAAGCACGCGATCGGGGTGCGTGAAGTCGCGGATGGCCGACCCTTCCCGCAAAAACTCGGGGTTTGAACAAACAGCAAACTCCGCGTCCGGCCGGAGCGCCTTTAAGCGGCGCTCGATCTCACGGCCAGTACCGACTGGCACAGTCGACTTCGTGGTAATCACGATCCCATCCCGGATATGCGGAGCCAACTCCTCGACAGCCTCGAAGACGTAGGTAAGATCAGCATAGCCATCGCCGCGGCGCACGGGAGTACCGACGGCCAGAAACACTACGTCCGCATCCCGGACCGCTTCAGGCAGAGACCCCGAAAACTGGATCCGGCCTGCCGCGACATTTCGAGCCACGAGATCGTCGAGCCCCGGTTCGTAAATCGGGATCTCACCGCGATTGAGCAGCGCAAGACGGCCCTCGTCCTTGTCAATGCAGGTGACGTTCCAGCCAAAGTCGGAGAAACACGCAGCCGACACCAGCCCCACGTAGCCAGCCCCAATCATGCAAATTTTCACTCAAGCAACTCCCTCATCCAAGCGATGCTTGTTACTAGAATTACGGATGGATAAAAACAATACCGGAACGTGAGGTCGCACGACGTTACACTCATAGGCGAAGTGGGTGCCTAGCCTCGGAGACAAACGCTTTGGACTAGTACTAGAAATCATCATAAACCACTAGTATTGCGTGATAATCCAGGAAGCGCTTGATCCTCGCGCCCGATGCAACCAGGAGACTTATACGGATGTGGCGGACCTCGCCCAGCACGCCGATCGTATCCAACGCTTCGCAGACTGATAGCGCGAATTAGCGAATGTTGTGAATGCGACCTGATTGGCTTTAGGGATGGCATAGCTGACGACCCGGTCGAGGGCCGATCAAGGGTCGGTCACTGGCGCCGGACATCTCATTCGGCAGCGAGGTCATTCAGGTTGTCAATGCCAGCTCGGATCGGCTAAACCACGAAATGCCTCGCAAAATCAGGCGCAACACCGTCTTCTTGAAGAGCTAAACATGAAAATTCTGGTACTTGGCGGCGATGGCTTTTGCGGCTGGCCCACGGCGCTGCACTTGTCGAATTTGGGACATGACGTCATCATCGTTGATAACCTGTCCCGCCGGCACATCGATATCGAACTCGAGGCGGAATCGCTGACGCCTGTCCGGCCGATCAACGAGCGCATCCGGGCTTGGAAGGAAGTCTCCGGCCGCAATATCGGCCTCCACACATTCACAGTTGGCAAGCACTATCATCGCCTGCTTTCGTTGATCGAGGAGCAGAAGCCCGACAGCATTGTGCACTTCGCCGAACAGCGCGCGGCGCCTTACTCTATGAAGTCGTCGGCGCATAAGCGCTACACTGTGAACAATAACCTCAACGCCACCAACGATGTCTGCGCCGCCATCGTGGAGTCGGGCCTCGACGTTCACCTCGTGCATCTTGGCACTATGGGCGTGTACGGATACGGCACGGCCGGAATGCAAATCCCAGAAGGCTATTTATCCATCCGCATGGAGACGCCGGAGGGTGAATTAATTGATCAGGAGATCCTGTATCCAGCGAATCCCGGCTCGATCTATCACATGACAAAGACGCAGGATCAGCTGTTCTTCCACTTCTACAACAAGAACGACAAGCTGAAGATCACCGACCTCCACCAGGGCATTGTATGGGGTACGCAAACGGCCGAGACGAAGCTGGATGAACGCCTCATCAATCGCTTCGACTATGACGGAGACTATGGAACCGTTCTCAACCGCTTCCTAGCGCAGGCGGCGGTAAAGCACCCTTTGACGGTGCACGGCACAGGCGGACAAACACGAGCCTTCATTCACATCCAGGACACCGTCCGCTGCATCCAACTCGCCATCGAGAACCCGCCTCAGACGGGAGAGCGAGTCAACATCCTCAATCAGATGACCGAAACTCACCGCGTGCGGGATCTCGCCAAGATGGTTGGCGATCTCTCCGGGGCGCAGATCGAGTTCGTTCCCAATCCGCGCAACGAGGCGGACGAGAACGATTTGTTTGTAGCCAACGCTCGTTTTCTTGCCATGGGGTTGCAGCCCATCACGTTGGCGGCAGGCCTCATGGAAGAGGTGCACAACATTGCACAGAGATATGCTCACCGATGCGATCTGGCGAAAATCCCTTGTGTTTCTGCCTGGAACGCGGACGCGCAGGACCGGCTCGGAGGTCCCGCCTGAGACCTCACGGCACACTTTCGCTGCGCCGCCTTAGTTAGCGGCTCGAGGGCGTCGCTCACTCTATCTCGATGGAATTGAGAAAGGACTTCTTCGGGAGGCCGCAGTCATGCTCTGCTACGCCGTTCAGAAAGAAAGAGCTAGAAAGCCGCAGCGTTCGCGCTGGCGACTCTGGGCACAATAAGGACGATGGCAAGAGACAACGCGCAAGCTGGAAAGAAGCTCGTCTACCTCGCCGGATACGGACGAAGCGGCTCGACAGTGCTCGGACGCATTATGTCATTGCAAAAGGGCGTGCTTGATCTCGGTGAGGTCGTCATGGCACCCCGCTTCCTCGACCGGCCTAAGCACTACTGCGCATGCGGTGAACAGCTCATGGCCTGTCGAATCTGGAGCACCTTGCCCGAGCCGCTGAAGCACCTGCCCCACACCGACGCCAGCCTCAAGAGCCATCTAGCGATGCTGGAGTCGATTGCGACGCTGACTGATCATGAATTCATCATCGATTCGTCCAAGACGGCCCGCCACAACGCCTTCCGGCCGTTCTATCTGAGGCGCCATCTGTCGTATCCGCTCCAGCTTGTTCACCTAGTGCGCGATCCCCGCGCTTGCGTCTGGTCCGTTATACGCTGGCGCCTACGGGGCGATCACGTTCATCGCCACGCCTATCAGCTTGGAGTTGCCGCGTTGACAGCCTTCAGTTGGATTGGCGCGAACCTCGCGGCAGAGCTCTATCGTTTCTGCCATCACGAAGCCTCGGTCCGGGTGAACTACGATGAGCTACTCCAGCGGGGCTTTCCGGACTCTCTGAAGTCATTGGGCCCCGTCGGCCGGCTCGAGGACGTCGTCATCGAACGCAATGAGAATTGCCATTCCATGGGCGGCAACGAGATACGCAACCGGGCGCGAGTCATCGTGGAACAAGACACGACATGGAAAGCCCAGATTCCCAAAAGCGTTCGCATTCTTGTGACTGCGTTAACGTGGCCCCTAATGCTTCGCTATGGGTTCCTGCAAGTCCGTCGATAAAGAACCCACTGGATAGACCCCGGCGGGCAAAGAAGCGGGCGCTACCCATGTTGTCGCGACTTGGTCTATCGACGCGGTCCCAAGAATTCTCGCATCTCGTGGAAAACAGATTGCGTTATTCGCGGCGGGCACAGGACTTGTCCGCAAGCCCACCTGGTCGGCTGCAGTTCCACTCAAGCCAAAATTTCTGTCGTCGGGAGTACGAGGACTCGCCTCTAGCGTGCATTCGGCGCGCGTTTGTAACCTTCTGGGAGGCTGTTTGCGATGGCGGATAAATCCTGGTCCAGGCCGGTGTCCGCTCTGCAGCCCAGCCGACAAACGCTCGTGGAGAGGCGCATGCGGCACGAGCACCCAATTTTTCAATTCTTTGGCACGGCAGAGGCTGTTAGCGCTGGCCAGCACAAATATAACTTCGTAGGAACCACAACGCGCATTCGATTAGGAGGGAGTGAGCGTCTCATCTTTCGGTTCCAGCCAAGCAAATGCGGCCAGGCGGACCCCGAAAAATGACCACTATTTGCACAGGATCGCAGTTCCTACTGCCGCAGGCGCGCAACCTGGATCCTTCGGATGGGAGAATTGCGCGCTGGTTGCGCATGTTGGCTCTCATGCGGGCGGCCCTGGGCAACCAGCAACGCGCAGGCTGGGGGCATCAAATTGGCCGCAGTTGAAACCGATCCCGCCCCAGACTTATGGACGCGCCGCTGAAAACCATTTGATGCCGCTGAACACCATTTGATATTGCGGACTTCGAGCGAAATCGGACTGAAGGCATGGACATAATCACGGCACCCCCGAGTGAGGCTTATGACTGGCAGTGGCCGGCGATCACGGAGCGCTATGCGACGGACCAAATTCGTCATTCCGCCGTAAGCAATAGCGATTTTGTCTATATCGGATTTCCTTGGGCCACGCTCATAGACCTTCTCGGTAAAAAGCAGGGCGACCCGCGCCTCAAGCCCATGATTGCGGATCTCTTCAACATAAGACGAGAGGTCAAGCGCTGGATACAGCGCGCAACCGTGTGTCAGCATATAAACATGATGCACTGGCTAAAAACTTTCGGGTATTTAGGAATTACTGACATATTCTGGTCGCACAAAGTGAAAGGCGTGGACTCTTTGGTATGTGGCGACCACACGATACGACTACACCCCTTCCCCCTTTTCCCTGTGCAATACGCTCGGGGCGGACTCGATCAGCAGGGTCAAAGGCCGCTTCTTTTTTCTTTTGTCGGACTTGGAGAGCACCCGAAGTATCTAACCGACGTTCGGGCAATAATCCTCCGAATATTGTCTGAAGACAGTCGAGGCTTGGTCGTTGGACGTGACAGCTGGCACTATCAAAAAGTTGTTTATGAGTATCAAGTCGGCATGAGAGCCAAGAACCCGGACGGGTTGATTGATGATGCGGCAAGCGAACAGCATATTTCTGCGCTCCGCGACAGCGTCTTTTGCTTATGCCCCTCAGGAACAGGCCCAAATACAATCCGCCTTTGGGAGGCGATTGGGTCCGGCTGTATTCCCGTTATCATGTCCGAGACTTACGATCCGCCAGGAGTTGGGGCCCTATGGGAGGCAGCTGCCATATTCTGTCCGGAGACCGTCGATGCGGTAAAGGGCCTGCCAGATCGCCTTGAGGCGATGGCGCAGGATAGCTCCTTAATGGCCCTTAAGCGGCAGGCTCTAAAGCAGCTTTGGTCGACTTATGGGCCGGATTCGTTTGTACGTGATGTCGAATTGCTGTGTGCTGGTGAGAGTTGGCCACAGCGAGCACTTTGGCCCCGAGTGTAGGGTGAAATCTACGCCTGACGTGGTGGCACGGGGCACATGATCATGTGCCTGCGCAAGCCTCACTGTAGCAGGCCAGAGCGTCGTCGAGCGGGCCATGAAATAGGCATATGCCCTTCCTAAGCACCAACCCATGGGTGCAGAGACTTTTCATTAACTCTTCGTTGTGCGTAGCATTATTAGGCCACGGCTTTTTTCCACCAAAGCGTTCATGCGGTCCTTGACCTTTCCTCCGAACCGCGCGTCGCCTGCCCCCAGCCATTCATCCAAAAGGAGAATGTCGGGTTCGACCATAGTCGAGATGCTAACCGCGAGCCTTAGCCGCATGCCGCTCGAGTATGTGTTGAAGGGCTTCTCGATCGCGTCTCCAAGCTCTGTGAACTCGACGATGCCAGGAACTAGGTCTCTGATTTCGCGAAAGCTGAGCCCCATCTGAAGCCCCCGCATATAGATGTTCTCAAGCCCCGTCGCGTCCTGCAGCATACCGAGCGAGACATCAAACAGGCCTTTGGCCGTGCCGCGAACAATCAATTCGCCACTGCTTGGCGTGTAGATTCCCGCCAGAACCCGAAGCAAAGTACTTTTGCCGGCGCCATTCGCTCCGATGATTCCAAGCCGCTCTCCGTGACGCACCCTGAAGGAGACATCATCAAGAAGTGTCGTGACAGCTCGCTTAGTGCGCCGAAAATAGAGATCCGTAAGGAGCCGCGATGGACTGATCCTGACGGATCGGTCGCCGGCTTTGAAGACGGGAATCCTCAAAGCCAGGTTCTTAGCTTCCACCAGCGGCTGTGCTTCATGGGTCTCGGGCGCACTTTCGGAGACAGGTTTGCGTGCGAGTTCGGTCACGGCCGTATCTCCACTCTCACACCCACAACGGCACGAGCCGCGCATAGCGTCTGTGCATCTGGTTCGCCAGGACAAACCCGCCAATCGTCACGGAGAGGACAAAGATCCAAGTCGTTATCGAGATCGGCATCCCGAGGAGTGGCGCGCGAACGATCTCCAGGAAGTGATAAAATGGGTTGAATAGCAGGTAAATTCCAAGCGCTTGTCCGCGACCTGATGTCGCCATCCAAATAATCGGCGTAGCCAGGAAGGCGACGCGCATAATCGCGGATATGACCTGATGAAGATCGCGATAGCGGGCGCCAATGATGCCGAAGACTATCGACAACCAAATGCCATTGGCCACGAGAATCCCAATTCCTATCAAGCTAACGAATGCATATATAGATAGCTGGTGACTGTAAACAAGGAAAACAACAACAACTATAAGAAGCTGGTGAAGGAACTGCAATAATATTGAGATCACATCTACTACTGTAATCTCTATCAGAGTCATAGAGCCTTGAAGGATCTGTGCGCGATTACGCTGATATACTGTTGTGCTTTTCGTTACGAAGCCACCGATAAGCGTCCATAGGATGACACCAACTGCCAAGTACGGGATGAAGACATTCGGGTCGACGGTATTTACATGCGAATAAAGGCCGCCGAGGACAACAACAAACAACGCTGGCCCGGCAAGAAGCCAGAACGGGCCCAGCGTCGTATTCCGGTAGGTAACGACGAAGTTGAACCAGGCGACATATAGCCACCGGTGCCAGCGGTTCAAATCCAAAGCCGAACTGAAACTCACGGAAAGGCCTCTAGTCCCAAAATTCGCGGGCCGTTCGAAGCGATGCGCCTGCCGGTCAAGCGAATACGGGGCTTAGGCCACCAGGTCAAGCTGACAGAATGCGCCCGGCAGGACCCATCCAAAGGTCCATTCAATTGACACTGAGCGGCATTGAAAGCACGTTAACGCTCTGCTAGTCAGCCTAGCTTAGCGAGATGCACCACCTAGAGCGCAGCTGACGCATTAGAACGCGCTTTTGGTCCCTGTAACCAACTTTGGCGAAACGACGATGGCTTCGGTCCTGCCAGACTTCGATTCCATTCGTCCAACGCTGAGCCGAGTTTCGGGCACCTCGACGCTCGTAGAGGACCGGTGGCTTTACAATGCAGTCGCTCAGCTGCCTGAGGATGCGACCATCGTTGTCGCGGGGCGTCCGCAACCGCAGATAACTGTAACGGCGGCCCTCGCCTGCCGAGGAACAGCTCGCCGCATCCATCTAGTCGACTGCGCGTCGGATGCATCGGATCAAGCGACTAGTCCATATGCTGAAGAACTTCGAGAGGCCCTCGAGGCAAACGAACTTCAGGGCTATGTTGTTGCTGGCGTACCTATCTATCGCGGCAACGAGCGTTCCTGGTCAAAGCAGATCGACTTTTTGCTGATCGATCAGGCCCCTCGGGGCGATGGCAACTTCGAGATTTACGAGGATTTGGCCGATCTGATCTGGGGATGGGGTCTCGTTGCCGTCCTGGGCGTGGAAGCACGTCAGCCAGAGAGGCTTCGGGCATGGAGCCGACAACTGAGCAAAGCTCTCGATCGACCCTCTCACTTTTTTTCCATCGCATACGGGCGTCAACCTCACCAGTTCTCAGGTGGAAGGTCAAAAGTCCACGTCATCATTCCGGTATTCAATCGGAAAGAGGAAACGCGAACCTGCCTTCTGTCGGTCTTGGATCAATCGGTCGCCGACCGGATGACCATTACGGTCGTCGAGACGGTAGCACCGACGGCACTGAACAGATGCTTGAGACGGAGTTTCCCTCGGTCAACATCATCAAGGGTGACGGCAATCTCTGGTGGACCGGTGCGGTTGCAAAGGCGTTGGACACATTGCGATCGAGTTTCAAGCCAGGCGACTTTTTTCTGTTAGTCAACAATGACTCGATCTTGCAACCGGAGACCGTTGCCATTCTTGTTCGCGAGTCGGTCCACAATGGCCGCTGTGGCGTGGCGCCGCTTGCGCTGGACTATGAAAGTGGCGATCCGCTGACCACCGGCTTTGCACTCAGGCAACACCACGTCTTACTCGACTTCGAACATCAATACGCTGCAATCATCGAGCCGAGCATGCTGTTTGAGGCCGAGTCCCTATATGGTCGATGCTCGCTCTTTCCGGCAGAGGTTCTTGATTTCGTCGACAACTATGACGCCGAGACGTTCCCGCAATATTACGGCGACGTCGATTTCTGCCTTCGCGCCCGGGAGCAAGAGTTCCGCTTCTTTGTAACCGGCGCCACCTGCATCCGGGTCCAGCACGGAGCCGACAACACCGGTTCGCATTTTGCGTTTCGCCAAGGCGCTCAGACACTGGCAGAGGTCAAAGCAAACTTGTTTTCAATACGATCGCTCGATAACGTGGTAATTACTTGGCGTTATACATCCCGACACCACCCGCATCGAGCTGTGACAGCCACGCTGAAAACAGCATGGCGCAGTCTTCGTTATTGGCGACCGATCTATGCCGTCGTTGGCCCACACACACCGCAAAAGGCCGCCACGCGCGCAGCTCCAGCGTCACAAGGTGCATCCTTAGTCGGCAAGGCGCTGGGGTTTTTGACTCGGACGTTGAACGTATGCGTTGTTCGATTTTACAATGCCTCACTGAGGCTCCAGCGCCGCGCTTTCCCTAGATAGGTGAGCCCAGCCCAAGGCTCGGGCGGACGGAAAGAAGATTCAACCAACCGTCCTTTCAACGCCTCATCCGAGGACGCTGCAATCCGTCTTGGAACTGACTGCTTGAACGGAACCCCTGGCCCGACGACATGCGGGATAGGCCAATTGCGGAGCAAACCAATACTGCCGTATCGGCCTGAGATCGACGGCTTGCGCGCGCTTGCGGTCGCCGCGGTCGTCATCTTCCACGCGAACTTCTCATTTCGCGGCCAGCCGATGCTCACGGGTGGATTTCTCGGGGTCGACATCTTTTTCGTGATCTCCGGTTACCTGATAACCTCGATCATCCTTCGCCAGCTCTCGGCGAAGGACTTCTCGATCCTGAGGTTCTATCACCGACGTGCGCGTCGCATTCTGCCCGCACTTTTTCTCGTCCTCGCCGTATGCATCCCCTTCGCCTGGCGCCTGATGCGCCCGATCAACTGAAGGAGTTCTCCGGCTCGGCGATCTCCACGCTTCTTTTCGCCTCCAATTTCTGGTTCTGGTCGGAGGACAGCTACTGGGCCGGACCAAGCGAACTGAAGCCTCTACTACACACTTGGACGCTGGCGCTGGAGGAGCAGTTCTACATTCTGTGTCCGCTGCTGCTCATGGCCTTGTGGCGGGGCGCACGCGATCGGATTTTGCCGATCCTGATCGTCTTGTTCGTGGCTTCGTTAGCGCTGTCGCAATACGGATCGACCGCCTTTTCCGATGCGAACTTTTTCCTGCTGCCGACGCGGGCATGGGAGCTCTTGGCCGGGGCCATCCTGGCGCGGATCGAACTCTCTTACGGGAGAAATGCAAGCGGCACGTGGGCGGAAATTTTGCCGATTCTAGCGTCGTGATGATCGTCGGGCCGCTTTTTGCGTTCGACAGCAGCACGCCTCATCCCTCGCTCTTGACGCTCATTCCGGTGATCGGCGTGTGTCTTATAATCTGGTTCGCGCGGGAAGGGGACGCGGTCACCTCCTTTCTCAGCATCCGGCTATTCGTGGCGGTCGGGTTGACTTCCTATTCCCTTTATCTCTGGCACTACCCTGTGTTCGCGTTTTGGAACCTCTCGCATCCCGATACCTCGAATCTCGGCGCACTCGGTTTGATCGCGGTCTCGGTCGTTCTATCTGTCGTGTCGTATTTCCTGGTGGAGCGGCCGGCGCGGAACATGGGGTCGGTACCGACGCCAGCCTTTGTCCCCGCCATTCTGGTTTCATTCCTACTGCTGGGCGGCCTTGGGACCATGTCCTACGCGTCGAATGGCTTCGCGGACCGATATGGAAGCCTCGCAGCCGTCTTCAACGAGACGGGTGCGGACGCGATTGGGTTCATCCAAAGCACGCCGCCGAACGCACGGGGAACGATCTTTCTTGCCGGCGATAGCCATGCCGCCGTTCTGACCAAGGCCGTCTTGGACCTTGCGGAAAAGAACGGCTATGCTATCGCACGGCGCGTGGCAGGTAGCTGTCCACCGGTCGATGTGAAGGCGCTGAAGTTCGAGAAGTGCGACCCTTACCGCAAGAGGACCCTCCGCATCATCGATGACGCGCCACCTGCGATCATCATCTATGCAGTCCACTGGCGGAAATATCAGGATGGATCGGGGCGAAAGAAGTATCGCGGGACCGTCACCCCGCACCAAGCGACACGCTGCGTGAAGCCTATGAACGGACGTTCCAGCGCTGGGTCGATGCGGGCCATCGCATGGTCCTTGTCTTACCGGGCATGGAGACCGACCGAAACATTAAGGAGCAGCTTAAGGAGGTAATCGATCCGATCCCGCAGGCGGAGCGGGATACGTTCCTAGCGGGCCTGAAGCTCGAGGTGAATTATGGCGAGCAACTCGGTCGCGCCGATTGGGAGCGGGATATGATCGAAACGCTGGCCAAGAGGGAGGGGATCGAGGCGGTTGATCCATTGCGTCTCTTTTGCCGGCCGTCCCGTGACAGCTGCGCGGTGAACGAAGGCACGTCCTTCTTCATCACGGATCAGTCGCACTATTCGCGCGCGGCAGCCTACAGAATCGTGCATGCCATCGAACAGAAACTCGAGACTGCCCAATGGCTTGGGGTAGCCACGTCCGCCCAGTGAGCTGGATCCTTGCGCGGCATCTCCATTGAACGGACCCCCCGGCTCTGCTAGGCAGCGCAAGCTCGCCTGGCGCCAGCCTGAAGACAATGCGCGGCGTACCGGCACCGGTTGAAAGGCCCTTGGGGCCTGCACCTTTGCCGAGGCGCCGAATTCGCCGTCAAACCACCATCTGGGTGTCCGATCTCTGTGCCGAAGGTCCACGTCATCATTCCGACCCATAACCGAAAGGCGCTCGCGGAGATGTGCCTGGAGCACGTCTTCGCGCAAACGGCGATAGACTCCATGTCCATCACCATCGTGGATGATGGCAGCACCGACGGAACCGCGTTGATTCTGGCGGAAAAGTTTTCGGCTGCCCGCGTTATCGAAGGCGACGGCAATCTGTGGTGGACTGGCGCTGTCGCCAAAGCCCTGGACACGCTATGGCCGGAATTCGCGCCGGGAGACTTCTTTTTGCTCGTTAATGACGACACGTTACTACACCCAGACACCGTCGAGGCGCTTGTCGAGACCTCCGAACGGTGCCAGCGTGCAGGCGTCGCCCCGATCGCCCTTGATGCCGCCAGCGGCCAGGCGATCTCCACCGGCTGGGCGCCGGGGTCGGGTCCCATTTTGAACGATCTTGACAAGCTCGATGCCGCCATGGCGGAGCACGACGGCCTATACCAGGTGCAGGCACTCTTCGGGCGCTGCTCACTGTTCCCTGTCGAGATCCTCCACAGTGTCCGGAACTACGACGCGGCCGCCTTCCCGCACTATTACGGCGACGTAGACTTCTGCTTGCGTGCCGGCAAGGAAGGTTTCCGCTTCTTCGCAACCAATGCCACCTCGATCGAAGTGGTAGAATTGCAAGCGGCAACGGGCGTCCATTTCACCTTCCGCCAGGGTCCGCAGGACTTCCCGGCCGTCCTCGAGAACATGACCTCGATCCGGTCGATCGAGAACGTGCCCCTCACCTGGCACTACATGCGGCGGCATTTTCCGGGCCGCGCCGGGCCAACACCGCGTCCATCGCCTGGCGCAGCCTCCGCCAGTGGCGTCCCATCTACACGCCCTCGGCCTCAAACCCCTGCCGCAACGGGGCACGCCGGCACAGATCCAGAACGGAACCGCAGCAGCGGCGCGGGACGCGTCGCTGCTGAGACGCATTCTCCGGCTCGTACGGAAACTTTTGGCGCCAGTGTTCGAAGTCGTGTTCTTCCTCTGCTATTACATCGCCCGCGCCGCCTACCGCCTCGTACGGTGGGTGCGGCGGCTATGACGTCATTCCACCACAGTAGACAGGTGTCGATCGCAGCATGAAACGGGTTCTAGTCACAGGCGGGCTTGGCTTTATAGGAACGAGCCTGGTGCCAAAGCTGCAAGAACGGTTCGGCGCCGAAATTCGCATCTTCGACAACATGTCGAACCCCAGTGGCGACCTCACCATCACGGACGGCATCCACGTCGTAGAAGGCGATGTGCGAGACGACGCTGCGGTGCGCAAGGCGATCAAGGGCATGGACGCCGTCGTTCATCTCGCTGCGCATACACGCGTGATCGACTCCATCGAGGATCCGCAGATCAACTTCAACATCAATACGACCGGCACTTTCAACATATTGGAAGCGATGCGCCAGGAAGACGTGCCGTCCCTGGTGAACGCATCCACTGGCGGCGCGATTCTGGGTGAGGTCCCTCCACCCATCAACGAGGACATCGCCGCCAAGCCTGCGTCCCCTTACGGCGCCTCGAAGCTCGCCGGCGAAGGCTATTGCTGGGCCTACGCGCAGTCCTACGGGCTGAAGGCCGCGAGCTTGCGCTTCTCGAACATTTACGGGCCGAACTCCCGCCGCAAGAGCTCAGTCGTCGCCGCCTTCATCAAAAATATCCGCGAGACCGGCGCGGTGACTGTCTATGGCGACGGAACGCAGACCCGCGACTATCTCTTCGTCGAGGATCTCACTGACGGGATCGTCCGCGCGATCGAGGCCAGCGCTGCCGGGACCTATCAGCTCGGCTTCGGCAAGCCGACATCGGTGACGCCCTGATCGAAATCATTCGCGAGACAACGGGTATGGATTTCAGCGTGACGTACGAGCCGGTGCGCGCGGGCGAGATCCTTCATACCTACTGCGATATCTCAAAAGCCCGCAGCGCCATCGGGTATAATCCCATCACAGAACTCGATGAGGGCGTCCGACGCACCTGGGACTGGTTTGAGACATCGGGACATGCCTGAGAACGCCGAGACAGACAGACCGTTGCGGGTCGTCCACCTCTGCTATTCCGACAGCATGGGCGGCGCGGCCATCGGGGCGCGGCGTTCTCATCAGGCCATGCTCTCGCAAGGGATCGAGTCCCGTCTCGTGGTCGTGCACAAGGAAACCGACGATCCGCTCGTCATTGCGCTGCCAAGGAAGCAGCTTCGGTGCCTGCTCGCCCGCCGCGGCGCCTGGCTGATCAACAAGCTCCGCCGCTCCGACAACCCGATAATCCGGACATTCAATGTCGTACCCATGGGTACCGCCGAATTTCTGAACAGGATGGATGTCGATATCATCCAGATGCATTGGATCGGCGAGGACACGATCTCAATCGGCGAACTGGCTAAGCTCAACAAGCCTGTGGTGTGGAAGCTACCCGACATCTGGGGCTTCGCTGGCACAGAGCACTATCTACTCCCGGACGATCCCGAGCGCTACCGGGAAGGCTACCGCGCGGACAATCGCCCGGCACATGAGTCAGGGCTCGATTTTGATCGACTTGTCTGGAACTACAAGCGCCGGTGCTGGCGCGACACCGAACTCAACATCGTCGGGCCGAGCAAGTGGATCAGCGATTGCGCCAAGGCGAGCCTGCTCTTCGGGCGCTATCGCGTCCGCCATATTCTCAATCCGGTCGATACGGAACTCTACGCGCCGAAGGACAAGAAGGCCTCGCGCGACGCCTTCGGCCTTCCCCAAGACAAATGTGTGATCATGTTCGGGGCCTTGAGCTCGACCAGAGACCCCCGCAAAGGCTTTCACCATCTCAAGGCCGCGCTCGGTCATCTCTCCGAGTATCTCGATCCGGCCAACACGGTGTTTGCAATCCTTGGGGCGAGGGGACCCGCCGGCCAGACCATCGCCGGGTTCGAATGCCGCTATCTCGGCACGGTCAAGGACGAGGAGAAGCTGGCGACGGCCTATAGCGCCGCGGACGTGTTCGTGCTGCCGACCGAGGCGGACAACCTGCCAAACACGATCAAGGAGGCGTGTTGCTGCGGGGTCGCCTGCGTCGGATTCGATGTGGGCGGCCTGCCGGATATGATCGATCATCTGGAAACCGGCTACCTGGCCCAGCCCTTCGATGTGGAGGATCTCGCCAAGGGGATCACCTGGGCCGCGAACCAGGCCGGGCCGGATATGAGCGCGAGATCGGAGCGCGCGGTCACCCGCCACGCCCAGGCCACGGCCGTGCAGCACTATGTGGACTTCTACCGTGAGATCTTGGCGGCGCGGGAGCAAAGCGCCAAGCCGTAGGCGGGATGCCAAAACCCGCCAATTCCACCCTGGCGAAGCGCGAAGAGACCTGCGAAAAACGGGGCATTGCCACCGAAAGAGAGCTGTCGATGAACCAGGCTACGGCCCATACGTCCGAGACGGCCCCCGTCGCGCTCTTCGTCTACAACCGGGCAGACCACGCGCAGGCGACGCTCAACGCGTTGCGCGGCAACGCCCTCGCGTCCGAGACCGATCTCTACGTGTTCAGCGACGGCCCGAAAACGGACGCGGATCGCGCCGGCGTGGACGCGGTTCGCACGCTGCTGGGCGGCATCGAAGGCTTCCGCTCGGTCACCGTGAAGGCGCGGCCTGAGAATATCGGACTGGCCCAATCCATCATTGGCGGCGTCACTGAGATCGTCGAGCGCCACGGCCGGGTGATCGTCATCGAGGACGATCTCGTGACGATCGGGCCACGCTAACCTATTTCAACCGTATGCTCGACCGCTTCGAGAACCATGCGGGCGTCTTCTCCATCAGCGCCTACTCGCATCCCGCCTCGGTCATGCCCGTCCCGGCGGACTACGATTTCGACGTCTACGCAATCCCGCGCATGCAGTGCTGGGGCTGGGCCACGTGGCGCGACCGTTGGTCCAAGGCCGATTTCTCCGTTCCCAACTTCGACGCGTTCAATGCCTCCCCTAGCGCGACGGCGGCGTATGCGCATTGGATCGGTGCCGACAGCCTCGCGACGCTGCGGGCCTGCATGCGGGGCGAAAAGGACGTCTGGGCCTGCCGCTGGGTCTACACCCACTTCAAGCATCACGCGGTCTGCATTTGCCCGACACAGTCCCTCGTGGACAACATCGGCCTCGACGGATCGGGCAGCAATTGCGGCGTGCGGCCCGAATTCAAGCACACGCTGGAGACCTTGAAGATCGAGGATTGGCGCACGCCGGAACTTGCCTTCGTCGATCCGCGCCTGTTCGAGGCCTTCATGGCCGTCATGGATCCGAGACGGAAGCGCGACCGGCCATCCGGACCGGCGGCCCCTCATGGGCTCGATCCCGCGCCACGGCCGAGCGTGGCGGCTCGTGCGGCCTATTGGGCCCGCCGGCCACGACAGCTTATCCGCCGCGTCCGGGAGCGGGCGGGCCTCGCCGGAAGCGCAAGCCTGTCACAGGTGGAAGCGCGGCATAAGGCGCTCAGAGCACCGCCGAGCGCACCGCTCATCCGGCTGGGCACGGATTACGGCGGCTGGTGGCTGCCCGAGGCGGGATTCGGCGCCGACGATGTGGTCGTCTCGGCCGGGGCCGGAGAAGACATCTCATTCGACGTCGAAGTAGCGAAGCGGTTCGGCTGCAAAATCCTGGTGCTGGATCCCACGCCGCGGGCCGTCGCCCACTTCGAAGCGACGAAGAACGCCGTCGCGGCCGGGGAACCCGCACCGATCAACAACGCAGTGGCGGATTTCTACGAGGCTGACAGCGAAACGCTCGAACGCATCGCGTTTCGGCCCTGGGGCCTATGGAACGAGACCGAAACGCTGACCTTCCACGCGCCGGCGAATGCCGATAGCGTCTCCCATTCGGCCGTGAATATCCAGAATACGGAGGGCGGATTCGACGCGGAATGCGTCACTCTCGACGAGCTCATGCGGCGCGAGGACATCGATACCATCAGTGTACTGAAGATGGATATCGAGGGAGCCGAGTTTGCCGTGCTCGACCGTCTTGCGGAGAGTGCCTTACGCCCGAAGATCCTGCTCGTCGAATTTCACCCGGGTGACAGCAACGCGGAGCGCCTGGGAAAAGTCCGGAACGCTGGCCACGCTCGAGAAGCTCCATGACGAAGGTTATCGGCTCATCCGCTATCGCGGCTGGGACTACGCTCTGGAATATCGGGATAGGGACTAGATCACCCGCCCGCCTAGGTCCGGTTGTAGATATCCTCGAACCGGATGATGTCGTCCTCCCCGAGATAGCTCCCGGTTTGGACCTCGATGAGTTCCAGCTCGATCTTGCCGGGGTTGGCAAGCCGGTGCGTGCAGCCGATCGGCAGGTAGATCGACTCGTTCTCGTGCACGAGGATAACTTCGTTGTCCCGCGTCACTTCAGCGGTGCCTTTGACCACTATCCAATGTTCGGCGCGGTGGAAATGTTTCTGCAACGACAAGCTTGCGCCGGGCTTCACTAGGATCCGCTTGACCTGGTGGCGCGCACCCTGATCGACGCCCTGGTAGTAGCCCCAAGGCCGATAGACGCGTTTGTGTTCGACCAACTCGCGGCGCCCCCGCTTTCGCAAATCATCGACCAGCAACTTCACCTTGTCGGCTTCCTTGCTATTGAGTACCAAGACGGCATCAGCGGTCGTCACGACCACGACATCATCGAGCCCCACAACGGCGGTCAACATCTCCGGCGAGCGCACATGCACGTTGGTGCAATTGAGCACGATGCCGTCGCCGCGAACGGAATTCCCGGCGGCATCGGCCTCAGTAAAACTCAAAGCAGAGCTCCAAGTGCCAAGGTCGTTCCAACCCATGTCGGCCTCGAGGACGGCGGAGCGGTCTGTCCGCTCCATCACGGCGTAGTCGATGGATTTCTTAGTGGCCCGTCCGAAGCTTTTCTCGCCCAACACCAGGAAATCTAGATCCGTCTCGGCTGTTGCCACGGCTTCGGCCACCGCGACGGCCATCTCCGGTTCGAAGCGCTCAATCTCGGCACGCATCATCTCAGCCGGAAAGACAAAATTACCGGAATTCCACAGGTAGCCTTCGGCGATATAGCGCTCGGCCGTTTCGGCGTCCGGCTTCTCGACGAAAGCCTCGATCTTGCGCGCCGCGGTCCCCTCGATGGGAGCGCCGGGCCGGATATATCCGAAATTGGTGGCAGGATGTGTGGGCTTGATACCGAAGCTAACGATATTGCCCTTAACGGCGGTCTGAATGGCCGCCTTGCAATTGCCTATGAACTCGGCGGGCTTCTCGTAGATGTGGTCCGCCGCAAACATGGCGACGACGGTGTCGGGGCCGGCCTTGGCGGCGAGTTCCGCAGCAGCCGCGACCGCAGGGCCGGAATCGCGCCGCTCCGGTTCAAGCACGATGGTAGCCGCCACACCGAGCTCCGCCAGCTGCTCGGCAACGAAGAACCGGTAGTCGCGATTGGTGATCACAACTGGCTGGTCGAACACGGCCGGGTCGGAGATCATCGAGATGATCCGCTGGAAGGTGGATTGGTCACCCACCAGCGTGATGAACTGCTTAGGCAAAGTCTCGCGCGATTCGGGCCAGACACGGGTTCCGGCCCCGCCACACATGATCACCGGAATGCAGTGCGATCCCATCGTTCGAAAGCCTCTCTTCGTCTGGCTCCCCGGCTGGCACCGAGAGCAAGCGCATTAACCATCTGCCGCATAACGGCGTCTCGTTCCGTCCACGAGCTCCGGCGATAGAACCTCAGTCATCCCCGCACACATCTCGGTTGTCAATGTCGGTGTTGCGCTAACCCTGACGCTGCAAGGTAAGCAAGCGGCCATCGCGGACTTGGCGCCCGCGCGCTCTACGACGGGTTGGCCCTGCGAAAAAAGAGGTGCTATGGAAGCCGCGCATGAGACGAGGGGTTCGATGGCTTCGCAGTTCGACATTTCAGGCAAACGCATCTTCGTCGCCGGCCACAAAGGGCTGGTGGGCCAAGCCCTTGTACGGCGCCTCGCCCGCGAGCCCGTCACTATCCTGACCACCAGCCGCTCCGAAGTCGATCTACGCGACCAGAGCGCCACGAAGGCCTATCTCAAGCAAGTGGTCCCCGACATCGTGATCGTGGCGGCGGCCAGGGTAGGCGGGATCCTGGCCAACGCCACCTATCCCGTGGATTTTCTCAACGACAACCTGCTGATAGAGTCGAACCTGATCGCCGGATCTCATGAGGCGGATATCAATCGGCTGCTGTTCCTCGGCTCGTCCTGCATCTATCCGCGCGAGGCTCCGCAGCCGATGCGCGAGGACGCGCTTCTGACCGGCCCCCTCGAGCCCACCAACAAGTGGTATGCGATCGCCAAGATCGCCGGAATCATGCTGTGCCAAGCTTACCGGGAGCAGTATGGCCGGGCCTATATCTCCGCCATGCCCACGAACCTCTACGGCCCCGGCGATAATTTCGACCTCAACAACAGCCACGTCATCCCGGCGCTTATGCGCAAAATTGACGCCGCCGCCCGCGATGGCGCCGAGAGCGTCGAGATTTGGGGCACGGGCATGCCGTTGCGCGAGTTCATGCACGTGGACGACCTTGCTGACGCGCTCGTGTTCCTACTCAAGGAATACGACGAAGTGGAGCACATCAATGTGGGCACCGGCGAGGAAGTGACCATCGCCGAGCTCGCCAGGCGCATGATGGCTGCGATGGGCTATCAGGGCGAACTTCGCTTCGACACCTCGAAACCGGACGGTCCGCCGCGCAAGGTAATGGACTGCTCGCGCCTCGCAGCGCTCGGGTGGCGGCCGCAATACGACCTCGCCGCCGGCCTCAAGCAGACCTACGATTGGTACCACCGCGAAATCGGTAAAGGCGACTTGCGGCTCGGCGCGGCGTAGCGTGTTTTACTCGCCTATGGCCCGCCGCTGGAACGTGTTGCTACCCCGGAAGCTGCGCATGTCGGTATCGACCATCTCGGCCACGAGCTGGCGGAATGGCGTCGAGTGCTCCCAGCCGAGAACGCGCTTGGCCTTGCTCGGGTCGCCGAGCAGCAGATCGACCTCAGTCGGCCGGAAATAGCGCGTATCGATACGCACTAGGACCCGCCCGTTGCGGGGATCGAAACCCTCCTCGTCCACACCCTCGCCGCGCCATTCGATCGGCACGCCAAGCTGCTCGAACGCCAGCTCCACGAACTCTCGGACAGAATGCGTCTCGCCTGTGGCGAGCACGTAGTCGTCGGGCGTGTCCTGCTGGAGGATTCGCCACATGCCTTCGACGTAGTCGCGTGCATGGCCCCAATCCCGCTGGGCATCGAGATTGCCGAGCCACAAGCAGTCTTCAGCCCCGGCTTCGATAGCGGCGACGGCGCGGGTGATCTTGCGGGTCACGAAGGTCTCGCCGCGAATTGGGCTCTCGTGGTTGAAAAGAATGCCGTTCGAGGCATGCATCCCATAGGCCTCTCGGTAATTCACCGTGATCCAATAAGCGTAGAGCTTAGCGACACCCATAGGGCGATCGCGGATAAAACGGCGTCGTCTCGCGCTGCGGCACTTCCTGCACCTTGCCGTAGAGCTCGGACGCGAGGCTTGGTAGAAGCGGGTGCGATCCCCCAACCCAAGGATGCGGATCGCTTCGAGGAAGCGCAGGGTGCCGACGGCATCGGCGTTGGCGGTGTATTCCGGCGTATCGAAGCTCACCTGAACATGGCTCTGCGCCGCCAAATTGTAGATCTCGTCCGGTTGAACCTCCTGCACCAGTCGGATCAGGTTGGTCGCATCCGTCAGGTCGCCGTAATGCATGCGGAAGCGAGGGTCGTTCTTGTGTGGGTCCTCGTAGAGATGATCGACGCGCTCACTGTTGAAGGAGGAGGATCGGCGCTTGATACCGTCGACGCGGTACCCCTTCGACAGCAACAACTCGGCGAGGTAAGCACCATCCTGGCCGGTGACACCGCTGATCAATGCGACTTTCTCGGACAATTCCAATCTCCTGACGGCTCGGCACATGGACGGTGGACCACGGCGACTTCTAGCGTACTGGCTCTGTCCTACCCGGAACATCCCCCAAAATGCAATGTCTTAGAAGAGCATGCGCCCCGCTACGGTTTCCGCAAGAATCTTCGAAACCGCCGCCCGAGAATGACACGGAATGGCCAGTTCCCGGCCGGCACAATCTGCAAGGAGCGCAAGAGCTCCCGCCCCGTTTTATACCACCGCCGCTGCCCGGCGAAGATGGCCGCCCGGTTGAAGGCTATGCCTGAGCTCAGCGCCCGAGACAATTCGGGGGTTCGTGCGTGCAGCGCGCCACCGTGCTTTGTCAGCATGCGATCGAGGCTCTCATGCCATTCCGGACGGCTGACGTTAGAGCCAATGTGAATGGACGCAAGTGGTTCGTTCAGGTAACCGACTTCTCCGGGAAACGCGGTCACCAGACGCAGCATCAGATCCCAGTCCTCGAACCGCACGAAGTCCGGGTCATACCCGCCGCAGTCCCAGAGCGCCTCCCGATGCGCGATGAGCGTCGAGCCGGGGCTCGTGTAGCAGCCCCAAGCCACGTCCCGCTCCGAAAGCATCTGCCCGTAGGGGCGCCAGGCCTCTTGCGCCGCGCCGAAGGAAATCGTCTCGAAGCCCGTGCAACTGGCGACCAGTCCGAGGCGATCCATGAAAGTGAGTTGCTTCTCCTGCTTCTTCGCGTGCCAGACATCATCGCTGTCGAGAAACGCCACCAGATCCCCGGTAGCCGCTTGGAGTCCGGTGTTACGCGCCGCGGCGGGCCCCCGATTGGTATCATGCCGGATCAGCCGCACGCGCTCCCCGAACGGCGCAAGCGCACGCGAAAGATCGTCAGTCGACGCATCGTCGACCACCAGGATTTCCTGTGGCGGACTGGTCTGCGAAAGGATGCTCTCCATCGCCCGGCCGATGCAATGACTGCGATTGTAAGCGGGGATGATCGCGGTGACTTGGGACGCGCTAGACACCTCTATACTCCTGAGTGCCAGATGCGCCGGGCCGCCCAGGCGCCGAGCGCGCCAACCGCATTGATGGGCCAGGTTCCGTTCAGCTTGGTCCCGCGCCGCAGGCACTCGCGCAGCGAACCAAAATCACCGCGCCGCGCACCGTCGGCCATGCAGATCAGCATGCATTGAGCATGCAGCCGCTTGAGGCTGCGGGCGGCCGATGCAGGCACTGGAGGCGTCCGGCTGAGCCAACTCTCGGTCAGCGCGATGGTTTCTTCGGCGATGCGGCGGCGCGCGTCGATCCCGCCAATCGTCAGCGAGCCGCAATGGGATCCATACTCATAGACGACCTCCGGAATAGTGGCGGCCGTCTCGCCGGCGAGGGCTGCGCGCAGCAGAAAATCCCGGTCCGCAACGATCCTATAGCGCGTCTCAAACCTTCCGATCGCATCGAACAGCGCGCGGCGGTAGAACCTCGCGTTGACGATGGGAACGCCGAGCAAGAGATCTCTCGGTTCAAGGCTCCGATTCTCAGCGCCATCATAGTGCCGGATAACGGTGCCTGGCTCTCCATCGCGGTCAACGACCGTTGCCCCACCGCACGCCATCGACACGAAAGGCTGGTCCTGAAGTACGGCGACGGCGGCGCGAACTGCAACCGGCCGATAGGTATCGTCAGAATTGAGTAGCCCGATGATCGACCCTTGTGCCCGCGCGATGCCCTTGTTGAGCGCATCATAAAGGCCACCATCTGGTTCAGAGATCACCGTGACTTGCGGGTAATGCGCCAGGACATCGAGCGTCCCATCCCTGGAGCCGCCATCCATCACGAGATGCTGGATACCGCCACCATAGTCCTGATCGCGCACGCTTTGGACTGCGGTTGCGATCATGCCGGCGCGGTTGAGACAAGGCGTGATGATCGTTACAAGAGGCTGCGCAGTCATTGCGGCGCCCCGACGCTGTGGGGCTGAGCGCGCCGCCAGGCTTCGAACATCAGCACATTCCAGAGGAAATGCTGCCAGTTGCGCCGCCCCGAGAGGTGTTCGGCCCATTTGGCTCTAATTGGCCCCGGATCTAGATATCCTGCCTGCGCCATCGCTGTCGGGTCCAGAAGATCCTCGGCCCAGTCTCTGAGTGGCCCCCGGAGCCAGGCATCGATCGGAACCCCGAAACCCATCTTGGGCCGGTCGACCAGTGCCTTTGGAACATACTTATAGAGCAACTGGCGCAGGAGCCATTTGCCCTGGCCGTTCCTGATCTTGAGGTCGTCGGGCAGTTGCCATGCGAATGCGACGACGCGGTGATCCAGGAGTGGCACGCGCGCTTCGAGCGACGCCGCCATCGAGGCGCGGTCCACCTTGGTGAGAACGTCGTCGGGCAGATAGGTCACCATGTCGGCATACTGCATCCACGCCAACTCGTTCTTGAAGCGGCTCCGCACGTCCATGGCGAAGGGGGCGGGCTGGGGCCGATCCGCACCCCGGACCAGTGACCAAGCCTCTGCCCAGGGCGAGACCAGGACCCGATAGTAGTCGCCCGGATCCGCGCCCAACACGGCGGCGAGCTTATGCAGTTTGTCGCCCGGCTGCCGCGGCCTCAGGCGCGCTGGCACGACGGAAAATAGTGTTTCCCATGTTTGCGGCGACGCCAGCGACAGGAGCTGTGAGAGGGCGCCCGGCAAAGGTCTAGGCAAATGCCTAAGCGCCCGGACCGCCCGCAAGCCCTGAGCGTAGCGGTTGTAGCCCGCAAACATTTCATCGCCCCCGTCGCCCGACAGCGCCACCGTGACGTGCTTCCGCGTCATTTCCGACACGAGATAGGTCGGGATTTGCGAAACATCGGCAAACGGCTCGTCGTAGATCTGTGGCAGCTTCGGCACGACGCCCTGGGCTTCCGCGGCGCTCACATACAGTTCCGTGTGATCGGTGCCGAGATGGCCCGCCACCGCCTTCGCGGCGTCGGCCTCGTTGTAGGCCGCATTGTCGAAGCCGATCGAGAAACTCCTAACGGGCGCTTGTGCGTTCGCCTGCATGAGGGCCGCCACGGTCGACGAGTCGATGCCGCCCGACAGAAACACCCCGAGGGGCACGTCCGCGACCATGCGCCGTGTCACCGCGTCGGTGAGGAGCGCTTCTAGCTTAGCGACCGCCTCGGCCTCGCCGGCCCTCATGGGCAAGGATTGCCCCCGCTCCGCAACGTCGAGCGCGGACCAGTAGGTGTGGCTCCGAACGACGCCGTCCGTCCGGACTTCGAGCATGGTGCCGGGTTCCAGCTTGGAGACGGCCCGATAGATGGACGCCGGCGCGGCACGTAACCGGTACAAAGATACGACGCGAGCGCATCGCGATCGATCTCGGGTGGGAAGCCCGGCAGGGGGCCAAAAGCCTTCAACTCAGAAGCGAATGCGATGCGGCCATCGATCCGCCCCCAATAGAGCGGTTTGATGCCGAGCCGATCGCGCACGAGCGCCAAGATCCGCTCCTTCCGGTCGAAGACGGCGAAGGCGAACATACCGATCAGCCGCTCGACGTCTCCGGAACGCCCCATGCCGAGAAGCCCTCGACGATCACTTCCGTGTCGGAGTGGCCGCGAAACCGGTGCCCCTCCTGCTCCAACTCGGCGCGAAGCTCACCGGCGTTGTAGACCTCACCATTATAGGCCAGCACGTAGCGCCCCGACGACGACGCCATGGGCTGCGCCCCTGCCGCGGTCAGATCGATGATGGACAGCCGCGCGTGGCCCAGGGCGATGCCAGCCTCCGGCTCCGTCCAGACCCCATGCGCGTCGGGCCCTCGATGGTGCAGCACACGCACCATGTCCCGAGCGAACGTATCCAGCACCTCGCCGGTGGAACGCCATTCAGGGTCCAGCAGCCCAACAATGCCGCACATCTAGGACATCCGCGCTGCGGAACGTGGATACGGAGGGTTCATAGGTTCGAGAGACGGCATCGGGCCGGGCCACTTGTCAAGTCGAAGAAGCCTGACCCGACCCTGGGGCCCCGCCTGCCCCCGCTGCGACTTGAGAACCTCAGCGATATCACCGTCGATTGGCACCATTCCAACCGCGAGCTAGGGCGCGGTACTCAGGAGCGGCGCCACAAAGCACAGAGCTTTCGGGCTGGCCAAGTCGCTAGCTTTATCGTGGCGCTCCTAGCAGCATAAAGGCCCAGTCTCTGCACATTTTGGGGGTCAACTGAAACAACTTCTGACCACGAAACTCTATCGAGCTGAGGCCGCGAGTACGGTACTTCGCTCGTGGCCTCTGCATCAACGCCATCAAAGACAATCCCCTCCTCCGCAGCAAGCCATGCTAGGTCCTCCGAGTGGTTGCGGGCAATAACTTCTCTAGCCTCGGGTCGTAGCGTTGGCCTTTCGCCTAACCCCATCTCCAATGCGGTCTCAGCCAAGTGACTTCGGAGCAGATCGACGTCCCGGCGTGATTTGCGTATCGCGTTAGGATAGAAGACCTTGAAATATGCCTCTAACAGACGCGTGGCCTCCGTCGGGTCGGACTGATTAGCTATTCGATCGTCAAGATTGGGCAGCTTTCCCGCGGTTTCAGGAAAGAAGCGGGCGAAAAGATTGCTCACCAGGCCCTCGGGAAAGGCCGATCTCTGAAAGGGCAAAACCGTAAGCCGGTCCCCATATTGCTTTCGCCATCGCTCCACTGAAGTGCGATACTTGCCGTTCCAAAAAGCTGGACCAATGAACTTGTATTGCCCCTTGAGCGATTGCTGACAAAGGGAGAGGTAACGTTTCACCGGATCTCGGACGTAGAGTACGATATCTACATCGTCCGCCCACGGCGCTAGGAACGCTTCCAGCGCCTCGGCTGCACCTCGTTTGTAGTAGAGATACTCGCTCGAAAGGAGGAGGGCTTGAGGCCTGTGCCTGGAAATGCCGTCTTCGATTACAGAACGGACCTCTTCAGACCGGGACGTCGAGCTCTTTCCTGTTACCGCGTTAGCCAAATCAATAGGTCGAATGAAGCGTCCATCTTGCGTCGGGACAAGCACGCCACACTTCAAGAGGGCAGCGCGATGGGCGAACGTTGTTTCTTGGATCGTTGTTGATCCTGCCTTGCTCACGCCAATATGAACCACCGCCTTCATCGTCGCTCCCCAACTAATATTTGCGACTTTGGTCAGCACAGAGTGACGTGGTTTATCGAAAATCTGGCCCTTCGCAAAATACGCTTCTCTCTCGGTCTTTCGGCGAATGTTGCGATGCCCGATTATTGCAAATTGCCGATTCGATTGTGAGGCTGGGACTACCAGTTTGCGGCGCCAACTACCGCTGCGAATTCAGGTCAGGTTCACAGATCCGGACCCAAATCGGGCCATCCCTCGCGATACTGCCTTCAAGGCCTAAGGACCGAAACCTCAATCCCCAGGCTCGGCAGCCTCACCTTGGTCCTGCTGTGCCTTGAGAACCTCGATGATGTCGCCGAGATCCGTGGTGCGGCGGCTGGGTTCCGGCGCCGTCATGCCGCGCACCAGATCGCCGATGTCGCGCGGCATCTGATCCTCGGCGTCGCGCTTCCACAGGCGCCCCAAATTCGCCCGGGACGGCACCCGGCCGCCCCAAAGCTCGGCGATCATTTGTCCGAGCGCGTAGATGTCGGCGCTCGTATCGACCTCCGCGCCGGCCACCTGCTCCGGCGCACGTAAGGCGGCACGCCCGGATACCCGCCAATCCCGGGTGCCGCGGCGACGGGCGCCAGACCCAGCTCGATCAGCACCGGAAGCTCGCGGCCCTGGTTGTCGCGCCCGATGACCACGTGGTCCGGGGTCAAGTCGCGGTGCACGATCTCGCGCCGGTGCAACACGCTGAGCGCCCCGGCCGTATCGGCAAGCAGCGACAGCATGCGGGCCGGCTCAGTGCCGGCCGTGTAGAGGTCCCGAAGCGTCGGGCCTTCCGGGCGGAGCTGCAGCGTGTAGAGCGAGCCGCCCGGCGCAAGACGCATATCGCGGATCTTGGCGATCCGCGCATCGTGCAGCGTCGCGACCGTCGCATAAGCGCGCCGCTCCTTGGACAGCACCGCCTCGCGCTGCTTCTCGCCGAGCGCGCTGAGATCCAACGTCCGCAAGGAGACCTCTTCGCCGTCGCCCATATCCAGCGCGAGCACGCTGTCGCCGGCGCTCCCGTGGCCGAGCGGCCGGAGCTTCACGAACCGCAAGTCGCGCTCGCCGTCGAGCCCGACCAGGCTCTTCGAGCCGGCCAGATCGAGGAGCCGGTCCGCGCCGGCGCGCCGTAGAATTTCCGTGCGCAGATCGCCTGCCACTTTGAGCTTGGCCTCAAGCGCCGCCCGCAGGGCGCAGCCGAGAGCACTCAGGGCGCCGGTCACGTCGCCGCGCCTCAGCAGCGCGTTGGCAAGCGCGCGGCACGCAACAACGATGCGCGCCGCCTCATCTTGCTCCGTATACTGTGCAACGAGATGTTTGAGGCTCTCTACGGCGGACTCGCCGGCACGAATCTCCTGCAACTCCGTCACGGCTTCGACGAACTCCGAATGGTCTATCGCGGTGGGGTCCTCGGGCAGAAAATTCTCGGCTACCAGCAGCCCGCCTTCCGCCTCGTCGTGGCGGCCGAGCCCCGCACTCGCACGGGCCGCCTCGAGCTGCGTCAGGAAACGCAGGCGCCTGTCGTCCTCGCTCAAGGTCGCGTTGGAGACCTTGACGTGGGCGGGAACCTCCTCATGCCGCCCCAGCGCGTTCAACGCCTGAACGAGATTGATGCGGGCGCTGTGGACGGCGTAGTCGGGCACCATGAGCGTGTCGTTGCCCGTCAGAAGAAAGTCGAACAGAAGGGCGCTGTTCTCGAAGCGGCGCGCTTCCAGCTCGCTCTGCGCGACATCGGCAACGAGCCGCACGACCTCATCGGGTTTGCCGCCAATTGCGGTGAAGGCCAGCGCCGTGACCAGTTCATCCCGCGCGAGGCGATCGTCGCCAGACGCCGCATGAATGGCGGACATGGCGCGGGCGACATTGCCCAGCTCGCGGTAGTTTGGCGGCGACAGCTTCGCCGCCAGCGTCCGCGCCTCGCTGAGTTCCTTGAGCGCATCGGCATCGCGGCCCATCTGGCTATAGACGACGCCCAGCATGCGATGGGCGCGCGGGCGCTGCTCGGAATCGCGGGGGAAGCCCAAGAGAAGCGTCGCGAGTTCCGAAAGCAACGAGTCGGGCGACGACTGGCGCCGCTCGACAGCCTCTTCCAGGGCGTCCAGAGCCCCGGTCAGATCTTTCGACTTTTCGGTCATACGACAACACCCCCGGCCAATGCCGTGGACGGAGTGTCATCGGCAAGTCGTCGGAAAGCAAGTTTCGGCGAGTTATGTGTCCAACAGTCCGCCCGGTCACTCAAGTCCGTTTTTCAAGTTCATTGATCACGATCCACCTGTTGCGCTAGGGTCGCCGCGAAAAAGCTGGCGTCCGCTCTGTTGCGGTGCAAGACAATCCTGACAAGACAAACCCGAAACGAGTTTTCATTCATGCCCCTATCCTTCGGCGCTTTCGGCAAAGCCGTCGCGATCTTCGTGGTCGCCGCGTTCGTTCTGTGGCTTATCTTCACCTACATGTTTGCCAGCGAGGAAGCCGCCGTGGAAGCGGAGCAGGTTGGCGCGCTCCCGGCGGCTGCGGCGCCACTCTCGTAGCGGCTGCACCCTCCTAGAAGAATTATCCGCGCTCCCGCAGGGCGCGCGACATGACGTGCAGCGCGTCGGTCCGAAGCCCGCTCACGCGCGACAGGACCACAGCACAGGCACTCAGCCAAACCAGCGTCGCGACGGCGACGGCAAGCGCGGCCCCGACGACGCCCAGGGGTGGCACGAGCGCCAGGTTGGTCAACACGAGCACCACCAAGGCGGTAACCGCGAGCAACGCGTTCTGGCGCTGTGCGCCGATCACCGAAAGCAGAGCGACATTCGGCCCGAACAGAGCCCGCACCAGCTGGCAGCCGATCAGGATCAGCAGGGGCACCTTCGCGCCCGTGAAGTCCGGACCGAACAGCGACAGGATGGTCTCGCCCCAGAGCGCGACGACGAGCATCGCGCCGAGGGTGGCGGCAAGCGGAAATCCGATGGCCTTCAGCGCAATGGTGTCGATGTGGCCGTGCTCCTTGCGCGCGTGCGCGTCGGCGAGGTCGGGTACGCTCACCTGGTGCGCCACCTGCACCGCGAAGCCGACCAGCAGCGCCATCTTGAGGCAGATGCCGATAATCGCCGTGTCGGCGCTGGTCAGAAGCGGCGTGACCAAGAGGATGTCGACGTCAGCAAAGAAAGACGTATAGAGCGCAACCAGAACCAAGGGCGGCCCCTCGCGCCGCCAAATCCGCAGGTAACGCGGCGGGACCTCAGTTTCCGGTATCTCGGCCCCGGGTACGGTCCTCGACAATAGGAGGTACTGCACGACTGCGAGGCCGATGATGATGATGGCGAATAGTCCCGCTGTGAGCGGTGCCGTCAGGGTCGCACCCAAGGCGACAAGGATGAGAAGCGCCGCAAGCAGCACGAAAGGCCGGATGCATGTATCCGGCAGATAGGCCAGCGCGAACCTGCGAAACGACGATGCCAGAGATCCGTTTAACTCGATCGCGGCGATCGCGGGTATCGCAAACGCAGCGGCGCCAGTCGCAATCCTCGCGTCGAGCTCCAGCCCCGGCCAGAATACCGCAAATGCAATGACGACGCTCGTAGCGAGGACGGCGCTTCGCGTCACGGTAGTCCTGACGTAGGCGATGAAGGCAGCAAGCAGCCCCGCGCGGCCCTTCTCGCGGTAGCGCGATACGAAGCGCGACGCGATGCTGGGGTAGCCGAGCGCCGCGACCATCCCCATGACGGCGGCGAGGCTGGTGACGGAGTAGAACAAGCCCAGCGCCGAGGCATGGAGGGTGCGCGCCAGCAGCACCTGGGTGGCGAAGCCGGCCGCCGCGCCGGCGATCCGGGCGAGCGACAGAAGCGAAGACGTCGACACGAACGGCTTCAGGTGCCGGTGCAGGAACGCCATCCAATCTCCTTCCCTCGCAGCGCCCCCGGAGACGTTGGGCCGTTGGGTCGAATAGTGCATGCGCGCCGTGCCGCCCTCACGCCGCACGCGGCGCCGCGCCAGGTGGATTGGGCGACGCGACGTCCCAGCCCTTGGACCAGTCCGCCGGGTCGAGTGCGGGATCGACAGACCAGCGACCGACCTGCCCCTCTTCGGAGGTGTACCACGGCAGCAAAGACAGGAAGTCGTCGCGCGGCATAGCCACAAAGCCGGTCTCGGCCAGATGGGGCGTCATCCATTTCGCATCGTAGAGGCGGTAGCCCCAAGCCGCGAGGTGCCGGTGCAGATAGGCGACCGCCACCTTGGACGCATGGGACGAACGGCAGAATTTGGACTCGCCGAAATAGACGTCGCCGATGGCGAGGCCGAAGAGACCGCCGACCAGCCGGCCTTGGGCGTCCCACACCTCGACGGAGTGCGCGTATCCGGCTCTGTAGGCGGCGTAGAAGGCCCGCATGACCTTCGGCGTGATCCAGGTGAGCGGCGTCTTGCCCGGCCGCGGCTGCGCGCAGGCCTCCATCACGCCGGCGAAATCCGTGTCCATCGTGACCGTGAAGTTGTGCCGGCGAATGAGCCGCCGAACGGTACGCCCGACATGGGCAAGCCTCGGATCCTGCACGGCCCGCAGCGACGGACACCACCATTTCATCGGCCCGATATGGCAGACCGGAAACAGGCCCCGCGCGTAGTTGTGCAGCAGCGCCGGAACGCTGAGGTCGTCGCTGATGCCGGCAAGCCCCCAGCGGGTAGCGTAGGTGGGCCGCGCCGGCAGCTGATCCCGCGTGCCTTTAGGGCTCAGATAGTAGGCAAGCGTCATCTGCCACAGCCGCGGCAGGAGCGCGATGCGCCGCGGCTGCAACGCATAAGCCGCACCGACAACGAGCCGCCGCAGATACCGGTCCCATGGTTCCCGGAAGGTCGGCTCACGAAATGACGCTTCGTTCGGGCTGGGCGGCTCGATGGCCGCAGCGCTGCCCAAATCCCTCGGTAGCCTTTTTGGCCCAAGCACACCCATGCGGGCATCCCATCCCTGTCGGCGCCCGGCCGGCGGGTTTCCCGCGCCGGGCTGGTTTAACCTACCTTTCTAGGCCAAGAGTCCTTAACAACTGGATTAGGGCCGCCGCCGCTAACAACTTGTTATCCTTTGCGAAATGTGACGCAACGGACAGCCACGCGACACGAACGACGGAGATTGCATGGAATATCGGGAACTTGGACGCACCGGCGTGAAGGTGAGCGCGCTCACGCTCGGCACGATGACTTTCGGCCAACAGAACACCGAGCCGAGGGCCACGCGCAGATGGACTACGCGCTCGAGCAGGGCATCAACATCTTCGATGCCGCGGAGATCTACCCGATCCCGCCGAAGGCTGCGACGCAGGGCGCCACCGAGGAGATCGTCGGAACCTGGCTCGCCTCGCGCAAGGCCCGCGACAAGGTGATGATCGCCACCAAGGTGGCCGGGCGCAGCAGCGTCATCGACTGGCTGCGCGACAAGCCCATGCTGTCACGCCAGACGCCGGAGCAGATGCGCGAGGCCATCAACAAGAGCCTCAAGCGCCTCCAGACGGACTATGTGGATCTCTACCAGCTCCACTGGCCCGACCGGCCCATCCGCGTCTTCGAGGGGCTCGAATACCGGCGTCTGGGCGACGACGCCCACAACATCCACGAAATTCTCGACGTGCTCGGCGAACTCGTCAGAAACGGCAAGGTGCGCTTCATCGGCCTCTCAAACGAGACGCCGTGGGGCACGATGAGCTTCCTCAAGCTCGCCGAGCAGCACAACCTGCCGCGGGTGGTCTCGATCCAGAACGCCTTCAACCTCGTCAACCGCTCCTACGAAGTCGGCCTTTCGGAGATCAGCTACGAAGAGCACGTCAGCCTGCTCGGCTATTCACCGCTCGGCCAAGGCTATTTGACCGGCAAATACGAGAACGGCGCGCTGCCGGAAGGCGCGCGCAAGACCCTGTTCAATAGGCTCGGCCGCTACGAGCAAGGAAACGGCCCGCGCGCAATCTCCGCCTATGTGGGACTCGCCCAGCGCCACGGCCTCGATCCCTCGCAGATGGCGATCGCTTACGCCCTGTCGCGCCCCTTCATGACGTCCGTCATCATCGGCGCGACCTCGATGGAGCAGCTCAAGACGGATATCGACGCCGCAGACCTGACGCTGCCCGGGGCGGTTCTTGAGGACATCGAGAATATCCACCTTGACTACCCCAACCCTTGCCCCTGAGACTCGTAATCGCAACAACATGTTGATTCGGTTATGCCCAGGCTATTCACCGCAATAGAGATCCCAAGGAGCATCGCCGATCGTCTGTCGATGCTTCGAGCCGGGTTAAACGGGGCCCGCTGGATCGACCCGGAATACTACCACCTGACATTACGCTTCATTGGCGACGTGGACGGCGCGACGGCGCGCGATTTCACCGAGGCTCTCGGCGAATTGGTCGCCGCGCCCTTCACTCTCAAGCTGAACGGTCTCGACTCTTTCGGCGGCAAGAAGCCCCGGACGATCTTCGCGGGCGTCGCGCCCTCGCCCGAGCTTGAGGCGTTGCAGCACGCCCATGACGGAGCGGCGCGGGTTGCCGGTCTCGCGCCGGAGCGGCGCAAGTTTACCCCCCACGTGACCATCGCCCGCCTGCGCGGCACCCGCCCCGATGCTGTGGCGGCCTATCTCCAGAACGCAGGCCTCATCTCTGAGACCTTCACCGTCAAGCGGTTCGTCCTCTACTCGTCGCGCAACTCTGTTGGCGGCGGCCCCTATGTCGTCGAGGCGGCCTACGACCTCGATGACGAGGAGGTTGACTACGGCGACGACTACTACGGCGGCTACGAGTTCGACCACCCGCCGCTCTTCGGGATCGATCCCTAAGCCCGCAACGTCCTCAGACTTTCGGCGCCGCCGCACTCTCGCGCATCAGCTCAGCCAGCAGGCCCTTCGACGCCGCCTCGATGAGGTCGAGCGCGTGGTCGAGCCCGCCTCGCCGCCATAATACGGGTCGGGCACGTCCTCCTCGGGAAGATGCGGGGCGAAATCGAGGAAGCGCCGGATCTTATTGCGCGCCGCGTGGGGCGCGATGTCCTGAAGGTCGGAGATGTTCGATCCATCCATGGCCAGAATCAGATCGAAGTGCTCGAAGTCCTCGAGTTCCACCTTGCGCGCGGACTGGGCGGAGATGTCGACCCCGCGCGTCAGCGCGGCCTTCTGGGCCCGGGGGTCGGGCGCCTGGCCCTTGTGCCAATCGCCCATCCCGGCCGAATCGATTTCGAACAGATGAGCCACGCCTTCCTCTTCGGCCACGCGGCGAAACACGCCTTCGGCCATGGGCGAGCGGCAGATATTGCCAAGGCACGCAAACAGCAGCCGGTGCCGGACGGTCTCGGTGTCTTCGGTCTTGTCTCTAGTCATGTCTCGGGTCTTAGGGCTCCACTTGAGAAGGGGGTCTCGACGTCCCATATGATAAGGGAATTATGCCCGCACACATCAAACGGAGAGGCAGTCGACTATGACCGTATTTGAAGACGCGGCCGATCTCCGTGAGGCCGCGATGGGACGGGAGATAACCGTGGAAACATTCCACAAACGCGAGCAGAAAGTGCGCCGCAATTTTTGGCGCAAGCTGAAGCGCGTCGCAGGACATGTGCCCTTCGTCGAGGACCTTGTCGCCGCGTATTTCTGCGCCATGGATCCGTCCACGCCGATGCGCGTGCGCGGCATGCTGCTCGCGGCGCTCGCCTACTTCATCATGCCGATCGACCTCATTCCGGACATCGTCACGGGCCTCGGCTTCGCAGACGACATGGCGCTCCTGACGGCCGTGGTGGGCCTCGTCTCGGCGAACATCACGCCGGTCCACAGGACGGCCGCCGCGCGGGCACTCGACAAGGAATTGCCGGACGCGAGCGCGGCCGCACACGGCTAGCCCGGACGGCGCAATAACACTCTATTCCTGCGGGCGGACGATCACCTTGCCGCTGGCCTTGCGCTCCTGGATGACCCGCAGGGCCTCCTTGGTTTCGGCAAGCGGGTAGGTTCCGTGGATGTGCGGCGCGAGCCGACCTTCCTGGCACCAATTCAAGACCTGCAGCGTGTTGGCGCGATGCGCCTCCGGCTCGCGGTCCACGAACGCCGTCCAGAAGACGCCCAGCACGTCGCATCCCTTCAGCATGATCACGTTGAGCGGCAGGCGCGGGATATCCCCGGACGCAAAGCCGATGACGAGATAGCGGCCCTTCCACCCGAGCGCACGTAAAGACGGCTCCGCCGCATCGCCGCCGACACAGTCGTACAGCACGTCGAGCCCGTCGGGCGCCGTCCGCTCCTTGAGCGTCGTCTTGAGATCGCAGGTCTCGTAGTCGATGCCCTCGTCGGCGCCGTGCCGCATGGCCAACGCGATCTTCTCCTCCGACGAAGCGACGGCGATCACGTGCGCACCCATTAGCTTGGCAATCTCGACGGACGCGAGACCCGCGCCGCCCGCCGCCCCCAGCACCGCGACGCTCTCGCCGGGCTGCAGCTTGGCCCGGTCCTTGAAGCCGTGCATCGCCGTCCCGTAGGTGACCGAGACGCCCGCCGCCACGTCGTCGCTGACGCTGTCGGGAATCGGGATCGCGCGCGCAGCGTTGACGGCGAGCCGTTCCCGGCAGCCGTTGCCGCCCACATGCGCCATGACCCGCTGGCCTATCGTGAGGTCGGTGACCCCGTCGCCGAGCGCCTCTACGACCCCGGCGATCTCGCCGCCGGGCGACGCGGGCAGGCTCGGCGTGAATTGGTATTTGTTCCGCAGGACCAGCGTGTCGAAGAAGTTGAGGCCGACCGCCGTGACTTTGACCACGACCTCGCCGGGCTTCGGCGTCGGGTCTGCGATCTCAACGAGCTTGAGCGCATCGATCCCCGAGAACTCGCTGAACTGCACTGCACGCATGTAATGGCCCCCGGTCCTGTCGCGTTGCCGTCCACGCCTTTTGCCCCGTGTGCGCCGCCATCACAAGACCGCGCGGCAACGAGCCTGCACAGCCGCCTTTTTCTCGGGCCTCCCGTGTGGCAAACAAGCCCCGTGAGACCGACCACTCAAACCACGCGCGGCTATTTCGGCATCGGCGCCGAGAGCATTTCCAAAGCGGAGAATCTCGGCGGCCTGCTCCGGTCGGCGCACGCCTTCGGAGCGAGCTTTGCGTTTACGGTCGGCGCGGACGCCCGGTCCCTCAAGATGCGCTCGGACACATCCAAGGCTGACAACCACCTGCCGGTTTATCACTGGCAGACGGTGGACGAAATGCAGCTCCCCAAGGGCTGCAGCCTCGTCGGCATCGAAATCCTGGACGACGCCACAGAACTGCCGAGTTTTCCTCATCCCTTGCAGTGTGCGTACGTGCTGGGACCGGAACGGGGTGTACTGAGCGCAGAGCTGCTTGCGCGCTGCGGTCATGTAATTCGCATTCCGACGAATTTCTCATTGAATGTGGCGACAGCAGGGGCAATCGTAATGTATGACCGGCTTCGGGCATTGGGTCGTTTCGCCCCGCGTCCGGTCAGCGAGGGAACCGTAGCACCGCCGCTGGCGCCTCATGTCCAGGGGCGGCCCAAGCGGCGGCGTCAGGGTTGACCTTTGGACCATAACTAGGGAAGACTGCAGCCATTCATGCGTAGAGACTGCTCACGACACGGGGACGGGGAGATGCGCCGAGCCGTTGTAGCGGCTTGTGCGGTGGTGGCGTTCAGCGCAACGCCGGTCGTCGCGCAGGAAGTCAAACTTCTTCAGAAATTCAACGACTGGGCCGCCTACGTTTCGCAAGGCAGCCCCAAGGTCTGCTTCGCCGTCTCGCAGCCTCGCAAATCGTTGCCGCGGAACGTGCGGCGCGGGCCCATCTATTTCTACACATCCGACTACCCCAGCGACAAAATCGCCGGCGAGATCAGCGTGAAGATGGGCTACCCCTTCCCGCCCGGCGGCAAGGTCACCGTGACAATCGGCAGCGACTCGTTCGAACTCTTCACCAAGGATGAGGGCGCCTTTGTCGAGAAGCCGGAAGACGAGGCCAAGCTCGTCGAGGCGTTGAAGGCCGGTAGCGCCATGACCATCAAAGGCCGCTCGGCTCGCGGCACCAATACCACGGACGAGTATTCCCTGAGCGGCACGTCCAGCGCGATCGAGCGCGCCGCCAAAGAGTGCACCCCCGAGGCCGGCTAGGCTCGCCGAACTTCTTTTTTCTCAAAGCCTGGCAGGCCGGGTACCCGTAGCGGACGACGCATAGGACCGCTTCGAGCGCGCCACATCTTGGCATTTCCGGTTCGCCTCATGATATGAGGGGCCGAGAAGCTATTTGTCATGACCAAGACCGCCACAACCGATCCGGCCGCGGAGCCGCAGGCCGCCGATACGCACGCACGGGAAAGCCTTGCCGGGGAAAGCCTTGCCGGACTTGGCCGGGACGCGCTGCGCGACCGGCTGGCCGCAGCCGGCGTGCCCGAGCGGCAGCTGCGCATGCGCATCGCCCAGCTCTGGGGCTGGCTCTATGTGCGCGGCGCGACCTCGTTCGACACCATGACCGATGTCGCGAAGGATCTGCGCGCCACGCTGGCGGCTCGGTATTCGCTCGATCGCCCGGCAATTGTGTCGGAGCAGGTCTCCGTCGACGGGACGCGCAAATGGCTGCTCCGTCTCGCCGACGGCAAAGATGTGGAGACGGTCTACATCCCTGAAGAGGATCGCGGCACGCTCTGCATCTCGAGCCAAGTCGGCTGCACGCTGAACTGCACCTTCTGCCACACGGGCACGCAACGGCTCGTGCGCAACCTCACCGCACAGGAGATCGTCGGGCAGATCCTTCTGGCCCGCGACCGGATCGGCGATTGGCCCGGCGCGGTCCCGGACGATCCCACGGGGCTCCCCTCCGGCGAACGGAAGATCACCAACGTCGTGCTCATGGGCATGGGCGAGCCGCTCTACAACTTCGACAACGTGCGCGAGGCGTGCGCCATCGCCGCCGACGGCGAGGGGCTCTCCATATCGAAGCGCCGCATCACGCTGTCCACCTCGGGCATCGTGCCGGAGATTCCGCGCTGGGGCGACGAAGCGGGAACGATGCTGGCGATTTCGCTGCACGCCGTGCGGGACGAGCTGCGCGACGAGCTGGTGCCGATCAACCGCAAATGGCCAATCGCCGAATTGCTGGACGCCTGCCGCGCCTATCCGGGCCTCTCCAACGCCAAACGCATCACCTTCGAATATGTGATGCTCAAGGACGTGAACGACTCGATCGACGACGCAAAGGCGCTCGTGCGCCTGCTCAAGAAGATCCCCGCCAAGATCAATCTCATTCCGTTCAATCCCTGGCCGGGCGCGCCATACGAATGTTCGGACTGGGAGCAGATCGAGAAGTTCGCCGAGGTCGTGAACCGCGCCGGCTATGCGAGCCCGGTGCGCAGCCCGAGAGGCCGCGACATCATGGCCGCCTGCGGCCAGCTCAAGAGCGCGAGCCTGAAGCAGCGGGCGAGCGCGCGTCTCGACGAGCGCGGGCTTGAGCAGCCTGCAGGACCTGCCGGACGACCTTCCCCGCCCCATCGACGACGGCGCCTGCGATCATCTTGCCGGTATGGAGATGCCGGAGATTGTCCTTCCCTCGACAAAGGGGCGCGACGTCGACCTCGCCCGCCTCGGTCCCGGCCGCACGGTCATCTATTGCTATCCGCGCACCGGCGTGCCCGGCGAGCCGTTGCCCGACGGGTGGGACGCCATCCCTGGTGCGCGCGGGTGCACACCGCAGGCTTGCGCCTTCCGCGACCACGCCGCCGATCTCGCCCGGCTCGGGGCGCAGGTGTTCGGGCTCAGCACCCAGGACACCGCCTATCAGCGCGAGATGGCGGAACGTCTGCATCTTCCCTTTGAGATCCTGAGCGATGTCCGGCTCGCATTCACCGAGGCGCTGCGCCTGCCGACCTTCACTGTAGACGGCATGCGGCTGATCAAGAGGCTCACGCTCATCATACGCGACGGCGCCATCGAGCACGTGATCTATCCGGTCTTCCCGCCGACCTCGAGCGCGTCCGATGTCGTGGCCTGGCTCGAGAACCACGCTTGAAAGCTACCCCTTCGCCCAGCGCAGCGCCGCTTCCAGCCGGTCGTTGCCCCAGAACAACTCGTCGCAGACGTGAAAGACGGCGCACCGAAAATGCCGAGCGCTTTCGCTTCGTCGACCTGGGCGAACAACGCCTCCTTGCCCGCCGGGGCATTCGCGGCCTCGAAGGCGCGGTCCGGATCGACATCGATGCCGACCAGAATGTCCCGCAGCGCTTGGTCGTCGGAGATGTCGCGCTGCTCCGCATAGTTCGCCGTGAAGACGCGCGCGTGAACGCCGCCGTCCAGCCGTCCGTTTCGCCGGCAAGCGCGAGCCGTGCAGCCTTCACGCCGTTCTGCGGAAAGCGCACAGGCGGCAGGCGCAACGGCAAGCCTTCGTCCTCGCACACCCGGGTGAAGTCGCGCCACATATAGCGCCCCTTGGCGGGATAGATATTGAACGGCGAATCGTTCCAGCCGAATTCCTTGAAGATCGGCCCCAACAGAAACGGCCGCCAGCGAACCGCAACGCCCGCGTCGCCCGCGAGCCGCGCGATGCGCATGGCGGTCACGTACGAATACGTGCTGGCGAACTCGTACCAAAAGTCGATTCTAGGCATGATGCCGGTCCCCGGGGCTGCGATGCATCTTCTATAGTCGCGCCATCTATAGTCGCGACCGGCGCGGGCGTCACGGAGTGGAGCATTTGGAAGACCGCATGATTGGGCACTTCGTTTGGCGCGGGATCGTCGTCGTCGTGTCGTTCTGCGTGGCCGTCGGGGTCGCGCTTGCCGTGCTGTTCGCACTGGGATCGGTGTGGATGGGCGACGAGCTGCGGGCGATTGCAGTCGAGGACCCGCAGTTTCGCGCCTTCGTGCTTCAGGACCCGGTCCTGCAGGATCCGCAAGTGCAGCGGAGCGTGGCGATGGCCTTCGGGGCGGTCGTGTTCATCGGGACCGTCGGCCCCGCGCTCACCGCGCTGCCGGCCTTCGCCGCCGCCGTCATCGGCGAGGTCCTGCACGTCCGGTCATGGATGTACTACGTGCTGGCCGGGGGCGCGGCGCTCGCCGCCATTCCGATCCTCGCGGGCGCGGCAGCCGACGCGCCGTCGCTACCTGCGAGCGACTACATGACCATCTTCGCCACGGCGGGCTTTGCCGGCGGCTTTATTTACTGGCTTCTGGCTGGTCGCGGAGCTTGACCGGCGAGCGCGCCTTGTCGTGGGCGAGGGCCACGAGCCAGGGCTCCGGCTTGAAGAGCGTCACCGTCTCGCGCCAGGACCGCTTGGCCTGGCTGCGGCGGCGGCGCCATGCATAACCGAATTCGCGAAGTAGAGCCGAGCGCGACTGGGTCGGCTTCTGGTCGGTATCGATCGTGTCTTTCGTCATCTACGCACTCCTTCGGACCCCCCGAAAGAATCAACACACTCCACTCTCCGCGGTTCCGTCCGATTGCGCAACAATCATAAAATCGTCACGGCGATGCGGGTTTGCGATATCCCATAGCTGTTGTTGGCATTGTGCCTGGGCTGCGCCATAAAGCCTTGATTTTGATCACGCGAACCCCGCCGCCGGCACCCCCGCGGCGGCCGGTTCCTTCACGTTAGGAGATATGCGTGGCGCGCCGCTTGTTGCTCGCGACTCTGGCTTTCGGGCTGATCCTGGGTTTGATCTTCGCGATCTTCCCGGAGATCGACCTGTGGGCGGCGTCTCTGTTCTACGACCAGCAGACCGGCCGGTTCCCGATGGCGCGCGACGAGGCTGGGGAGACGGTACGTAACCTCGCCTATTGGGTACCTTATCTCCTCGTTGCGCCGTCCCTTTTCGTGCTGATCCGCAAGTTCGTGTTCCCCCGCACCAAGATGGTCATCGCGCCATCCGTGGCGCTCTTCCTCGTCGGTTCGTTCATCGCGGGGCCCGGCGTCCTCACCAATCTCGTGCTGAAGGACAATTGGGGGCGGCCGCGCCCTAACCAGGTGGAGCAGTTCGGCGGCAAGTCGGAGTTCGAGCCCTGGTGGCGGCCCGGCGGCGCATGCCACCGCAATTGCTCCTTCGTGTCGGGCGAAGGGAGCCTCGCCTTCTGGACCGTCGCGCCGGCCATGCTGGCGCCCCCGGCCGCCCGCCCCTTCACCGTTGGCGCGGCCGTGGTCTACGGCATCTCCGTCGGTGGGCTGCGCGTCACGTTCGGACGGCACTTTCTGAGTGACGTCCTCTTCGCCGGCGTGTTCACCGTCGGCATGGTCCTGCTGTTCTACTATCTGCTCCTGGCGCCCGGCCGCCGTAACGACGCAAAGCTGGAGGCGCAGCTCGACAAAATGGCCTTCGCCCTGCATCGCGGCATCGCCGCGCTGCTCGCCGGCATCGGCACAGGGCTCGCGCGACTGGGTGCAGGTCTTCGCCATGCTGGCCAAGCCCTGCTGCGACGCGCCGACCGCGACTAGCGGGTATTCGCCTCTGGCCGCTATACGTCTCGCCTCTGGCCCCTCTTGCGCGCGGGCGCGCCGCGCCTATAGTCCCGGCCAACGCCGCAATCGCGCGCCTCTCCAAGACTTCGGCAGGACTTCGGAATGACTGATATCAAGAAGGTCGTGCTCGCCTATTCCGGCGGTCTCGACACCTCCATCATCCTCAAATGGCTCCAGGAAACCTACGGCTGCGAGGTCGTGACGTTTACGGCCGATCTCGGCCAGGGCGAGGAGCTCGAGCCCGCCCGTAAGAAGGCGGAGATGCTGGGCATCAAGGAGATCTACATCGAGGATCTGCGCGAGGAGTTCGTGCGCCACTACGTGTTCCCGATGTTCCGGGCGAACGCGCTCTATGAAGGCGTGTACCTGCTCGGCACCTCGATCGCGCGTCCGCTGATCGCCAAGCGGCAGATCGAGATCGCCAAGGAGACCGGGGCCGATGCGGTTTGTCACGGCGCGACCGGCAAGGGCAACGACCAGGTGCGGTTCGAGCTCGGCTACTACGCCCTCAACCCGGACATCAAGGTCATTGCACCCTGGCGTGACTGGGAGTTCAAGTCGCGGTCCGATCTCATCGAGTTCGCCGAGAAGCACCAGATCCCCGTGGCTAAGGACAAGCGCGGCGAGGCGCCCTTCTCGGTCGATGCCAATCTGCTGCACTCCTCCTCGGAAGGAAAAGTGCTCGAGGATCCGAACGTGGAGCCGCCGGCTTATGTCTTCCAACGCACCGTCGCGCCGGAGGATGCGCCGGACGAGCCCACTATCATCACGATCGGCTTCGAGAAGGGCGACCCCGTCTCGATCGACGGCATGGCCTTGTCGCCCGCGGCAGTCCTCACCAAGCTCAACCAGCTCGGCCACGACAACGGCATCGGGCGCGTCGATCTCGTCGAGAACCGCTTCGTCGGTATGAAGTCGCGCGGCATCTACGAGACGCCGGGCGGCACCATTCTGCTCGCGGCGCACCGGGCAATCGAGTCGCTCACCCTCGACCGCGAGGCCATGCACCTGAAGGACCAGCTCATGCCGCGCTACGCGGAGCTTGTCTATTACGGGTTCTGGTTCGCGCCGGAGCGCGAGATGCTGCAGGCGCTGATCGACAAGAGCCAGGAGCACGTGGAAGGCGAAGTGACGCTCAAGCTCTACAAGGGCAACGTCATCGTCATCGGCCGCCGGAGCGAGAAGTCGCTCTACTCCGACGAGATCGTCACCTTCGAGGACGACCAGGGCGCCTACGACCAGAAGGATGCCGAAGGCTTCATCAAGCTCAACGCGCTTCGGCTGCGCACGCTTCGCAAGCTGCGAGGGTCGTAGCCGCGCGGACGCGCTGGTAGTACAAAGACGCCATGACCTGGCCTGACCGACGGCTTCTCGACCTGTTTGGCATCGACGTCCCGATTCTCGCCGCCCCCATGGCCAACTCGGCGGGGGTCGAGCTGGCGATCGAGGTTGCTCAGGAGGGCGGACTCGGCGCGCTTCCCTGCGCGGTGCTCGACCCGGCGGAGATCGAAGCTGGGGTCGCTGCCTTCCGCGAAGAAACGAACGCGCCGCTGAACGCCAATTTCTTCTGCCATACGCCCGAGCCCGACGATCCCGAGCGCGACTGCGCCTGGCTTGCGCATCTCGCGCCTTATTTCGAGGCGGCCGGAGTTGCGCCGCCGGATTTGCCGCTGCCGGCCGGGCACGCGCCGTTCGGTGACGCCGAGTGCGCCGCGATCGAGTCCGCCAAACCGGAGATCGTCAGCTTCCATTTCGGTCTACCTGCCGCGCCGCTGCTGTCGCGCGTGAAGGACACCGGCTGCAAGGTCATCTCCTCGGCGACCTCGCTCCGCGAAGCACGCTACCTCGCCGAGAACGGTGTCGACGCGATCATTGCCCAAGGTGCCGAGGCCGGCGGCCATCGCGCCATGTTTCTGGAAACCGACGTCTCCCGTCAGGTCGGGACGTTCGCGCTCGTGCGCAGTATCGCGGCGAACCTCGACCTGCCGGTGATCGCCGCAGGCGGCATCGCCGATGGGCAGGCGATCGCCGCTTGCTTTTCGCTGGGTGCCGCTGCGGTACAGGTCGGCACCGCCTACCTTCTGACGGACGAGGCCTGGACGCCGCCGCTTCATCGCGCAGCGCTTGCGGATCCGGCACGCGAAACCGCCATGACGAACGTGCTGACGGGGCGACCGGCCCGTGGCGTCGTCAACCGCTTCATGCGCGAACAGGGTCCGATGAATGCCGCCGCGCCGCATTTCCCGCGCGGACGCCCTGCGATCGCACCGCTGCGTGCGAAGGCGGAGGCCGAAGGCTCGAGCGACTTCTCCCCGCTCTGGTCCGGCCAGGCCGCGACCCTGCCCGGCGCCATGGGCGCCGGTGCGTTGCGCGGTGGCTTGCCGACGGCGCGCGCGCCGAGCTCTCTCAAGGATAGCAGTCGCCTTCGGACCTACACTACGGCCTGCAACCGCACGCCGGTCTAGGACTCCTCCTCGGGCATGATCACCGCATCGCCCGGCATCTCTCCGAACACGGCTTCCTTCACGCTGAAATTCGTCGAGAGGAGAAGGTCGGGCGTTCCCGCCATCCAGGCCGTGATCGAGATCGACTCGTAGGTGCCGTTGTTGAGCACGACGAGCAGCTCGAGATCCTCGTCGCCCGTGTTCTCGATGTAGTGGCCGAAGCCTTGCGGCACGTAGCCCACGTCACCGGCGCCGAACTCATCCGTGCGGGCGCGCCCGGCCGAGCCGAACACGGTCATGCGGCCCGTGCCGGTCAGATAGTACTGCCACTCGACCGCGTTCGGATGCCAATGCAGTTCGCGCATGCCGCCCGGGGCAATCGTCAGCAGCGCACCGGTCATCGTCGTCGAAATCGGGAACTCGATCTCCGAGGCGATCCGCATCTCGCCGCCCGGAAACGGCTCCGGCGCCTGAGCGAGGAGGCGATAGCGGTGGGTCAGCGGGGGCGCATTGAGCGTGCCCGGCGCCGGGAACTCGTCCAGCGGCGGCGGCACGGGACCCTTGGCGATATAGACTTCGTGGTCGGGGAAGTTTGCGAATGCCGATTCCGGCAGGCCGAAATTCTTGGCCAGCACCTCGTGCGGCGTGTGCCCCAGCCAGTCGGTGATCGAGAACGTGCCGAATTCCGAGAAGTAGCCGTTGTCGAATACGAGGATGAAGGTACAGCCGTCGGCGAGCCCCTGAATCGAATGGCCATGGCCGCGCGGGAAGTACCAGACGTCGCCGGGTCCGAAATCGACGACCTCGGCTTGGTTCTCCGGATCGATGGTGGTGACTCGCGCATGGCCCTCGATCATATAGGCCCACTCCGCGGCATTGGCATGCCAGTGCAGCTCACGCACCGCGCCGGGCTCCAAGGTCATGTAGACCCCGGCAAGAGCCTCGGAGACGGGAAACTGGCTGACATTGGCTTCCTTCGCGGTCCCGCCCGCGAACTGCTTTGTGGGCGCCTCGCCCAGCGCGTATCGGAACGACGGCAACTCCTTGCCGGCAATAGCCTGTGGCGTGGGCCCATAGGGCGGCTCCGGGGTCTCGGACATGGATGAACCTTCTGTGCTTGATCATGCCAACCACGCCGGGAACCGGCCCAGCGGGCGCGCGAGTGTGCGGTATCGGCGCCCGCGCGCGCAACGGATATCGCGCCGCTGCGACGCACCTGTGACCGGCACGCCCGCGCGCCATTGCGGTTGACGGCAAAATCCCTATATTGCGCCGCAATAACAGCCCGCTGGCGCGTCCGCCCGCGCCTGGCCGAAAGACCTATCCAAACATGAAGCTACGCAACATCGCCATCATCGCGCATGTCGACCATGGCAAGACCACCCTCGTCGACCGCCTCCTCCAGCAGTCGGGCGCCGTGCGCAACAATCAGCGCGTCGACGAACGCGCCATGGACTCCAACGATCTGGAGAAGGAACGCGGGATCACCATCCTGGCGAAGGCCACCTCCATCGTGTGGGAGGACACCCGCATCAATGTGGTCGACACACCGGGCCACGCCGATTTCGGCGGCGAGGTGGAGCGCATCCTCAACATGGTCGACGGCGCGCTCGTCCTGGTCGATGCCGCCGAGGGCCCCCTGCCTCAGACCAAGTTCGTCGTGTCCAAGGCGCTCAAGATGGGCCTCAAGCCCATCGTCGTGATCAAAGTCGACCGCCCCGACGCGCGCCCCGACGAAGTCCTGAACGAGATCTTCGATCTGTTCGCCGCGCTCGATGCCAACGACGAACAACTGGACTTCCCGGTCCTGTACGGGTCGGCGAAAGAAGGCTGGATGGCCGAGAGCCCCGAGGGGCCGAAGGACCAGGGTATGACGCCCCTGTTCGAGCTGGTTCGGCGCCATGTGCCGGCGCCGTCCGTCGAGGAGGGTCCCTTCCAACTGCTGGGAACGATCCTCGAGTCCAACCCCTATCTCGGCCGCATCGTCACCGGCCGCATCACCGCCGGTACGATCAAGCCCAACGAGATGGTCAAGGTGCTGGATCACGAAGGCAAGCTTGTCGAGCAGGGCCGCGTCTCCAAGGTGCTCGCCTTCCGCGGGCTCGAGCGCGCGGCGCTGGACGAGGCAAGCGCGGGCGACATCGTCTCCATTGCGGGCCTGCCCAACGCCACGGTCGCCCACACGATCTGTTCCCCGGAAATCGATGTGCCGCTCACGGCCCAGCCCATCGACCCGCCGACGCTGTCTATGACCTTCCGCGTCAATGATTCGCCGCTTGCGGGAACCGAGGGGTCGAAGGTTACCGGCCGTATGATTCGCGACCGGCTGCTGCAGGAAGCCGAGGGCAACGTGGCGCTGAAGGTCACCGAATCGGACGAGCGCGATTCGATGATCGTTGCCGGCCGCGGCGAGTTGCAGCTTGGGATCCTGATCGAGACCATGCGCCGCGAAGGCTTCGAGCTTTCCGTATCCCGGCCGCGCGTCTTGTTCAGCCGCGACGACTCTGGACAGCTCTTGGAGCCCATCGAAGAGGTCGTCATCGATCTCGACGAAGAGCACCAAGGCGCGGTCGTTCAGAAGCTGTCCGAACGAAAAGCCGATCTGATCGAGATGAAGCCGTCCGGCGGCGGACGCGTGCGCCTGGTCTTCCATGCGCCGACACGCGGCCTGATCGGATATCAGAGCGAACTCCTGACGGACACGCGCGGCACCGGAATCATGAACCGCCTGTTCCACGGCTACGCACCGCATAAGGGCGCGATCCAGGGACGGCGCAACGGCGTCTTGATCTCCACCGACCAGGGCGAGGCTGTGGCCTATGCGCTGTTCAACCTGGAAGACCGCGGGCCGATGATGATCGAACCTGGTGCGCGGGTCTATCAAGGCATGATCGTCGGCGAGCACACGCGCGGCAACGACCTCGAAGTGAACGTGCTGAAGGGCAAGAAGCTCACGAACATCCGCACCACGTCGAAGGACGAAGCGGTACGGCTGACCCCGCCCATCCGCATGGTTCTCGAAAAGGCGTTGTCGTACATCCAGGACGATGAGTTGGTCGAGGTGACCCCCGATTCGATTCGCTTGCGGAAACAGCACCTCGATCCGAACGACCGCAAGAAGGCCGAGCGGCAGCGGGAAGCGGAAAACGCAGCCTAGACTGCGCCGTCCGCAGCACGGACGCACAACAGCACCGCATCGGGGCTCGGGCCCATGGGAACAAGGGATAACCCAAACGGACCCTTTGCCCGATCGGAGCCGCTGAGCTAGGCTTGGTGGATGTCCGTCGATGTCGCTCAGGTGAGGCCGGCACGGCCAAAAGATGCAACCGCGCTTGCGACCGCTTACGAGGAAGCATGGCGCGGTGCCTATCAGGGCATTATTCCCCATCTCGATCTCGAGCGAATGATTGCCCGCCGGGGCCAAGGCTGGTGGGAGCGGGCGCTGCAGCGGCGCGCGTCCGTGCTCGTCCTCGACTTTGGAGGTCAGGTCGCGGGCTACGTCACCTTCGGGCGTTGCCGCGTCGGTCGCGGCCCCTTCCGCGGCGAGATCTTCGAGCTTTACCTCTGTCCCACCTATCAAGGGTTGGGACTCGGCACCAAACTCTTCGAGGGCGCGAGACAGAAGCTCCAGGAATGGCGCCTCCCGGGCCTCCTTGTATGGGCGCTCGCGGACAACGAGGCCGCGTGCGACTTCTACTTGACGCTCGGCGGAAAGCCGATTGCCGAAGGCACTGAGGACTTCAGCGGAACAAGCTTGCGCAAGATCGCATTTGCTTGGCGCTAATTTTCGCCCGCCAATTCAGCAACCATTAACTGTAACCATTCGGTCTGCCTTAACGACCTCGCTCATAGGGTCTCCTATTCAGCTAGGGACAGTAGGAACGACGATATGGCGGAGATCGACAAGCGCGACCGATGGATCATGCTTGGTCTTGTGGTGCTGGGGCTTTTCACGGTGACGGCCGCCGTTCTTTCGGGCGGATCTGCAATCAATTACGCACTCGAGGTCGAGGCCAGCAACGCGGCGCACGCGTGGGGCACCGAGGCCGACAAGCGCCTTCGCGGGGCCTTGGATGGGGAGGAGGCTCTGCCTGAGGGAGAGGCTCTGCCTGAGGGAGAGGCTCTGCACGTCATCGATCCGGCAGAGCTGCGGCGGCACTTGACGTTCGACCCGAGCGCGGATTCCAACATGCCGACGGTTTCCGTCAATGAAAGCCATCGCAAATTCGCCGACCGTCTTCGCTGGCTCACGGGCGGACTGCTTGCCGCCGATCCCGGACGCTCCGGCGAGGATGCCGTGAGTAAGATGGAAGGCTTTGCCGTGCTCAGCCCGAGAGGCGAGCCCATGGCTGTCGGCGGTCCGCTCGCGCCGGACGCCTTACACGCACGCTCCAGACCGACCAGAACCGAGCCGCCATCGCCGACGCGGTTGCGCTCAAAGAGATCACGGTCGCCTCGTTGCCGGGACAAGATCGAAAGAGCCTCGCTATCGTTCCCGTGATCCACAACGGCAACGTGGCCTATCTCTATGCGTTCCAGGTCGACCAGAGCGCGGCAGCCGCCCTCACCAACCTCGCCCTTGTCGCCGTGACCGTGACGACGAGCCTTCTGATCATCATGGGTTTCTCGGTTCCGGCCGCCATCGCGTCGCGGCGCATTCGCGAACGTTGGCAGGCCGAGGACAAGATCCGCTACCTCGCCATGCACGATTCCCTGACCGGGCTACCAAACCGGCTGCAGTTCAGGTATCACCTGGAACAGGCGGTTGCCCGCGCCAAGCGGCATGATACCAAGATTGCCGTCTTCGGACTGGACCTGGACCGGTTCAAGAACGTCAACGACACCCTTGGCCACGCGACCGGCGACGCCTTGCTCGAAGAGGTTTCCGCCCGGCTGGTCGAGACCCTTCGCGACAGCGACATCGTCGGACGGATGGGCGGCGATGAGTTCGCCGTCGTCGCCGAGAACATCACGGTTCCGGAAGACGCCATGACCTTGGCCCAGCGCGTTTGCGATGCGCTCAGCGCGCCGTACATGGTCAACGGCCACGAGATCACCACCTCCGCCAGCGTCGGCATCGCCCTCGGGCCGATCGCCAATCAGCCCGTGGAGATCTTGATGAAGAATGCGGACTTGGCCCTCTACCGCGCCAAGCAGGACGGACGCAATACGTTCCGCTTCTTCGAACCGGCCATGGACGCCGCGCTCCAGAGACGCCGGCGTCTGGAGCATGACCTGCGCAACGCCATCCGCAAGAACCAGCTCTATCTCGACTATCAGCCGCAGTTTGGTCTCAGCGAAGGCCAGCTCACCGGCTACGAGGCGCTCGTGCGCTGGTGGCACCCGACCGAAGGTGAAATCCCGCCGTCGACATTCGTGCCGATTGCAGAGGAGACGGGTCTCATCGTGCCTCTCGGCGAGTGGATCCTGAAGACCGCCTGCACCTACGCCTTGGGCTGGCCGAGCGACACCAAGCTAGCCGTGAACCTGTCGCCGGCCCAGTTCAAGACACAAGATGTCTTCGAGCTCGTGCGCCGGATGCTCGTGGAAACGGGCCTGGAGCCGGAACGCCTCGAGCTCGAGATCACGGAAAGCACCATCCTGCAAAATACCGACAAGGTCATCGACACGCTCAGCAGGCTGGACCAGCTTGGCGTTTCCATTGCAATGGACGACTTCGGCACCGGCTATTCGAGCCTGTCCTACCTGACCCGTTTCCCGGTCAAGAAGATCAAGATCGACCGATCCTTTATCGATACGCTCGGCACGAACCCGCAGACAAGCGCGATCGTCTCCAGCATTGTCGGCCTCGGCCAATCCTTGCATGTGACGATTACCGCCGAGGGTGTCGAAACCGAAGGGCAGGCGGCCATGCTGAAGCGCTGGGGCTGCGATCAGGTCCAAGGCTACTATTTCGGCCGGCCCGAGGCCGAAGTGCCCGCCAACCCGCTCGAAGACGAGCCGCTCGACCGCAACGTCGCGTAACCTGTTGAAGCGAATCGCTGCAACCGGTCGTCAGTCGACCGGTTGACCGCCGGGGCCGTATGTCCGCGGCCGATCTCGTTCGCATGAGAACCGGCGCGCGTCATTGTCCGCGATTTCGCGGGCCAGCTTGTTCGCGTCCGGGTTCTCTTCCGCGCGCACATAGGCGACATGGCAGGCGTTGGTGTTGCCGAGCTTGGTGACGACCAGGGTCGACCCTCCGCCGAGGCGTCCGAGTCCCAATGGTACCGCAGGATCGTGGCGAACGGCTTCCCGTCCTCGACCCGCCACTCCAGCGTCTCTCCAATCGTGTTGAACATCGGGAGGGTCTGCCCCGCGGCGGTCTGATCCTTCGCGCCGTCGCCATAGGACACGAACATGCGTAGGTCACCCTCCGCGACCCGGACGGCCATGCCGCCATATCCCTTGCACCGAAAGACCACCCCATGTTCGGCGAACGCGGGCGGCGTGATGTTGTCGCATTTGTCGAGAACGAGCGGCGTATAAGCGCTTTCGGCCGCACCGAAGGCCGGCATCGTGGCAAGGAGCAAAGCGCAGCTCCCGAGAACGGTCGCAATGGTCCCGATCGCCCGTCCACCCATGTCCGACAGCCCCCTACTTTGGTCGAGCGATATTCGAACCTTGCCAGACTTGTGACAAGCGCCCGGTCGTCATACAACGGCACCGCACAATTTTTTGCCGGCGGCCGTCCTACCATGGCGGCACCACGAAAGCACCGGGGGCGCCACACACGATGAGTGACATGAGGATCGCGGTTCTCGGTGCTGCCGGGCGCATGGGCCAGGCCCTGACCCGGGCCCTGCACACGACCCCGGGCTGCGAGATCGCCGGCGGCCTCGAGACGGCGGGTTCGCCGGCCATCGGCCGCGATATCGGCGAGATCGCCGGCCTTGATCCCATCGGCGTTCCGGTTACCGACGACCCCCATGCTCTCTTCGCCCACGTGGAAGGCGTTCTCGACTTCACCCTGCCCCATGCGACGACGGAGTTGGTGGCGCTCTCGGCTCAGGCACGAATCGTCCATGTGATCGGCACGACCGGGTTCAGCGACGAGCAACTCGCACGGATCGACGCGGCCGCCCGGCACGCCGCCATCGTGAAGGCCGGCAATATGAGCATGGGCGTCAATCTCATGACCGCGCTGACGAAGCGCGTCGCCGAGATTCTGGGACCCGAGTTCGATATCGAGATCTTGGAGATGCACCATCGCCACAAACGCGATGCGCCCTCCGGTACGGCGCTGATGCTGGGCGAGGCTGCCGCACAAGGGCGGGCGGTAGGGCTTGCGGACAGAGCGGTCCGGACCCGCGACGGCGAGACGGGACCGCGCGCCGAAGGGGACATTGGGTTCGCCACGCTCCGGGGCGGGGACGTCGTTGGTGAGCACAGCGTGATTTTTGCCGGTCCCGGCGAGCGATTCGAGCTGACGCATATTGCATCCGACCGGGGTATTTTTGCCCGCGGGGCGGTTCGTGCGGCCCTCTGGGCCCGGGGACGGCCGCCGGGGCTCTACTCGATGGCGGATGTGCTTGGACTGTAACAACGCAGTGATAGTTCGGTTGGGGACATCCGATGGCAGAGCTAAGGCCTTGTTATCCTTGCAGCCAAAAAGTCACCCCATTGGGCGATAATAATGACCATGGCTCTTAACCATGCGGACCTATAATCGCCGCCAAGAAGAGGCGTTCACGGCGTCAAAGGGCCAGTTGAGCAGACGATGACAGGGCGGTATTCAGGGGACATGCTTCAAAAGACGGGCGATCGACCGCAGGGCTCAAACAATGTTCTTGTTTTGGTCCGGCACGGCCAAAGCGAGTGGAATCGCCTGAACATGTTCACGGGCTGGAAGGATGTCGGCCTCAGCGAGGAAGGCGTCTCCGAAGCCCACCGGGCCGGTCAACGGCTCAAGGACGAGGGCCTGGTCTTCGACAGCGCTTTCGCCTCCACCCTGAAGCGGGCCCACAACACGCTCGACATCATTCTCGGCGAAGTGGGTCAGGGCAAACTCCCCATCATCAAGGCCGCCGCGCTCAACGAGCGCGACTATGGCGACCTGGTCGGGATCAACAAGGAAGAGGCGCGCAAGCGCTTCGGCGCCGAGAAGGTTCAGATCTGGCAGCGTTCCTATGACGTGGCGCCCCCGGGCGGCGAATCCCTGAAGGATACGGCTGCGCGGGTGTGCCCCTTCTTCGACCGTTGGATCGTCCCGGAGCTGCAATCCGGGAAGAACGTGATCGTGGTCGCGCACGGCAACTCCCTGCGCTCGCTGATCATGGAGCTGGACAAGCTCACTCCGGAAGAGGTCCAGCACTATTCCCTGGCCACCGCCACACCGGTGATCTACCGGGTCAAGGCGGACGGAACCCTCGCCGAGAAGCGCAGCCTCGCCGCGTAAAGCTAGAACCGGGGCACTTCGTCAGACAGCAGGCGCGCAACCCTCGCGCAGTGCCGCCTTTAGCGCATCCGCAAAATCTTCCCGCTCCGGATCGGTCAGAAAAGCGCCGAACACGAGCCGTTTGCCGTGGCTTGCGAGAGACAGCTCCGAGGAAAGCCCGACACGCTCATCGACACGGACACGGACCCAATAGGGGTTGAACCGCCAGAACTGCTCCTTCCCATCGGGCGCGACGCGCGTCACCGTCAGCGCCTCGTCGGTGAGCGCCACGGTCTCGTAGACCCGCAAGGCCCGGAAATTGAGTCGGAACGCCACGTAGACGAGGAGCACGTCGAGGCCCATGAAACCGATGATGGGCCAAGCCCCCATGAGGAAGAACATCAGCCCGGTGCCGAAGGAAACCGTACTGATGGCGGCCATGAAGATCACAAAGCCCTTCGGCCCGAGAGATCGGTGCGGGGTCAGGACCGCGCGAAATCGGGGCTCGCTGTCATCGGGGCCTTGCGGCAGGGTCGGCGTGTCTGTCATAGCGTTCACAATAATACAGCCGGGAAGGGTGGCACAACGCAAGTGGCGGTTGGATCGAGAAAGGGTGAAGCGCCGAAACGGCGCCCGACGCGCCGGCGCTCGGGCACCAAGCTGACCCGCGCTCAGATCGCCGAAATGTTCGCCCGCTTCGAGGCTCTCGATCCCGATCCGCGGACGGAACTGAACTATCGCGATCCGTTCTCGCTCCTCGTCGCAGTGGTGCTGTCCGCGCAGGCAACCGACACGTCCGTGAACCGCTGCACCCCGGGACTCTTCGAGATCGCCGACACGCCGGAGAAAATGGCCGCGCTTGCCGAAGAAGACGTCAGTGAACGGATCAAGACGATTGGTCTGTTCCGCAACAAGGCCAAGAACGTGATCGCGCTATCGAAGAAAATCGTCACCGAGCACGGCGGCAAGGTGCCCGAGTGCCGCGAGGATCTGGAGGCGCTGCCAGGGGTGGGACGCAAGACCGCGAATGTCGTTCTGAACGTCGCGTTCGGCCAGCCCACGATCGCGATCGACACGCACATTTTCCGGGTTTCCAACCGCACCGGCCTGGCACCCGGAAAAACACCGTTACAGGTCGAGGAAACCCTCGAGCGCGTCATCCCCGACCAATACAAGCTCCACGCCCATCATTGGCTGATCCTGCATGGGCGCTACGTATGCAAAGCGCGCAAGCCCGAATGCTGGCGCTGCCATATCAGCGATCTGTGCGCCTTCAAGGACAAGGTCGAGGCGCCCGCTTAGACCCTCGTCGTTTGCGCGACGGGCTCTTGCACAGTTCCGCGTTGTCCGGCTCCCGGCAATCCGGACTTCGTCTTGGCCGCGATACGCTTCCACATGCGCACCATGAACCCCGTCGCAAAAAGCGGCGTGATGAGGTTGAGGATCGGCACGGACGCCACGGCGGCGATCACCAGCCCGCACAACAACACGGTGGTGCTGTTGGCCTTGCGGATGCGTTTCGCCTCGCGCCCGCTCACATGCCGCATGGCGGCGAGCTCGAAATACTCCCGGCCGAGCAGATAGCCGTTGCCTACGTAGAACGCGATCAGGTTGACGCCCGGCACCAGCAAGAGCAGCAGCGCGACGAGATTGACCAGGAGCACAATGAAGAAGAAGCGGATCGCGAGCCAGATCGAGCGTGCTATCGGCAGCTCACGGCCGGGCGGGTCGGCGGGGAATCCCTGTTGCTCGACGACGGCGGCGATGTCGTCGAGATAGAGGCCCGCGATCAACGACGTCACCGGCGGGATGAGAAAGATCGAGGCCGCGACCAGTGCAAGACCGCCGAGAACCTGAACCGATGTTTCGATCCAGTCCGGCCACGCGACGAAGTAGGCGAAGGACCACTGGATGGCGATGAACAGCCCCGCGAGCAAAGCAAGCGTAAAGGCCACGCACTTCACCATGACCGAGCGGAATGGCGGCGAGAAGAGTTCCCCAAAGGCTTGACGTGCTGCGCTAAGCATGACTTGTCCTGCGTCTGTCTGCTGGAGGAATATAGTGATGGAAGATCGCAACGCCAGCAGCCGCATCTGAACTGAATGAAGCTGAACCGGGAGACTTGGCGGGACTATGGCTGAAAAGACGATCGACGTGGTTGGCATCGGAAACGCAATCGTGGACATCATCGCGCGTTGCGACGACGCGTTTCTAACTAAGCGGAACCTGGACAAAGGCTTCATGCGGCTGATCGATTCTGCCGAGGCCGCCGAACTCTACGAAGAGATGGGACCGGCCACGGAGCGTTCGGGCGGATCCGTCGCCAATTCGATCGCGGGCCTCGCCGCACTCGGTGCGAAGTGCGGGTTTATCGGCCGCGTCGCCGCCGATCAGTTCGGCGGCATCTTCCGCCACGACATCCGCTCGCTGGGCATTTCGTATGAGACCGAACCGGCCGTCGACGGCGCGCCGACCGCGCGCTGCCTAATCCTGGTGACGCCCGACGGCGAGCGCACCATGAATACGTTTCTCGGTGCGAGCGTGGACATGACGGCCAGCGACATCGATGCCGAACTCATCGCTGCGGCCAAGTTCGTCTATCTGGAAGGCTATCTCTTCGACAAGGACGAGGCCAAGTCCGCCTTCCGTGAGGCGGCCAAGCTCGCCAAGGAAGCCGGCGCCAAGGTCGCCCTGTCGCTGTCCGACCCGTTCTGTGTCGACCGGCACCGGGACGATTTCCGGGAACTCGTCAAACACGGCGCCGACATCGTGTTCGCCAACGAGAAGGAAATCACCTCGCTCTACGAGACCAACACGTTTCTGGAGGCGGCGGATGCTGCCCTGCAGGACTGCGAGATGGCGGTCCTCACCCGGTCCGAGGACGGGTCGCTGATCGTCGGCGGCGGCGAAACCATCGAGATTCGTGCCGAGCCCGTCTCTCAAGTGGTGGATGCCACGGGCGCAGGCGATCTGTACGCGGCGGGTTTCCTGTTCGGCCTCTCGCGCGGCATGCCGATCGCCGATTGCGGCCGTCTCGGCAGCATCGCCGCCGCGGAGGCCATCTCCCATATCGGCGCGCGGCCCGAGGCCAATCTCGTGGAACTCGCCAAGTCTCGCGGGATCCTCTCCTAGCCTTCCGTCCGGTCAGAGCTTCCGCAGCGCCACGCTTTCCACGGCGTGGCCGGCGCCCTTGCGCAAGATGAGGTCGGCACGCTGGCGCGTCGGCAGGATGTTCTCGTGGAGGTTGACGAGATTGATCGTCCGCCACAGGGACAAGGCGACTTCGCGCGCCTCGCCTTCCGACAGCGTGGCGTAGCGGTGGAAATAGGCCGCCGGGTCGCGGAACGCCGTCTGGCGCAAGCGCAGGAAGCGCTCCACATACCAGCGCTCGACGAGAGCCTCCGCCGCGTCGATATAGATCGAGAAATCGAAGAAGTCCGAGACGAACGGGATCGTCTCACCGTCCTCGGGCAGAATGGCGGGCTGCAGCACGTTGAGCCCCTCGACAATGACGATATCGGGATGCTCGACGGCGAGCGCCTGCCCCTGCAACACATCATAGACGACGTGTGAATAGACCGGCGCCTCCACGCGCGCCTTGCCCGATTTCACGTCGCCTAAGAAGTTGAGCAGCGTCGGCAGGTCGTAGCTCTCGGGGAACCCTTTCCGGGTCATCAGCCCACGGCCTTCCAGGACCGCATTTGGAAACAGAAAGCCGTCGGTCGGTACGAGCGCCACGTTCGGATGGCTCGGCCAGCGGGCGAGCAGCGCCTGAAGCACACGGGCCGACGTGCTCTTGCCCGCCGCGACGCTGCCCGCAAGTCCGATGACGAAGGGAATCTTCCCGTTCCCCTTGCGCAAGAACTCTTCGGTGACGCCGTGCAGGCCTTGCGAGGCTTCAACGTAGAGATTGAGCAAACGGCTCAAGGGCAGATAGACATCGATGACTTCGTCGGTGGACACGCGTTCGGTCACGCCGGACAGGTTCTCGAGATCCGCTTCGTTCAGCGTAAGCGGTGTGTCCTCACGCAGGCGTGCCCATTCCTCGCGCGAGTAGAGCGTGTAGGGCGAGAAACCGACGGCGGGCAGGATGTCCATCACGAAATACCCCGTGGCGGGTTAGCCAGCCGGGCCTTTTTGGCGCGCCAGACCCGAGATCCCCATGCGCTGCTCGAGCACCGCGCAGACTTCGTCGAGTGCAATATCGCGCGACTCCAGCAGGACCAGGAAGTGATAGAGCAGGTCGGCGCTCTCTTCGAGAAGTGCGGCCCTATCCTGGGCCACCGCGGCGATCGCCACCTCGACGCCCTCTTCACCCACCTTCTTGGCCGACCTGATCGGGTCGTCCAGAAGCTGCCGGGTGTAGGACTTTTCGGCCGCTTCGGTCCGGCGTTCGCGGATCGTGGCGGCGAGCCTATCCAATGCATCCTTGCTCATGCTGTGGCTCATACACTGTGCCGCCGTCGCTGGGAATAGGCGCAAAGGCGGATCGAAGGTTCAAGGGTCCAAGCGAACAGGCAGTCCCGCATCGGCCATGAAGCGCTTGGCCTCGCCGATCGAATGCTCGCCGAAATGGAAAATGGACGCGGCCAGCACCGCCGAGGCATGACCCTCGCGTACGCCGTCCACGAGGTGCTGCAGATTGCCGACGCCGCCCGAGGCTATGACCGGCACGGAAACCGCATCCGCGATCACCCGCGTCAGCTCGTTGTCGAACCCGGCCCGCGTGCCGTCGCGATCCATCGAAGTCAGCAGGATCTCGCCCGCGCCGAGCGAGACGACTTCTTCCGCATACGCGATCGCATCGATGCCCGTGGGCTCGCGTCCGCCATGGGTGAAGATTTCGAAGCGCGGAGCCTTGCCGTTGGCCCCCACGCGCTTCGCGTCGATCGCCACCACGATGCATTGCGCCCCGAACTTCTCGGCCGCGCGGCGCACTAGTTGACGGTCACGCACCGCCGCCGTGTTGATCGAGACCTTGTCGGCGCCCGCTTCGAGGAGCGCGCGCACATCGTTCGTGGACCGCACGCCGCCGCCAACCGTCAGCGGCATGAAGCAGCGCTCCGCGGTGCGGCTGACGATGTCGAGAATGGTTCCGCGTTTCTCGTGGCTCGCGGTGATGTCGAGGAAACACAGCTCGTCCGCGCCGGCCTCGTCATACGCGGCGGCGGCTTCCACGGGATCGCCAGCGTCGCGCAGATCGACGAAGTTCACGCCTTTGACGACGCGCCCGTCCTTCACGTCGAGGCAGGGAATGACGCGGACTTTGAGCATCGGTCAGTACTGTCCCGTCACGCCGTGATGGCCGTACTTGGCTGCGATAACGGCGAGCGCCTCCGCCGCATCGACACGACCATCATAAAGCGCACGCCCCGCAATCGCCCCATCGAGCTTCGCGCAGCGCGGCTCCACGAGGCGCTTGATGTCGTCGATGGAGGCGAGGCCGCCGCTGGCGATCACCGGCACGGAGACCGCCTCGGCCAGTTCCACCGTGGCGTCGAGATTGAGCCCTTCGAGCAGCCCGTCGCGGGCGATGTCCGTATGAATGATGGTGGTGACGCCCGCATCCTCGAACCGGCGCGCGAGATCGAGCGCCGTCATCTCCGAGGTTTCCGCCCAGCCCTCAATGGCGACCTTGCCGTCGCGCGCATCGATGCCCACGGCGATACAGCCGGGGAAGTCGCGCGCCGCTTCGCGGACGAGATCGGGGTCGCGTACCGCCGCCGTTCCCAGGATCACCCGGTCGATGCCCTTGTCGAGCCACATGGCGATCGTGTCGATGTCGCGGATGCCGCCGCCGAGCTGGATCGGCAAATGGCTCGCCGCGAAAATCGCCTCGACCGCCGGGCCGTTGACCGGCTTGCCTTCGAACGCGCCGTTGAGATCGACCACATGCAGCCATTCGAAACCTTGGTTCTCGAAAGCCTTGGCCTGCGCGGCAGGATCGGTGTTGAACACGGTGGCCTGGTCCATCTCGCCCTGGCGCAGGCGCACGCATTGTCCGTCCTTCAGATCGATGGCGGGGAAAAGAATCATGAAGTCTGTCTCGCTATGGCTTCCATTTGAGGAAATTGGCGATCAGGGCCAATCCCAGCTTCTGGCTTTTCTCGGGGTGGAACTGGCTGCCGGCCACGTTGTCCCGCGCGAGGAACGCCGTGACCGTGCCGCCGTAGTCCGTGGTCGCGACCCGCGTCTCACGCGCCGCCGGCACGAAATGGTAGGAGTGCACGAAATAGGCGTGAAGGCCCGTAGGGCCGGTCGGAATGCCCTCGAAGAGCGCATGGTCGCGATCGAGGTTCAGCGTGTTCCAACCCATATGCGGAATCTTCAAGGTGACGTCGTTAGGTTCGATCGCACGCACCTCGCCGCCAATCCAGTCGAGCCCTGGCGTGACCCCGTGCTCCAGCCCGCGGGTCGCCATCAGCTGCAACCCGACACAAATCCCGAGGAACGGCGTGCCCCGCTCGCCGACGGCCTCGTCTAGCGCCTCGATCATGCCCGGCACGGCGGCGAGGCCCGCCTTGCAATCGGCGAAGGCGCCGACGCCCGGCAGTACGATGCGGTCGGCACTGAGAACCTCCTCCGGTTCCGTTGTGACCTTGATCTCGAGCGGCGAGCCCTGTTCGCCTGCGGCGCGCTCGAAGGCCTTCGCGGCGGAGTGGAGATTGCCGGAGCCGTAATCGATGATGGCGACGTGCATGGTGTCAGTTCCGCGGAAACGAGCCGATCACTTCGTCGCCGGCCGCAGGGCGCGTCGGCACGATCGCGGAGGCCTTCGCCGGTACCAGAAGGACGGCCGGAACGCTTTGCGACGCCGTCTCTTGCTCGGGGAGCCAGCGCGAGAAGAACCGCGTCTCGGCCTCGACCAGATCGCGGCCGAAAGCCGTGCCGGCGAATTTGAAGCCGCGGCGCCGCAGGGCCCAGCTGCGCAGGTCGTTGGCCTCGAACGCGAACAGCACCGTGAGGCCGATCGAAACCCAGCCCGCGATCTCCTGGCCGGCCGGTCCCGATCCGAAGACGACAGGCAACGACAAGAAAATGGCCAGGAAGGCGATGAGCTCCAACCACATCCGCTGATAGATGAGCCACAGGATCGGGACGATCAGCGCAAACCAGGCGATCCCTTCCTTCACGAAGGCGACCTTACCCGCGCGCGCCTCGAGATCGGCGTCGTCGGCAGGCTCAAAGACGGAATAGACAGTCACTGTTCGCTACGCTCAACTTCGATCCGGCCGCCGCCCAGCGTTCCGCGCTCACGGAACGTCAAAGCTGGCCCTTGGTGGAGGGCACGCGCCCGCTCTGCCGCGGATCCACGGCGACAGCCTGGCGCAACGCCCTTGCCAGCGCCTTATAGCAGGTCTCGGCCACGTGGTGATTGTTCTCGCCGTAGAGAGTCTCCACGTGGAGCGTGATGCCCGCGTTCTGCGCAAAGGCCTGGAACCATTCGCGAAACAGCTCCGTGTCCATCTCGCCGATCTTGGAGCGGCTGAAGTCCACCTTCCACACGAGAAACGGCCGCCCGGACACGTCGAGCGCGACGCGTGTCAGCGTCTCGTCCATGGGCAGGTAGCAGGAGCCATAGCGCGTGATGCCGGCCTTGTCGCCGAGCGCTTCGGCGAAGGCCTGTCCCAGCACGATCCCGGAATCCTCGGTCGTGTGGTGCTGATCGATGTGGAGATCGCCCTCGGCCTTCAGCGTGATGTCGAACAGCCCATGGCGCGCCAACTGCTCCAGCATGTGGTCGAGGAAGCCCACACCCGTCGAGACATCGTAAGCGCCCGTCCCGTCGAGATTGACGGTGGCGCTGATGTTCGTTTCCTTGGTGCGGCGGTCGACCGTCGCCGTGCGGGGCGTTACCGCGCTGGCGGCATCCGCTGATTTGCTTCGCTGTTGCATGTCTGCCAGCCTAATCCAAAGGCTCTTAGCAATTCGCTTCCATAACGAAAGCGCTTATACGCCCCGTCATGGAGCCATGCTATGGGCGACTGTCACAAATTGAGGGAATTGCGCCAATGCGCCGCTTGTTTCTGCTGATTCTCATCCTGCTCGCCATCTACCTGGCCTACCCCTACTGGACGCTGTACCGGCTTCAGAATGCGCTGCTGTCGAACAACGCCGAAACTTTGAAGAAAATTGTCGACTTTCCGGCCGTCCGGGCCAACATGCAGAAGCAAGTCCAGGGCGGACTGCTCAAAAAATCCCAGGAATTGGGCAAAAAAGCCCCAGTTCTGGGGGATATCGGCGAGGCGCTGACCCGCGCCTTCGGCCCGTCGGTGGTTGGGGGCTCGATCGACAGCCTGGTGACGCCGGAGGCGGTCCTGAGCAATCCGACCGTCGTGGAACACCGCGAAAACCAGGAAGGCTTCGGCGATTTCCTCAAATGGGCGTTCTTCTCGGCCCCGACCACCTTCACGATCCAGTCGCAGAACCCCGAAAAGGCCGATGCGCCCGTAATCACCTCGACCATGAACCTCGAGGGTTTCCGCTGGCGCATCACCGACATCGACCTGCCGCCGCTGAAGACCCTGGTGCCCGACATGATCGCGCCGGCCCCGGAACCGGAGGCCGGTGCGCCCCCGCGAACTAGGACAACGGGTCGCCCCGAAGGGGCGGCGCTTGACGAACGGGCCGTCAGGCCCGATATCGCAAGACAGTTATGAGTGCTTCTTCCTCTTCCCCGGAGACTTCGCCCCTTTCCTGGCACGGCACGACCATTCTCACCGTCCGCAAGGGCGGCAAGGTGGTGGTGGCGGGCGACGGCCAGGTCTCCTTGGGCCAAACCATCATCAAGGGCACCGCGCGAAAGGTGCGTCGTGTGGGCGCAGGGCAGGTGATCGCCGGGTTCGCGGGCTCGACCGCCGATGCTTTCACCCTGTTCGAGCGCCTCGAAACCAAGCTGGAACGGTTTCCCGATCAGCTGAAGCGCGCCTGCGTCGAACTCGCCAAGGACTGGCGGACGGACCGCTACCTCCGCCGCCTGGAGGCCATGATGATCGTGGCGGACCCGGACGAGAGTCTCGTCCTGACCGGCACCGGCGACGTGCTGGAGCCGGACAATGCGGTCATGGGGATCGGCTCCGGCGGCATGTACGCCCTGGCCGCCGCCAAGGCCCTGCTCGACTCCGGCCTCGATGCGGAGCAGATCGCGCGCAAGGCCATGGCCATTGCCGCCCAGATCTGCGTTTACACCAACGATTCCCTGACCGTCGAAACAATCGACGCGACCGCCTCCTAGACCAGAACCGGCCAGGAACTGTATGACCGCTTTTTCCCCCCGCGAAATCGTCTCCGAACTCGACCGCCATATCGTCGGCCAGAGCGACGCCAAGCGCGCCGTGGCGATCGCCTTGCGCAATCGCTGGCGGCGTCAGCAGCTCGACGAGGACATGCGCGAGGAGGTGCTGCCGAAGAACATCCTGATGATTGGCCCCACCGGCGTCGGCAAGACGGAAATTTCCCGCCGCCTCGCCAAGCTCGCCAATGCCCCCTTCATCAAGATCGAAGCGACCAAGTTCACCGAGGTCGGCTATGTGGGACGCGACGTGGAGCAGATCGTCCGTGATCTGATCGAAACCGGCATCGGCCTCGTGCGCGATACCAAGCGCAAAGAGGTTTCCGCGCGGGCCCACGTCAATGCGGAGGAGCGCGTGATCGACGCTCTTGTGGGCCCCGGCGCCGGTAGCGCCACCCGCGAGTCGTTCCGGAAGAAACTCCGGGCCAATGAGCTGAACGACAAAGAGATCGAGATTCAGGTGGCCGACTCGGGCGGCATGCCGTCCTTCGAAATTCCCGGGATGCCGGGCAGCCAAGTCGGCATGATCAATCTGTCCGATATGCTCGGCAAGGCGCTCGGCCAGCGCACACGGTCGCGCAAAGTCACGGTCGAGGACTCCTTCGAGATTTTGATGGCGGAGGAATCCGACAAGCTCATCGACGACGACATGATGATCCAGGAGGCGATCCGGAACGTCGAGAACAACGGCATCGTGTTCCTCGACGAGATCGACAAGATCTGCGCCCGCTCCGACCGTGCCGGCGCCGACGTCAGCCGCGAAGGCGTGCAGCGCGATCTCCTGCCACTCATCGAAGGCACGACGGTCGGCACGAAATACGGACCCGTGAAGACGGACCACATCCTCTTTATCGCCTCGGGCGCGTTCCACATCGCCAAGCCCTCGGACCTGCTGCCGGAGCTGCAAGGCCGCCTGCCGATCCGCGTGGAGTTGCGCGCGCTCACCCGCGAGGACTTCCGCCGCATCCTGACGGAGCCCAAGGCCTGCCTCATCAATCAATATGTGGCGCTGATGAAAACCGAAGGCGTGACGCTGGAGTTCACCGAGGACGCCATCGACGCCATTGCCGACATCGCCGTGGAAGTGAACACGTCCGTCGAGAATATCGGCGCACGGCGCCTGATGACGGTGATGGAACGCATTCTCGACGACATCTCGTTCGGCGCCTCCGACAGAAACGGCGAGGCCGTCACCATCGATGCGTCTTACGTGCGCGAGCACATCGGGGACCTCGCCAAAAACGCCGACCTCTCGAAGTTTATTCTGTAGGGACGTTCTCCAATGGAGCGTCGTGTCGTGATCTCCGGCTGCTCGGGCGGGGGAAAATCGACCCTGCTCGAAGCACTGCGCGAACGGGGCTTTAGCGTCGTCGACGAACCGGGACGTAGGATCGTTCGTGAAGAATTGGCTTCGAGCGGGTCAGCGCTGCCATGGATCGACCTTGCGGCGTTCGCGAGAGCGGCGATCTCGACGGCGATTTCCGATTGGGAAGCCAACGCGGAATTCGAAGGTTGGGTCTTCTTCGACCGCGGCCTGGTGGATGCCGCTTCGGCCTTGGAACATGCCACCGGCGACCGCGTCCTGGATGAGCTAGGCCGATCGTACTCCTATCATCGGCGCGTGTTCCTCACCCCACCCTGGCCTGAGATCTACGGGCAGGACAAGGAACGGCAACACGGTTTCGAGGCGGCAGCCGAGGAGTACGCGCGGCTCCTCGCGGCCTACCCCGCTCTCGGATACGAGGTCACAATCCTCCCAAAGACTGGCGTCGCCGAGCGCACCGATTTCGTCCTCCGTATGCTGGAGGCCGACGAGTCGTCCGACGTTTAGCAGTCACCGACCGCGGTCCGACCGCCGCAGCCGCACATAGAGCGCGCCTTCGCCGCCGAGTCGGCGGGGGGCGTCGGAGAAGCTGACGATCAACGGCGCCAGGTCCCCATGGGAGAGCCAATGGGGCACGGCCTGGCGCAGCACACCCCGCGTCTCCTCGTCGTAGAAGCTTCCGCCCTCGGCGCGAAGCGAGCCCTTGCCGGTGATGACGAGGACGTGGCGATAGTCCTTGGCCCGGGCCCACTGCAGGAATTTTCGCAAGGCGCTATGGGCCTCGCGCTGGCGCATGCCGTGCAGATCGATCCGCGCTTCGATGGCGAGATGGCCCTTGTCGAGCTTGCGCGCAGTCTGCCGGTCGAGACCGGCCTTCGGCGAGGGCGCCTTCTTGACGCTGACTTTGCCGGCGGTGGTCCCGGGCTTCGACTCAGGCTGCAGCGCGCCAGACGGCATTGCCTCGGCCGCCTTCGGCTGTTTGGGCGTGGAGGGTCTTGCGGGAGCCTTGAGCGGCGTTTCCACATCGACGAAGCGGTTCTTGTTAGCGAGCGGCTGAGCGGTTTCGGCCACGCGCGCCCACAGCGCTGCGTCGTCCTCAAGACGGACGGGCCTGGTATCCTTCTTTGTCGGAGTGTCTTTGCCTGGTTTCTCCTTGGCCATGACCGCACATTAGCGCAAAGCGCCTTAACGCTTCCGCATCAGGACATGAAACCGCGCCGCATGACGCGTCCGGCCGGCGAGCGCGCCGGCGGCCTCGCCGGTCCCAAAGAAGATATCGCCGCGCTGGGGGCCCCGGATCGCCGAGCCCACATCCTGGGCGATCATCAGTCGCCCGAAGGGGCGTCCGTCCTCCCCGGCGAACTCCGGGACCGTTACGAACACCGGCGTACCAAGCGGGATATAGGTGGGATCCACTGCGAGACTGCGGCCGGGCGTGAGCGGCACGCCCTCGGCCCCGTGCGGGCCCCGCGCTGCCTCGTCGCCCGGAAGCACGGAAAAGAAGGTATAGGACTGGTTCATTCGCATGAGCGCACGGCCGCGTTCGAGATCGGTACGCAGCCAGGCTTTCAGCGCATCCATATCTATGCCGCCCGCGTCGAGTTCGCCGAGGTCGACCAGGACCCGCGCCAGCGATGTATACGGATGACCGTTCTTGCCCGCATAGGTGAGACGCACCGAGGTGCCGTCGTCGAGATGCACGAGGCCCGACCCCTGCACATGCATGAAATAAAGATCGACGGGGTCGTCCGTATACAGGACGACCAGTCCTCTCCCATCGAGCGCGCCTGCTTCGATCTCGGCGCGCGTGAAATACGGAACCATACCCTCAGACGTCAGACGAAATCCCGTCAGGGTTTCGTTGTGCGCCGCGCGGTTGGTTTCGTTGATTGTGGTGACGAGGTCTCTCGGGAGTCCGTAGATCGGGATGGGAAATTGCCGCGACCATGTACGTGACCCGCGCAGCTCCGGCTCGTAATAGCCGGTGACGAAGCGCGCGTGTCGGTGCTCGCCGCAAAAGCCTCGAACCCGGATTCGAAGTACCCCCGCGCCTCGGCCTCTTGCAGGCGCTCAACGCCGTCGCGTGTTGTCGAGTTCACGAGCGCGCGCAGCGCCGCTGCGTGATCGTCGTCCGCCCAGCCGTCCAGGTCGGCGAAACTGCAAGGGGTTGCGTAGACGGAGCCGGTCAACGCCGGCTGCTAATTCGCTGCCTCGGTGGCCACGAGCTTCCAGTTCGGATTGCGGGACGCCGTATCGCGGGCGAAGGTCCAGATGTCCGTGACCTCGCGCACCTTCTTCGGATCGCCGTCGACGACCTCTCCGGCCGAGTCGCGGGTGACCGAGATCAGCTCGCTCACGAACTTGACCGTCACGAAGGCCTGCTTGTCCTTAACCTCGGCTTCGATCATGTCCGCCTTGTCGATACCGACCAGCGTCGTGTGGTGCGTCTCGCCGCGCTCGTCGCGCTCGGCGATGGCGCGCGAGAAGCCGTCCAAGACGTCGTCGCCGAGGAGCTGCTTGAGAGTCTTCTCGTCGCCCTCGGCAAACGCGGCCACGATCATCTCGTAAGCCATCTTGGCGCCGTCCAGAAACTGCGCCGGGTCGAAGCCGGGATCCGACTTGATCAACGCGGTGAGCGATTTGCCGAGCGGGCTGTCCGCCTTGGCATACCGTTCCAGACGCTCTTCGATGTCCTCGGCCGAAGGGCCGGTGTCGGTGCCGACGGGAGCCTCAGCGTTCCGGCCGCGCGGCAGCGCCACCACGGTGCCTTCCGGCGCCTGTTTGGTGTCGGGGCGGGAATAGGGATCGAAGGGCTGGCGCTCGTTTCCGGTCCTGCGTCCGAGCACGCTGCGCAGCCTGATGAAAATCACCACCGCGAGAACCAGGAACAGCAATGTATAGATGTCGAAAGCTTCACTCATAGTCTTGCTGCCATCCAGTTCCGGATCCAGTCCGGTTCATGCAAAACGCCTCGCGGTCAGTGGACCAATGCCATAGGCTAAATATTGTTGCATGCCACGGGGTTTTCTAGCGGTCGCAACCCGCCGCAGCGCATTTTTCATATCGAACAGGCTGCGTGATAGGGCCAACTTACGTCATTCCCCTCACAGACGCCAACCCCAAAGGGGTAGCCGGGCGCACCCGTGCACTTTGTCGAATTGCGTGGCGCTCGCCTCCCGTGCTAGCCAGCGGTCGGAGTTTGCGCCGAGGGAGGATCAGATGGCCAAGAACGACAAACAGAACAGCCCGAAAGGCGCCAACGGCGATGGGCCGGCAGACGCGAAAGCCGGCTCTCAGGCTCAACTCAACGTGCTTGCACAGTATGTGAAGGATTTCTCCTTCGAGAGCCCCGGCGCGCCGCAGACGCTGCAGGGCCCCGGCGAAAACCCCCAACTGCAGGTCGGCGTCAACGTCAATGCCGGACCGCGGGGCGAGGACATCTACGAGGCCGTGGTGCATCTCGAGGCCCACGCCAAGAGTGACACCGGGGTCATCTACAATGTCGAACTGGACTTCGGCGGCCTGTTCCGGATCAAGAACGTCCCGGAAGACATGCTGCAGCCGGTGCTGTTCGTGGACTGCCCCACCCTGCTGTTCCCGTTCGTGCGTCGGGTAATCGCCGATGTCGTCCGCGATGGCGGATTCCCGCCGCTGATGCTCGATCCGATCGACTTCGGCCGCCTCTATGCGCAGAACCTGTCGAAGGGCGGCGACGTCGATATGAGTCAGCCGAACTAGGTCGTCTGACAGCCGTCAGTTTTCGCTCACTCGTAGCGGCGCCAAATCGCGTCTTCGCCCAACGTGGCGACGAAGACGCGATGGGCTTCGCGTTCCTCTGCCGTCAGCCGTGAGGGCAGCGGCGCCGCGCGCGGCGTCACCGTGACGGCGTTCCCCGACGTATCCGCCTGCTGAGCCCCCGTTTCCGGCCAACTCCAGCCGCGCCTGCTTACCGCCGACCAGCTCCACATAGCGCCGGCCAGCAGACGGCAGTCCAGGAGCGCACCGTGGAGATCGCGGCCGCTGAGATCGATGCCATAACGGCGGCAGAGGGCATCGAGACTTGCCGGCGATCCAGGATGGCGCCGCCGCGCCAGCGCCAGCGTGTCCACAATTCTATCCCAGGTCAGGAGCGGCTTCGACGCCCACTCAAGCTCAGCATTCAAGAATCCGAAGTCGAACTTCGCATTGTGAATGACGAGCATGGCGCTTTCGACGAATTCGAGGAACTCGTCCGCCTTGTCCGCAAAGAGAGGCTTGTCCCCGAGGAATTCGGTGGACAGCCCGTGCACGGCGAAGGCCTGCTCGGGCATGTCCCGCTCGGGGTTCAGATAGCAGTGCCAGGTCCGGCCGGTGGGGATGGAGTTGACCAGCTCCACGCAGCCGATCTCGACGATCCGATGTCCCTCCTTGGGATCTAGACCCGTCGTTTCCGTATCGAGAATGATCTCGCGCACAGGTTTGAAGAACTCCGCTTTGGCTAGGGGCGATGAGCGCGCAGACGCTCCATGACGCTTCCGTCCTTTAGCTTAAGCGATTCGATCAGCACATCGAGCTGCGCCTGCAGGTTTTCCAAGCTGGACCCGCTGTCGAGCACGTGGTCGGCCCGCGCGCGGCGGTCCGCATCGTCAAGCTGCCGCGCCCGAAGCGCGTCGAACTTCTCCGCCGTCATGCCAGGCCGCTCCATGACACGCTGCCGCTGCACGTCTTCCGGCGCGCTGACGGCAACAGTGACGTCGACTCGGGACTCGGCGCCCGTCTCGAACAGAAGCGGAATTTCCAGAACCGCCACCGGCACGCCACCGTCCTCCTGGTCGCAGAGAAAATCGATCTCCGCCTGGACCACCAGCGGATGGACGATCGCCTCGAGCTCCTTGAGCCGGTCCGGCCGGCCGGCCACTTCCTTGGCCAGAAGCGCGCGGTCCACTCGGCCTTCGCGGGTGGTGCCCGGAAAAGCACTCTCGATCAGGGGGACCGCCTCGCCCTCATAGAGCTTGTGCACATAGGCGTCGGCGTCGAAGACGGGCACCCCGTGGCGCTTGAAATGGGCGGCGGCAGAACTCTTTCCCATGCCGATCCCGCCTGTGAGGCCGATGACCAGCATCAGCCCGCCTCCAACGTGGCCACTACGTGTGCGCGCAGGTCCGGGGTCACCTCCGGGCGGACGCCGAACCAGCGCTCGAACCCCGGCACGGCCTGGTGCAGCAGCATTCCCAGCCCGTCCACGGTGGTCAGTCCGCGCGCGCGGGCCTCGGCCAGCAAGGGCGTCTCAAGGGGCACATAGACAATGTCCGTCACCACGGCGTTGGCCGGAAGGGCGGTCACCATGATGTCGAGCGGTGGCTGCCCGGCCATGCCGAGGCTCGTCGTGTTGACCAGGAGGCGGCAGGCGGACAGCGCCGAATCCTTGTCCTCCCAGGGAACGACTTCAACGGGATCGCCAAAGTCTCGGGCCAAGGTCTCCGCCTTCGCGACCGTGCGGTTCGTCAGGAGGATCCGGGGAATGCCCGCCTCGATGAGCCCATGAAGGATCGCCCGCGCGGCGCCCCCGGCGCCCAGCACCATGGCCACATCGCAGCCCTCGCGCCAATCGGGCGCGGATGAATCAAGATTGGTCATGAAGCCGTAAGCGTCCGTGTTGCTGCCCCGCAGCGCCCCGCGCTCATCGAGCCACACCGTATTGACCGCGCCGATCGCCCGGGCCGCAGTGTCGGCCTCCTGGACCGCGCGCAACGCCGCTTCCTTATGGGGCAGCGTGACATTCGCGCCTACGTAGCCGTGCTTCGAAAGTGAACTCAGGAAGGCAGGGAAGTCCTCCGGCGCCACCGCCTCCTTCACATACGCACCGTCGATGCCGTAGTGCGCGAGCCAATAACCGTGGATCGCCGGCGAGCGGGAGTGCTCGACCGGCCAGCCGATCACGCATGCGCGTGGCGCCGTGCTCATCGTCCCGTCATCCCTCGATCGCCCTCTCGCGCCGCAGCGCATCGAGCAGCGCGAGCAGGGGCAGGCCTAGAATCGAGAAGAAGTCCCCTTCGATCTTCTCGAAGAGCTGGATTCCGAGCGATTCGATCTGATAGGCGCCGACCGACCCCAGGACGCCCTCGCCGGCGGCGGCGAGATACCGCCCTACGAACTCAGGCGACAGACGCCGCATGGTCAGTGTCGCGACGTCCGTGTGGGCCCAGACGGTAACGCCACCTGTGGCGACGACAACGGCTGTGTGCAACTGGTGGCTCTTGCCGCTGAGCTCGAGAAGCCGGGCCCTGGCATCCTCCATGGACTGCGGCTTCCCGTAGATCTTGCCGCCGGCGGCCATCACTTGGTCTCCGCCGATCACGAACGCATCGCCAGACTGGGCACTCACGTCCTCTGCCTTGCCGCGCGCCAGAACCTCAGCCACGTCGCTGGGCTCCACCGTGCCTTCGAGGCCCATTGCCGTGCGCATGGCCGCCTCGTCGAGATCCGAGCTCTTCGTGCTGAAGGTGAGGCCGGAGCCCTCGAGAAGCTTGCGCCGCGTGGCGCTGGCGGAGGCGAGAATCAGGGGCGCGCGGCCCTCTTGGAGAAAATTCGTCATGTATCGAGGGCCGGTGCGTCGCGATCGTCGTAGAGCCGGATGATCGCGGCCGCGGTCTCTTCGATCGACCGGCGCGTCACATCGATAATGGGCCAGCCGTGGCGCGCGCAGAGCTGGCGCGTCTGCGCGATCTCCGCCGCGATGGCATCCCGGTCCACATAGTCGTCCAAATGCCCGTGGGCCTGTTCGATCACCCGGTTGTGGCGCACTTGCGAGATCCGCTCCGGGCTCGCAACCAGGGCGACCACAAAGGCCTTCGTCTCCTGCTCGAGCTGGGGCGGGACGGGCACACCCGGCACGAGCGGCACATTGGCGGTCTTCAGTCCCCGATTGGCGAGATAGATGCTGGTCGGCGTTTTCGACGTACGGCTGATGCCGAGCAGGATGATGTCGGCATCGTCCAGATTGTCCGGCAAATGCCCATCGTCGTGCATCATGGTGAAGTTCAGCGCCTCGATGCGACGGAAATAATCCGCGTTGAGCTGGTGCTGCCCACCCACCATCGGCGTCGACGCATCCCCAAATAGGATTCGAACACCTGGAGCACGTTCAGGAGCGGCGCGACGTAGGGAACGTTCAAGCCTTTGCAGGCCTGCTCGAGCTTCTCCGCCAGGTCGCGGTTGAACAACGTGTAGAGGACGATGCCCGGCGCCGCCTCGACTTCGCGCAGCACGCGTTCGAGTTCGCGTTCGCTGCGGACGAGCGGATGCAAATGTTCGATCGCCCGCGCCGCCGCGTACTGCACCCCCACGGCCCGCGCGATCGTCACGAGCGTCTCGCCCGTGGCGTCGGAGATCATATGCAGATGGAAGGTACGTTGTTGGATATCCATTGTATGGCCATTGGATAACTGGGGCGGGCGATAGGAGCAACACTAGGGGGTGCCGCATCTCTCCCCGCTGACCTGCAAATCATACGCTGTCTTTTTCACAGATTCGTCTGTGTCTAGATCGTGACGGAGTTTGTTAGCAGGGAGACAATAGCCTTTTTCATCCCCAGCTCCGAGGGGGTGAAACGCACAGGTCATCCGACCGTTCTCAAGCCGTACCGTGGTGCGAAAATACGGGAAACTTCAGGCTGTTACACCTTGTATCAAGCGCCCCCAGGCACAGCCCGCTACAATCATCGCCATACCGTCAAATGCGGGCATGCGGTCCCTGTTGAAACAGTGGTGATGAAGATGAATGTCCGCTATTCACGGCATAACAAAAACAACAGAAACCCTTTTAAAGACTCTTCTTATTAGTTTTAGAGAAGCGCATGTCTGTTCCCGACTCTCCGTTTCTGTCCGTTCTGAGCGGCCAGACCTGTTCGCCTCCACCCATGTGGCTGATGCGTCAGGCCGGCCGCTATCTGCTCGAGTACCGGGAAGTCCGGAAGACCGTTCCCTCGTTCCTGGATCTGTGCCTGACACCGAAATTGGCGGCCGAAGTCACGCTTCAGCCCCTGCGCCGTTTTCCATTCGATGCCTCGATCGTCTTCTCCGACATTCTGATTGTGCCCTATGCGCTCGGTCAGTCGGTTGCGTTCGTGGAAGGAGAGGGTCCGAAGCTCAAACCCATTCGCGACGCAGCGGCTCTGGGACGGCTCGATCCTACAGCGGCCCCTGAACGGCTCTCACCGGTCTATGAGACGGTGGAACGGGTAGTCGCCGGGCTTCCGGAGGGTGTTCCGTTGATCGGCTTCTGTGGGGCGCCCTGGACCGTTGCCACCTACATGGTCGAAGGCGCCGGCAGCAAGGACCAGGCCCGGGCGCGGGCGCTCTCTTACGAGGACCCGCCGCTGTTCCGAGCTCTCATCGATACGATCGTGGAGACGTCGGTGACCTATCTGCTGGGGCAGGTCCGCGCGGGCTGCCGAGCACTCCAGATCTTCGATAGCTGGTCGGGGAGCCTTCCCGAGGATGCGTTCGCCAGGTGGTGCATCGCACCGACCCGAGACATCGTGGAGCGGGTGAAGGCTGAGGCGCCGGACATTCCAATCATCGGCTTTCCGAGGGGTGCGGGACCCTCGGCGGTGCGTTACGCGCAAGAAACGGGGATCGATGCGGTCGGGTGCGATACCAGCCTGCCGGTCGGCTGGATCCGCGACACGCTCCAGCCAATTGTGCCCGTACAGGGTAATCTGGATCCGGTGCTGCTGGTCACCGGCGGGCCCCAACTGGATGCGCGCGTCCATGAGATCCTGGAGGCGCTCGGTGACCGGCCGTTCATCTTCAATCTCGGCCATGGCATTCTGCCGGAGACGCCAATCGAGAACGTGGAACGCTCGTGCGCCTGGTAAAAGGCGAACACGCCGTCTAAAGGTCTGAAAAGATTATGTTTCTTCTCTACGTCAAGGCGTTTCACATCATCTCTGTGATCGCCTGGATGGCGGGTGTCCTCTACCTGCCGCGGCTGTTCGTCTATCACACCGAGGCGGAGGCGGGATCGAAACAGTCCGAAACCTTCAAGGTCATGGAGCGCCGGCTCCTCAAGGCGATCATCACACCGGCTATGATCGCGAGCTGGGTGTTCGGGTTGATCCTGGCCTATTACGTGGTGGATTGGGCCCATGCGGGCTGGTTCCACCTCAAGCTGCTCCTGGTTGTGGCGATGTCGGGTTTCACGGGTTTCCTCGCCCGCTGGACACGGGAGTTCGCCGGAGATCGCAACACCCATAGCCAGCGCTTCTACCGGATCGCCAATGAAGTCCCCACGCTCCTGATGATCGCTATTGTCATCCTGGCGGCGGTAAAGCCTTTTTAGGGGCTTATTGCGGTTTTTTGCGGCCGATTACGGCTCAATCAGAACCCAAGCAAATTCTGTGCGGCTTTTGAGCCTAATCTATTCCGCGCGGGCGCGGGCTCTGCTATAAGACGACTCGAATCTAGTCTAAGCCCCAAGGTTCCAGTCCGGTATCTGACGTGGACTGGCCGGGGCGGTCCCGCCGCCCTCCCGCCATAGACCATCCCTTTCCCTTTTTCTTCGTTCGCGTGCCGCAAGGCGTGCGGCAATCCAACCAACAACCTTTTTCCCATTGGAGTTAGCAGCGTGCAGGAAATGAAGCTGCAAGATTTGAAGGCCAAATCGCCGACGGAGCTTTTGAGCTTTGCCGAGGAGGTCGAAGTCGAAAACGCGAACGCCATGCGCAAGCAAGAGCTGATGTTTGCGATCCTGAAGCAACTCGCCGCCCGGGAGGTCGACATCACCGGCCAGGGCGTGGTCGAGGTACTGCAGGATGGGTTCGGCTTTCTACGGTCGCCGGATTCGAACTATCTGGCCGGCCCCGACGACATCTACGTTTCGCCCTCGCAGATCCGGCGCTTCGGTCTTCGGACTGGCGACACGGTCGAGGGGCAGATCAGAAGCCCCAAGGAAGGCGAACGCTATTTCGCGCTTCTCAAGGTCAACACAATCAATTTCGAGGACCCCGACAAGCAGCGCCACAAGATTCATTTCGACAATCTGACGCCGCTCTATCCGGACGAGCGTCTCGAGATGGAGACCGAGGATCCGACCAGGAAGGACCATACTGGACGGGTCATCGATATCGTGGCGCCGATCGGCAAGGGCCAGCGTGGCCTGATCGTGGCCCAGCCGCGCACCGGTAAGACGGTGATCCTCCAGAATATCGCCCACGCGATCACCGCCAATCATCCGGAGTGCTATCTGATCGTGCTCCTGATCGACGAGCGCCCGGAAGAAGTGACCGACATGCAGCGCTCGGTGAAGGGCGAGGTCGTGTCCTCGACCTTCGACGAGCCGGCCGCGCGCCACGTGCAGGTGGCCGAGATGGTTATCGAGAAGGCCAAGCGCCTTGTGGAGCACGGCCGTGACGTGGTCATCCTTCTGGATTCGATCACGCGTCTGGGCCGCGCCTACAACACGGTGGTCCCTTCCTCCGGCAAGGTGCTGACCGGCGGTGTGGACGCGAACGCGCTCCAGCGCCCGAAGCGCTTCTTTGGCGCCGCGCGTAATATCGAAGAAGGCGGTTCACTGACGATCATCGCCACGGCCCTGATCGATACGGGCAGCCGCATGGACGAAGTCATCTTCGAAGAGTTCAAGGGCACCGGTAACTCCGAAGTCGTGCTCGACCGCAAGGTCGCCGACAAGCGCGTGTTCCCGGCCATCGATATTGCCCGCTCCGGTACCCGGAAAGAGGAGCTGCTGGTCGACAAGGATCAGCTCAAGAAGATGTACGTGCTCCGCCGCATCCTGAACCCCATGGGCACCATGGATGCGATCGAGTTCCTGGTCGACAAACTGAAGCAGACCAAGAACAACGACGAGTTCTTCGATTCGATGAATACGTAGGAGTGTCGGCCTTCGGGCCGGCGCTTTTAGGCGACGGTCCCCCGCCGCGACGTCTTGATCGTCTCCACGAGCTTTTCGGGTTCCGTGACCGGCAGAGAGCATTGCGGGCCGATACAGACGTAAGCGGTGGTTTTGCGTCGATGACGGTCTTGCCGGCTGCGGTGACGTGGACGGCAGGGTCTCGTCGGCCCAGACCTCGTCCACCACCGCATTGGGGAGCGACACGTCCCGGAGTGCCGCGCGCATGGCCGTGGGGTCGCCGCCTTCCGGCACCATCAGGACAACGAGCGCCGGCGCCAGCCGGTCGAGCGCCGCGCCCAGCATGCCCGAATGCCCGACAGGGTTCGCCGTGATCGCGGGGCCGAACGCCTCGACGATCCTCTCGGCACGATCCGTATACGTATTATTGCCGGTCCATGAGGCGAGCGCGACGAGGTTCGAAATCATCATCGCGTTGGCATTGGGCGTCGCGTCGTCATGGGCGTTGAGCGGGCGCACGAGAATGTCTTCCGTGTCGTCGGCCGCCAGGTGATAGCCGCCGAGATCCTCGGACCAATAATGTTTGTCGAGCACATGGGTCCAGGCGCAGGCCTGCTCCACGTATTCCGGATTGTTGGTGGCGTTGGCGAGCGCGAGCGCGGCGCGGATCATGTTGGCATAGTCGCTTGAGGTCGCCGGCGCGTTTCCCGGACCTTCGCGATAGGAATGGATGAGCCGCACGCCCATACTCATCCGCATAAGGACGAAATCGAAGGCGGCTTCCGCGGCCTCTAACCACTCGGGCCTGTCGAAGGCCGTAGCCGCATTGGCGAGCGCCGCGATCATCAGTCCGTTCCAGTCGGCCAAGACCTTGTCGTCGAAGCCAGGACGTATACGGAGCGAATGGCTTTCGAATAACGCTCGCAGCATACGTTGCAGCCGTGCCTCGGTTTCCTCGTCCCGCAATTCGACCGTATGCAGACGGTTAGGGATGTTCTTGCCTTCGAAATTGCCCGGCGGTGTGACATCGTACATGTCGGCGAAGAAGTTGATGTTGTCCGCGCCAAGCAGGGCCTTCACCTCGTCGAAGTCCCAGACATAGAACTTGCCTTCCTCGCCTTCGGAGTCCGCATCGAGGGAAGCGGCGAAGGCGCCGCCTTCAGTGACCATTTCCCGCAACAGCCAGCCGACCGTCTCCTCGATCCGCTTGGCATAGAGGGGCGATTTGGTCTCGCGCCAGACCTCGGTCATGAGGTCGATCAGGAGGGCGTTGTCGTAGAGCATCTTCTCGAAGTGAGGCACGAGCCATTGCTCGTCGACGCTGTAGCGGGCGAAGCCCCCGCCCACATGGTCGTAGATGCCGCCCTGGCAGATATGGGTCAGGGTGAGGTCGACAGCCTCGCGCAAGGCTTCGACGTCGTAGCGGAGGCCGCCCCGCCAGAGCAGCGCGAAGAAATTGGTCTGCGGAAATTTGGGGGCGCCGCGCATGCCCCCCGTCACGGGGTCCACGGCCTGGAGGAAGCGCTGGGTCCAGTTCTGGAGCGTGGCGTCCGTGAGCGGCACCGCCTCGCCCTTTGGCTGGGTGGGGTGAAGCCGAGTGCGCAGGGCGTCGGCGTTGGTGCGGACCTTTTGCGGCTCCGCGTGAAACGTGTGGGCGACCGTGCGCAGAACGGCCACGAAGGCCGGCCGGCCATAGCGCTGGTGCTTCGGGAAGTAGGTGCCGCCCCAGAAGGGTTCGGCGTCCGGCGTGAGGAACATGGTCAGGGGCCAGCCGCCCTGCTCGCCGATCATCTGCAGCGCGTTCATGTAGATCGAGTCGACGTCGGGCCGTTCCTCGCGATCGACCTTGATGTTCACGAACAGGTCGTTCATGACCGCGGCTGTTTCAGGATCCTCGAAGCTCTCATGGGCCATCACGTGGCACCAATGACAGGCGGCATAGCCGACAGACAGCAGAATGGGCTTGCCGGTGCGTTTGGCTTCGGCCAGTGCGTCCGGGCCCCATGGGCGCCAATGGACGGGATTGTCCTTGTGCTGTCGCAAATAGGGGCTGGTCTCGTCGCCGAGTTGGTTTCCGCCGTTTTCGCTCATCCTGCCTTCCGGTCCGCGTGTGGCCGCGAATTCGATATTCTTCGGGTACGATAGACTATGAAGCATAGCCCCACGCATCACGAGTCCAGGCGGGCGGAAGCGTCGCAGTCCGGCGAGACGATCGTGGCGCTCGCCTCGGGCGCAGGGGTCGCCGCCGTCGCGGTCGTTCGGATTTCCGGGCCGCAGACACGTGCGGTACTTGAGCACCTCATAGAATCACTGCCTGTTCCACGTGAAGCAGCCTTGCGCCGCATCGGGGGGATCGATCGCGGGCTGGTGCTGTGGTTTCCGGGTCCGGCCAGCTTCACGGGCGAGGACATGGCCGAGCTGCAGGTGCATGGCGGCCGTGCCGTCGTCAAGGCCGTAGTGGAGGCCGCGCTGGTCACGGCGGGCACGCGCCTTGCCGAGCGCGGCGAATTCGCCCGGAGGCTTTTCGAGAACGGCAAGCTGGATCTGACCGAAGTGGAGGGCCTGGCCGATCTGGTCAGCGCCGAGACGGAGGCCCAGCGGCGTCAGGCCCTGGCCCAGTCCGAAGGCGGGCTTCGGCATCTCTATGAGGGTTGGCGGGCCGAGCTCCTCAAGGCGCAGAGCCTCATGGAGGCTGGGCTCGATTTTTCCGACGAGGCGGACGTTGCGGACGACGCCGCGCGGCTCGCCGTCGATGTGGTCCAGGCCCTGCTGCCGCGCCTTGAGGCGCATCTCGCCGATCATAGCGGCGAGCGCCTGCGGGACGGGTTTCGCGTGGTCATCGCGGGACCGCCGAACGCCGGCAAGTCGTCGGTCCTGAATGCGCTCGCAAAGCGTGATGTGGCGATCGTCTCGGAGGAGGCCGGCACCACGCGCGACGTGATCGAGGTCCATCTGGATATCGGCGGTATGCCGATCATCGTGGCGGACACGGCCGGGCTTCGCGAGGGCGGCGGCGCCGTCGAGAGCGAGGGCATCCGGCGCGCGGTCTCGCGGGCGGAGGCGGCGGACCTGGTGCTTTGGATCGTGGATGCCGACGCGTCGAAGCCGGAAGCTTCGCCGGGCTTTGGCGAGGTGCCGGTTGTGACCGTGACGAACAAATCGGATTTGGGCTCTGGACCGGAGCTGGGTGACGTATCCGGGTTGACGATCTCGGCCAAGACGGGAGAGGGCCTGGACGGTCTCATCGCGGAGTTGGGCGCGCGTGCGGGTGAGGGCGTCGATTCCGCAGGCGCGACACCGATCACGAGGACGCGCCATCGGGCCGAGCTTGTGTCAGTTCGGGACGCGCTGAAACGATTTGTTAACCATGATCTCGATGCGGAGCTCCGGGCAGAGGAGCTGCGGATCGCCGCGCATCATTTGGGGCGCCTCACGGGCCGGATCGACGTGGAGGAGGTGCTTGGCGCCATCTTCTCCGAGTTCTGCATCGGCAAATAGGGGGCATGGGCGAAGCGCGTGGCCAAAATGATTCACGTGAAACGTTGCCGAGCGCCCCTCTCCGAATGATTCACGTGAAACATCCGTCCCGCGCGGCTGCCATGGCGGCTCTGCTTTGACGCGGGGCGTTTCGCGACTACTTAGCGCCCATGAGCGACAACATGAGCGATGCGCCTACACACAAGCCCTACGACGTGATTGTTATTGGCGGCGGCCACGCCGGTTGCGAAGCCGCGGCTTCGGCCGCACGGCTCGGTGCGCGCACGGCTTTGGTCACCCACAGCGCATCGTCCATCGGCGAGATGTCGTGCAATCCGGCTATCGGCGGCTTGGGCAAGGGGCATCTCGTGCGCGAGATCGATGCGCTCGATGGACTGATGGGCCGTGTCGCCGATGCCGCTGGCATTCAGTTCCGCATGCTGAACCGGAGCAAGGGTCCGGCGGTGCAGGGGCCGCGGGCCCAGGCCGACCGCAAGCTCTACCGGCAGGCCATGCAGGCCGCCATCGCGGCCACGGACAATCTCCATGTGATCGAGGCGGCGGCCGAAGATCTGATCGTCGATCGCGGCCGCGTGGCGGGCATCGTCACGGGCGACGGCCGCCGGCTCGCGGCAGGCGCGGTCGTCTTGACGACCGGCACGTTCTTGCGCGGGCTCATCCATATCGGCGACACGCGTATTCCGGCGGGCCGCATGGGCGAGGCGCCTGCCCTGGGTCTGTCGGAGCGCCTCTACGGCCTCGGGCTGCGCATGGGCCGGCTGAAGACGGGAACGCCCCCGCGCCTCGACGGCAAGACCATCGATTGGGATCGCTTGCAGGAACAACCCGGCGATACGCCTCCGGTGCCGTTCTCCTTCCTGACGGAGGCGATCACCACGCCGCAGGTGCCCTGCCACATCACCTATACGTCTGAAGAGACTCATAGAATCATCGAGGCGAACCTTTCGCGCGCGCCGATGTATTCGGGCGCCATCGAGAGCGTCGGCCCGCGCTACTGCCCCTCCATCGAGGACAAGGTGGTGCGCTTCCAGGACCGGGCGAGCCACCAGATCTTTCTGGAGCCGGAGGGCCTCGACGACGACACGGTCTACCCCAACGGCATTTCGACCTCCCTGCCCGAGGACGTTCAGCACGCGTTCCTGAAGACCATCGCGGGTCTGGAGAACGTTCACGTGAAACGCCCGGGCTATGCGATCGAGTACGATTACGTGGATCCGCGCGAGTTGCATCCGAGCCTCGAGACCAAGGCCGTGCCGGGTCTGTTCCTGGCCGGACAGATCAACGGGACGACGGGCTACGAGGAGGCCGGCGCGCAAGGCCTCATTGCCGGCCTCAACGCGGCGAAGGTCGCGGGCGGCGGTCGGGACCGTTTCGCGGTGACGCGGGCGGACGGCTATCTCGGCGTGATGATCGACGATCTGGTGACGCGTGGCGTCACCGAGCCCTACCGCATGTTCACCTCTCGGGCGGAATACCGGCTCATGCTCCGTGCCGACAACGCGGACCAGCGGCTCACGCCCCTCGGCATCGCCGTGGGCTGTGTGGGTGCGGAGCGGCGCCGGTCTTACGAGGCGAAGGCGGAACGTCTGGCGGCCGGGGCCGAACTTCTACGCAGTCTGACGCTGACGCCGAACGAAGCCGGTAGGGCCGGGCTCACCATCAATCGGGATGGGCGCAAGCGCAGCGCCTTCGACCTTCTTAGTTATCCGGAGATCGATCTGGCGCGTCTCGCTCAGATCTGGCCGGAGATCGGCGCGCTCGATCCATCCATCGCCAACCAAATGGCCATCGATGCGCGCTACGCGGTCTATATCGCGCGGCAGGAAATGGACGTCGCGGCGTTCCGCAAGGACGAGGCGATCGCGATCCCCGCCGACTTCTCCTACGAGGCGCTTCCGGGTCTTTCCAACGAGCTTCGGCACAAGCTGTCCCGGCATCGGCCGGCGAGCCTTGGTCAGGCGGCGCGCCTCGACGGCATGACGCCGGCGGCGCTGATGCTGCTGCTTGCTCACGTGAAAAAAGGCGCAGCGGCGAAAAGTGCATGAGTGCGGACACTAAGCACGGCGCCCTCGCCTCGAGTGCGGAATCGTTCGCCGAAACCTTTAAAGTTTCACATGAAACAATCCACAGGCTAGAGCGCTTTGTGGAGCTCCTGGAGCACTGGCAGAAAACGACGAATCTCGTCGCCCCCTCCACGCTTCCCGACGTCTGGAGCCGCCACCTGGCCGACTCAGCACAGCTTTCAGGGCTTGCACCGAAAGCGCGACTCTGGCTCGATCTAGGATCGGGCGGCGGCTTTCCAGGAATGGTCGTCGCCATCCTTCGAAGCGGCGATCCGGACTTCCGCATGCACCTCGTTGAATCGAACCACAAGAAGTGCGCCTTTCTCGGCCAAGTGGCTCGGGCCGTCGAGGCCCCTGTGGACATTCATGCGATGCGTATTGAACAGTTTGCCGAAAACGCCCAAAGCCTAAGGCCGGACGTGGTCAGCGCCCGCGCGCTCGCGCCGCTGCCCCGTCTCTTGGAGCTTGCAGAACCGTTTCTGCGAGGTGAAACCCGGGGGCTGTTCCTGAAAGGCCGCGAAACAGAAGCCGAGATCGCCTCCGCCCAAGACCGGTGGAGCTTCGATCATGCGTGCCACCCCAGCCTGACGGCGGACGACGCGCGGATAGTCGAAATCACGAACCTGCGCCGGAGGCCCGCATGAGCCGGAATGCCATGCGCGTCCTGGCGCTCGCCAATCAGAAGGGCGGCGTCGGCAAGACCACCACCGCGATCAATCTCGGCACCGCCCTCGCCGCCGTCGGCGAACGCGTGCTGATCGTCGATCTCGATCCGCAAGGCAACGCCTCGACGGGCCTCGGCATCGAACAGCGCGAACACTCGACCTTCGACGTTCTCACCGGCGATGCCTCGATCCTCGACGCGAAGGTCGCGACCCATGTACCGCGCCTGTCGATCATCCCGGCGACCATCGATCTGATGTCGTTCGAGCGGGAGGTGGGCGAGAGCAGCGGCAAACACTACCGTTTGCGCGATTGTTTCGCCGAGCTTGCGGCCAGTGAGAGTGACGATGAGCGCACGACCTATGTGCTGATCGACTGCCCGCCCTCGCTCAACCTTCTGACCCTCAACGCCCTGGCGGCGGCCGACGCCGTGCTGGTGCCGCTGCAATGCGAGTTCTTTGCCTTGGAGGGCTTGGCGCAGCTCTTGAGCACAGTCGAGGAGATCCGCGGCCGGCTCAACCCGAAGCTGCGCATCCACGGCGTGGTGCTGACCATGTACGACCAGCGCACCAGCCTGTCGGACCAGGTGGTGCAGGACGTCCGGGATGTCCTCGGCGACAAGGTCTACACGACCGTGATCCCGAGGAACGTGCGCGTGGCCGAGTCGCCGTCGCACGGCAAGCCCGTCCTTCTCTACGATTACAAGTGCAGTGGAAGCCAAGCCTATATCCAGCTCGCCTCGGAGGTCATCGAGCGCGAGCGGCGGATCAAGGCGGCATGATGCGGGGGCGGCCCAATGCCGCCCGGAACTGGAGACCAAGAAGATGGCAGTGAGCGCACAGAAGAAGCGATTGGGCCGGAGCCTCGCCTCCCTCATCGGAGACGAGCCGACGGGAACCCCGCTCGCTTCCGAGGATCAGCGGACCGTGGCTCTATCGGCGCTCAAGGCGAGTTCCTACAACCCGCGGCGCGACTTTCCCGATGCCCAGCTCGACGAGCTCGCCGCCTCCATTCGCGAGCGCGGCCTCGTGCAGCCACTCGTCGTCCGCCCCAAGGGAACCGACAAATACGAGATCGTCGCCGGCGAGCGCCGATGGCGCGCGGCCCAGCGGGCAAACCTCCATGAGGTTCCCGTTATCATCCGTACACTGACGGATAAGGAAGCGATCGAGATCGCGATCATCGAGAACGTTCAGCGCGAGGACCTCAACGCCATCGAAGAGGGCGAGGGCTATCAGGCGCTCATGGACGGTCACGACTACACCCAGGAAGACCTGTCCAAGGTCATCGGCAAGAGCCGCAGCCACCTCGCCAATACGCTCCGCCTACTGAAGTTACCCAAGGCTGTCCGCGACCTCGTCCGCAACGGCGACCTGAGCGCCGGTCACGCCCGCGCCCTGATCGGGCGGGACGATGCCGCGAAGCTTGCCGAGCGTATCGTCAAGGAGGGGCTGACGGTGCGCCAGGTGGAGGCGCTGGCCCAGGAACAAAAGGCGAAGGGCAAGACGAAGGCCAAGGCCGGCAAGGACGCCAACACGCGCGCCGCCGAAACGGAGCTGCACGAAGCGCTGGGCCTGCGCGCGAGATCAAGAGCGGCCGCGGCGAACGCGGCGAGCTGCGCATTCGCTACACGAATTTCGATCAGCTCGAAGACTTGCGCGAACGGCTCATGCGCACACCCGGCCGCTAGCCGCAATCGTCGTCCCTAAATACGACGCATACGGACGCTAGGCCGCGTCGACGCCGAGAAACTCCTCGGCCTTGAATAGAGACTTGAAGGGAACGCCCGCGTCGGCATAGAGCGCCGCCGCGCCTTCGCCCCGGTCGAGGATCGAGATGACCAGGGACACCTTGGCGCCGGCGTCCTCGACGACCTTGACCGCATCCATGGCGGAGCCCCCCGTCGTCGTCACGTCTTCGAGAATGACGACCGTCTTCCCCGCGATATCGTTTCCGTCGACGCGTTTCTTGGTGCCGTGGTCCTTGACCGCTTTGCGCACGAAGAAGCCGGGCAGGTAGCGCCCATAAGCAGGAGACTTCATGGCGACGGGCGCGATCAAGGGAACGGCGCCCATCTCGAGACCGCCGACGGCGTCCGCCTCGATGCCCTCGAGCTCCTGGAGAATAAGCTCGGCCATCAGCGCCGCGCCGTCCGGGTCGAGCATGGCCGGCTTCATGTCGAAGTAGTAGGTGCTCTCCTTACCCGAGGCGAGGACCACCTTTCCGCGCCGGAAGGCCTTCGCCTGCAACAGCATGAAGAGCTTGTTGCGGCGCTCGAACGTCGCGGGGTCCTGTCCGGCAGCCTGGTGCTCCATTGCGCATCCCTCTGAAAGTGAAGTCGCCTACTGAATAAGAACGCGCGGTCGCGGCGTCAAACCCGGGGTGTCAAACTTTCGACGCGAGCGCCAGGAGAAGGCGTTCGCCGAAGGCCGGTCCGAGGTCCGGGGACCGCCGGGTCCGGCGCACGGCCTCTTGGATTAGGGGCAGGGTGCTCGCCAGCCGCCGGGTGCCCCATTTGCGGCAATGGCTGAGAAACACGTCGCGCCGCTTGTAGTGCAGTGGCGGGCGCAGCTTCTTGGCGCCGTCCTCAATCGTGCCCTTGTGGGTGGCGACGAGGTAGAGCTTGGTGAAATGGCGCGACAGCGCGCCAAGGGCCACGGTGCGGTCCGTCCCCGACGCCGCCAGCCGATTGAGTTCGCGCAAGGCCTTTGCGGCATCGCCGGCGCTCACCGCGTAGACGAAATTGTCGAGGGCGATCTCCGACGCGTCGCCGACGATTGCGGCGACATCGTCGTGGGTGACCTGCTCCGCGCCTTGGGCGTAGAGGGCAAGCTTGGCGACCTCGCCCCGGGAGAGCGCCTGGTCGGCCCCGAGCCGTCCCATCAGATAGGCCTTGGTCTCGCGATCGATGGACAGGTGGCTCTTGGCGAGCTCCGTCTCGATCAGATCCGACAGGCCCCGCTCGTCCGCATAGCAGGGCAGCGCAGCGGCTTCCGCATGCTTCTCGAACAGCTTCCGCAACGCCGAGTCGGGCCGGAGATTTCCCGCCTCGATGACGAGGGGATTGTCCGAGGGCTCAGAGAACAGGGCTTTGAGCGCTGCGACGTCGAGTTTGGGGCCGGCCTTCGCCCGTACGACCTTGCCGGAGGCGAACATCGATCGCGTCCGGCACTCAACCTCGAGCCGGGCTGGATCCTCCGCGAAGTCCCGGTCGTCCAGGCGGACCACCCTCGCATCCTTGCCGAGACTGTCGGCCAGCGTTTTGGCGAGGGCGGCCGCCCGCTCCGACACGAGCCCGGCATCGGGGCCATAGACCAGCATGGCCCGGCACGCGGGATCCGGGGACCGGAGAAATCGGGAAACGGTGGCGGCTTTATAGGCGACCATGGGACCAAGAAATCATGGGCTCAAACTCGGGCTCAAGCCAGCACGGGGCGTGACCGCCCGCAAATCATGAGAACATCTCCGAGCCGGTGAGGCCGGCTATGTGGTCGCAAGATAGGCCGCGAGCTGGCTCTTGATGCTCTGCGAGACCGTCTCGGCGGCGCGGTCCTCGGCGTTGTACCGGGCCCGCACATTCGCGAACACTTCCTGGAAGCGCGTATACGGCGCCCGCGAAACGGCCTTGCCTTCGTGGATGACCTTGCCGGTGGCGATGTCCGTAAGCCTATACGTGGCCTGGAGCTGGTAAACCTGCCCTTGCGCGTTACCGGTCACCTGCACGAGCTGCTGAATATCGCGTTCTTTCAAGGCAATCTTGAGCTGGTAGCGGGGGGTCGGTGCAGCGCCGCCGCCGGTGTTCGAGAAGATCAGCTCGTTGCGGACCTTCTGCCCGACACGGCCGGGGATTGGCTGCACGTCGACCGCCGACATCGCCTCCGAAAGCCGCGCCCCGGAGGCGGTCGTTGTATTGCTGCCGTAGAGCGGCTGGAATCCGCAGCCCGCCAGGCCCAGCCCGGCGATGGCGGCTACCGCGACAACAGCGAATGCGCGACTACGCGACCACATTGACGATCCTCTGTGGTACGACCACGATCTTCCGAATTTCCCGTCCCTCAATGGCGCGCGCGACCGGAGCCAGCGCAAGCGCCGCAGCCTCAATATCTTCTTTCGAGGCGTCGCGCGCAATCGTCAATTCGCCTCGCCTCTTGCCATTCACCTGGACGGCGATTGTGACCGAATCTTCGGTCAACAATGAGGAATCGGCCTCGGGCCAGGCCTGTTCCGCCACAAGGCCTTGATTTCCTAAGATTTTCCAGCATTCCTCGGCCAAATGCGGCACCATGGGCGCTGCCAGCCGCACCAGAGCCTCGGCCGCCTCGCGAATCGCGAATCTGACGCCCTCGCTTGGTGCTTCGGCCTGCAGCGCCGAGGAAAGGGTGCCGGCTAGCTCGTAGATCTGGGCCACGGCCGAGTTGAATCGCAGCCGCTCGACCGCGCTCGTGACCGCCGCGATGGTCTTGTGGGTCGCCCGTCGCAGGGCAAGCGCGTCGCCGTCCAAGTCCGCCGGACAGGCGGTTCCGGCAGCAGTGCCCTTCTGCGCCGCCTCGCCGGCGAGACGCCAGATGCGCTGCAGGAAGCGGTGGGCGCCGTCGACGCCACCCGTGGTCCACTCGATATCGCGCTCGGGCGGGGTATCGGAGAGCATGAACCACCGCGCCGTATCGGCGCCGTAGGTCCCGATGATGCTGTCCGGATCGACGACGTTCTTCTTCGACTTCGACATCGATTCGACTGCGCCGACCGTGACGGGCGCGCCGGTTGAGACGTGTACGGACTTTCCGTCGCGGGTGGCGACGTCTTCCGGGAACAGCCACTTGCCGTCCTCGTCCTTGTAGGTCTCGTGGGTGACCATGCCTTGGGTGAACAGGCCCTGGAAGGGCTCGTCCAGCGCCACGTGTCCGGTCCTGTGCATGGCGCGCGTGAAGAAGCGTGCGTAGAGCAGATGCAGAATCGCGTGCTCGACCCCGCCTATATACTGGTCCACTGGCAGCCAATAGCCGACCGCGTTCGTGTCCGTCGGCACACTGGCCCGCGGCGAACAGAAACGCGCGAAGTACCAGGACGAATCGACGAATGTGTCCATGGTATCGGTCTCGCGCGTCGCGGCGCCCCCGCATTTGGGACAGGACACCTTCTTCCACGTGGGATGCCGGTCGAGCGGATTGCCCGGCACGTCGAAGGTTACGTCCTCAGGCAGCTTAACGGGCAGATCCTCGTCCGGCACCGGCACGAGCCCGCACGTCTCGCAATGGATCATGGGGATGGGGCAGCCCCAATAGCGCTGGCGGGAGATGCCCCAGTCGCGCAGGCGGAACTGCGTCTTGCGCGCGCCCTGCGGCGCCCCGCCGACCTCGCGTGCCTCCAGGCGATCGGCCATGGCGTTCTTGGCATCGACCACGGCCAGTCCGTCGAGAAAATCGGAATTGAACAGTGTTCCGTCGCCCGTGTAGGCCTCCTCGCCGACCTCGAACGCTTTGGGGTCCGAGCCGGGCGGCAGCACCACGGGAAGGACGGGCAGCCCATAGGCCCGCGCGAATTCCAGGTCGCGCTGATCGTGCGCCGGACAGCCGAAGACGGCGCCTGTGCCGTATTCCATGAGAATGAAGTTGGCGATGTAGACCGGCAGTTCGGCCCCTTCGATCATTGGATGCGCGACGCGCACGCCCGTATCGTAGCCCTTCTTCTCGAGCGTCTCGATTTCCGCCGCGCTCGTGCCGTGCCGCTGGCACTCCTCGACGAAGGCGCGAGCCTCGGCATCGGAGGAGGCGACTGCCTGCGCGAGCGCATGGTCGGGCGCGATCGCCACGAAGGACGCGCCGAAAAGCGTATCGGGTCGCGTGGTGAAGACCTCGACGGTGTCGAAGCCTTCCGGGCTGCTGCCAGCCATGGTCTCGAACTTCAGGAGAAGTCCCTCGGACCGGCCGATCCAGTTCGCCTGCATCAGGCGCACCTTGTCCGGCCAGCGCTCGAGCGTCTCGAGCGCGTCCAACAGATCCTGGGCGTAGTCCGTGATCTTGAACACCCATTCGGGCTGCTCGCGCTGCTCCACCAGTGCGCCCGAGCGCCAGCCGCGCCCGTCGATGACCTGCTCGTTGGCGAGCACGGTGTTGTCGACCGGGTCCCAGTTCACCTTGCGCGTCTTGCGGTCGACGAGGCCCGCCGCGAGCATGTCGAGAAAGAGCTTCTGCTGCTGGTGGTAGTATTCCAGATCGCAGGTGGCGATCTCCCGCGACCAGTCCAGCGACAGGCCCATGCTCTTCAGCTGGCCGCGCATGGTCGCGATATTGTCGTAGGTCCACTTGCCCGGATGGACGCCGCGCTCGATGGCGGCGTTCTCGGCCGGCAGGCCGAAGGCGTCCCAGCCCATGGGATGCAGCACGTTGTAGCCGCGCGCGCGCATGAAACGCGCCACCACGTCGCCCATCGTGTAGTTGCGCACGTGGCCCATGTGGATCCGCCCCGAAGGATACGGAAACATCTCGAGCACATAGTATTTCGGGCGCCCGCCATCCTCCTGCGCCTCGAACAGGCCCTTGTCGTCCCAGGCCTTCTGCCAGTGCTTTTCACGTGCCGGCGCGTCGTAGCGGTCCGCGGCCATAGTCACCCCATTCTTTTCTCGATTGCGCGGCAATCGAAACCAAATCGGCAACCGGGTCAAGCGCGCGGTGACGCCGCGCGGCGGCATGACCTGCGCAGGTGCTGGACATGCCCGATGCTGCCGCTAATGATGGGCGCCGGGAATCCCGCATGAACACAGAAAGCCACTCCGCCGCTGAAATTCCAGCCCGCCTGGACCAGGTTCGGGAGGATATCCGTCTTGCCTGCGAGGGCGCGGATCGCCCCGCCGGCGCCGTCGAGCTGGTGGCCGTCAGCAAGACCATGCCCGCCGCCGCGATCGAAGACGCCATCGAGGCGGGCCAGCGCGTCTTCGGCGAGAACCGCGTGCAGGAAGCATTGGGCAAGTGGCCGGCTCTGAAGGAGCTTCACCCCGGCATCGAGCTCCATCTCATCGGGCCGCTCCAGACGAACAAGGTCAAGGACGCCGTGGCGCTCTTCGACGTCATCCAAACCGTGGACCGGCCGAAGCTCGCCCGGGCCCTCGCCGAGGAAATGGAGCGCACGGGCAAGCGCCCGCGCTGCCTGGTCCAGGTGAACACAGGCGAGGAGCCGCAAAAGGCCGGGGTGGCGCCGGACGACGTCGCCGCGTTCGTCGAGCTCTGCCGCGAGACCTTCAATCTGCCCATCGAGGGACTGATGTGCATTCCCCCGGTCGACGAGGAGCCCGCCATGCACTTCGCCTTGCTGGCCAAGCTGGCGGACGAGCTCGGCCTTCCCGAGCTCAGCATGGGGATGAGCGGCGACTTCGAAACGGCGATCGTTTTCGGGGCGACCCATGTGCGGGTCGGCACGGCGATCTTCGGCGCGCGCGTCCTGCTCGACTAGGCGGCGCCGTCTAGGGCAGCACCAGAAAACGGCCGCCCGGACGTAGTTGGGCGAGCACGGCCCGAAGATCCGGCAGCGAGAAGGCGATGCAGCCCTCCGTCGGCGTATAGCCGGGCCGGGCGAGGTGACTGAAGATCGCGCTGCCGTGTCCCCGGATCCGCGGCCGGTCGTTGTGTCCCAGAACCAGTACGATGTCGTAGAGCGCGTCTTCGCGCGCCATGGACTCGGTGCTCCGGCCGTAGGGAATGCGGACGGGGCGGTTGTAGTTCCTGTCCGAAGGGTCGTCGCACCAGCCATCGCGCGGGCCGATCGCCTTGAGCGGAAAAGGCGTGCGCGGCCGCAAGAGCCGGTCCGCCCGGTAGAACACGCGGCGCACGGGCAGCGGCCCGGTCGGCGTGCCGCCGTCCCCTTCGCGTTTGAGCGGCTTGATGCCGCCCCGGCCGAGTGCCGCCCGGCGGACTCCATGGGCGAGCTGTACCCGCGCCTCCGTCGGCCGTCCGGGCGCGCGGCGGACAATGATGGGCTTGGGCCGTTTCACGCCCGCGGGGCCTCCATTCGCCAATACGCCAGAGAATCGATATACTTGTAGCTTCGCTGCGCCCCCCTTATGAACGTGTACCGAGAAACTGTCTTGCTGGCGACCAGCAACAAAGCCTTGGCAGAAATCAGTCGGGAAGGACCGCCCCATGAGCAATGCGCGCAAGATCCTCATCATCGACGATGACGATGAACTGCGCGAGTCCTTGAGCGAGCAGCTGTCGCTTCATGAGGAGTTCGATACCGAACTCGCGTCGACAGCGCAGGACGGACTCAAGCTTGCCCGCAACGGCCATGTGGATCTGGTCTTGCTGGACGTGGGGCTGCCGGATCTCGACGGCCGCGAAGCCTGCAAGCTCCTGCGGCGCGGCGGCTTCAAGGGCCCGATCATCATGCTGACGGGCCAGAGCTCCGATGCCGACACCATCCTGGGTCTCGAATCGGGCGCCAACGACTACGTCACCAAGCCGTTCCGGCTCGGCGTCCTATTGGCGCGCATCCGCGCGCAGCTCCGCCAGCACGAGCAGAGCGAGGACGCGGTCTTCACCATCGGCCCGTACACGTTCAAGCCTGCGTCGAAGCTGCTGCTGGAGGCCAATGGCGGGAAGAAGATCCGGCTCACCGAGAAAGAGACGTCGATCCTCAAATATCTCTACCGCGCTGGAGAGCGAGTGGTGACGCGCGACGTCCTGCTCCACGAAGTCTGGGGCTACAACGCGGGGGTCACGACCCACACGCTCGAAACCCACATCTACCGTCTGCGCCAGAAGATCGAGAAGGACCCGTCCCAGGCCGAGCTCCTGATCACCGAGACGGGCGGCTACAAGCTCGTTCCCTGATAGGTTTTCGCTGACAAGCGGCTGAGGGCCGCGTCACGCGATCTCGAAATCCGAAATCACCGGCACATGGTCCGACGGGCGCTCCCAGTCGCGCGTCTCCTGCAGGACCCGCATGGCGACAGCCGCGCCCTCCAACGCCGGCGTCGTCCAGATATGGTCGAGGCGGCGCCCCCGGTTGGAGACGCGCCAGTCGCGGTTGCGGTAGCTCCACCAGGTGAACAACGATTCCTCCGGCGGCACATGGCGGCGCATCACGTCGATCCAATCGTGCGACGCGAGCGCCTTTGCCATCCGTTCGGTTTCGGGCGGCGTGTGGCTGACGACTTTCAGAAGCTGTTTGTGAGACCACACATCCGCCGGCAGCGGCGCCACGTTCAGATCCCCGACCAGGATCATGCGGTTCTTGGCCTTGGTCTTGTGGGCCGCCGACCAGGCCGTCAGGGCATCGAGGAAGTCGAGCTTGTGCTGGAACTTGTCGTTGGCCACCGGATCGGGAATGTCGCCCCCGGCGGGTATGTAAAAGTTGTGCAAAGTCAGCGGTTTATGACCGATCAGGCCGTCGTCCAGAACGACGGAGACGTGGCGGGCGTGCCCGTCGCCGCACAGATCCATGCGGTCCATTTTCACGAGGGGAATTTTCGAGACCGTGGCCACGCCGTGATAGCCCTTCTGGCCGGTCACGGCGATATGCGGAAAGCCCATGGCCTCGAAGGCGGCACGCGGAAACTGATCCTCCTGGCACTTGATCTCTTGCAGACAAAGCACATCCGGGTTTTCGGCGCGCACGAAGCGTTGAACGAGATCGAGCCGAAGGCGAACGGAGTTGATATTCCACGTGGCCAGTCTGAAACGCATGATCAGGCTTGCTAATCCGTCGCCGGGGCCCGCGCAATGGTAACGGGCGGCTAAGGCGCTGTTTTCTGGGGATGGCGGCCCGGCCTGACATGGGACAAAGAACAAGACACCGGGCAAAGAAAAAGGCGTCCAACCGCTGCGCGGGGTTGGACGCCTAAAGCGCGTTCTTCGCGCGAGCCGGGAGGGAAGCCGGCTCGAGCAGACCACATCTTCGGCTAGACGGGGGGCACTGCCGATGAAAAGCGATGTGGTCCGCTTCTGATCCAGAGATATGCAGTCCCACCGCCGACTTCAAGCTTTGCCACAAGAAAAACTTAATAAGTAGTAAAGAAGATGAAGCTAATGCCGTAAGTCTCTGATTCAGCCCCCCATTCTAAAGGGGTTGGTCTCTTCCTTGATCTTGAAGAAACTGGGCGATTTCTTGCGCCCCCGGACGAGACTGTCGACCGTCACGCGCGTGGTCAGGCCTTGCGCATCCGTGATGGTCCACTCCTCCAGTTCGAGGGTACCGCCGGACTTGAACAAGAGCCGGATATGCCCGGCTGTTCCCTTCTGGTCCTCCAGCGTGATCGCCAGGCTGCCGTTGTCGCGCTCGACGCCGACAATCTTGGCGTCCCGTCCGAGATCGACCGTCTTCGCCAGCAGCAGCCGGAACGGGGTCGACTTGATGGGGTATTTCTCGACTGTCTTCAGGCTCGTGTCCTGAATACCGAGCGAGTGACCGTCGGCCACGATGCGCAACGGGCTCGGGGGCGCATAGTCGAAGCGGATCTTTCCGGGACGCAGCACGTAGAAGCGGCCATGCGTGCGGTTGTTGCTCGCGTCCGTCTGACTGAAATTGCCCTCGAGGCTGGTCATGCCGTTGAAGTAGGCGTTGATCTTGTCGACCGCCGCACTCTGCTGCTGGCCGACCAGCGGGGTCGGGCCCTTGGCCTGCTCCACGGCAACCTGCCAGCCGGCGCCCTCGTCGACCTTCGGAGGCACGACCTCTTCGACGGGCGCCGCGCTCTCCACGGGCAGAACGCTCTGGTCGATGCTGGGACGCATAGCCTCGGGAGATGCGGGCTGTGGCGCGGGCGTCTTGGTGACGGTTGTCGAGGACCCCTGAGCATAGGCCAGACCCATGGTCAGGCAGAACGCAATCGGCAGACCTGCGGCAGCTCGTGCAGCGCAGCCTTTCGTCATAAATCCCCCATCATCGGAGCCCGCTTGGCGAGAACGTGTGTTCAACGCCTCGGAATAGACGATTCCGCAAAATATGGTCAACTTCTTGGCGGCGACCCGTTTTGTCGCGGGGGTCTAGTAGGGGGAGGCGCCGTCGTCGTTGCCGACGAGGATTTCACGCTTGCCGGCATGGTTGGCGGGGCCGATCAAGCCTTCCTTCTCCATCCGCTCGATCAGGGTCGCGGCGCGGTTGTAGCCGATCCCCAAGCGCCGCTGAATGTAGCTGGTCGAGACCTTCTTGTCGCGAAGCACCACGGCCACGGCCTGATCGTAGAGGTCGTTGCTGCCGTCGCCATACTCGGCCGCGCCACCATCCTCGTCGTCGCCGGACTCATCGTCCTCGGTGATCGCATCGAGATAGGCAGGCACGCCCTGTTTCTTCAGATGGCGGACGACTTTCTCCACCTCGTCATCCGACACGAACGGGCCATGGACGCGAATGATACGTCCGCCACCGGCCATGTAGAGCATATCGCCCTGTCCCAGGAGTTGCTCTGCACCCTGCTCGCCCAGGATCGTGCGGCTGTCGATCTTGGAGGTCACCATGAAGCTGATCCGTGTCGGGAAGTTCGCCTTGATGGTTCCGGTGATGACATCGACGCTCGGCCGCTGCGTCGCAGTGATGAGGTGAATGCCGGCCGCGCGGGCCATCTGCGCCAGGCGCTGGACCGCCGCCTCGATGTCCTTGCCGGCGACCATCATGAGGTCCGCCATCTCGTCGACAATGACGACGATGTACGGCATCGCCTCGTAGTCCATCTCTTCCTGTTCGTAGATGGCCTGGCCGGTTTCGCGATCGAAGCCGGTCTGGACCGTACGGGTCAGGGTCTCGCCCTTGGCCTCGGCTTGCGCGATGCGGGCGTTGTAGCCCTTGATGTCCCGCACGCCGAGCTTGGACATGCGCTTGTAGCGCTCCTCCATCTCGCGAACCGTCCATTTCAAGGCGACGACGGCCTTTTTCGGATCGGTGACGACGGGCGCAAGCAGATGCGGAATGCCGTCATAGACCGACAATTCCAGCATTTTCGGGTCGATCATGATGAACTTGCACTGCTCCGGCGACAGTCGATAGAGCAGCGACAGGATCATCGTGTTGATGCCGACGGACTTGCCCGAACCGGTGGTGCCGGCGATGAGCAGATGGGGCATCCGCGACAGGTCGGCGACCATGGGCTCGCCGCCGATGGTCTTGCCGAGCGACAAGGCGAGCCGCGCATCGGTTTGCTGGAAGTCGGGCGATTCGAACAGTTCACGGAGCATCACCATCTCGCGCCGCTCGTTCGGAAGCTCGATGCCGATGGCATTGCGTCCGGGTACGACGGCGACGCGGGCGGCGATGGCGCTCATGGACCGGGCGATATCGTCGGCGAGACCGATCACGCGCGACGACTTGGTGCCGGGTGCAGGCTCGAGCTCGTAGAGCGTGACCACGGGCCCCGGGCGCACATTGGTGATTTCGCCTTTCACGCCGAAGTCCTGAAGCACGCCCTCGAGTTCGCGGGCATTCTCCTGCAACGTCTCGTCGCTGATCCCGGCGCCGCGTGAGACGCGCGGCTTGGCCTGCAGCAGCCTCACGGACGGCGGGTCGAAGGGTGCGCCGCTCGGGCGCGCCGCGACGCGCGTCTGCTTGCGGACCGGTTTGCGCTGCGGCTCCTCGGTGCGCGTTATGCGGTACCCGGGGTCTGCGGGACCGTCCTCATCGTCGTAAGAGTCCTCGCCATAGCGATTGTCGACGAGCGGCGCCGGTCCGAAGGAAGGCTCGATGCGGCCGTCGTCATAGGCGAGCAGCCTCTGCTCCTCCTCCGCGTCTTCCCAGGGCTGGACATCTGGCTCCAGGTCCTCGTCGGCCTCGAAATCGTCGTCATCCACGGCCGCGGCGCTCGGCTTGCGGCGGAACAGCCGGCGGACACGCGCGAAACAGTCGATGGACACGTGCATCGCAGCGCCGAGCCAGGCGTTGGCCCATTCTTCGGCGGCGCTCGGACGCGGCGCCCACAGGCTAACCAGCTTCGAGACGCTGGTGCCGCTCGCGAAGAACAAAAGCCCGAAGCCAGCGATCATGAACACAAGGCCGGCGACGAAGGACACAGCCGCTTCGGGCAGGAACGGGCCGATGACATGGGCCCCGGCCATGATGAAGTCCCCGAGGATGCCGCCGAGCCCGTTCGGCAGCGGCCAGCTCTTGGGCTGGGGCAGTCCGGCGAAGGCGGCGGCCAGCAGAAGGCCGGCGAAGGGCCACGCCAAGAGGCGATACTTGATCTTGCCGGGAACCGTATTGGTCACGAGATGCCAGCCCCAGGCTGCCAAAGGCAGGAACATGAAGATCGCGGCAAGTCCCAGGGATTGAATGCCGAGATCCGCGATTACGGCGCCCCAATCTCCCAGAAGATTGCGCGGAACGACGGGGGTCGCGTTATTGAGGCTGGGATCGTGGACGGACCAGGTCGCCAGCGCGAGCCACACGGCGCAGGCCCCCGCGATCAGGACAAACCCATAGGTGCCGAACATCAGGCGCCGCAGGCCATGCGCGACAGCGCTTGGAAGGAGGCGTCGCTTCGGTTCTGATCTGCCTGTTGCTGCCATACCGCTTGCCCGCTGTCCCTCTAGCCCAATGTGGCGACGATCCGCGCAAGGCCGTCGCGCGTTGTCTCCGCGTCGTGCACGAGCGCAAGGCGGACGTAGTCCCGGCCGGGATCGGCCTGGCCGTCTTGCGACTTCGTGAGATAGGTCCCTGGGAGAACTTTGACGCCACATCCTTTCCAAAGGGTTTTCGCGGCCCTTTCGCCACCCCCGAAATCGGCCATATTCAGCCAAAGAAAAAAAGCCGCCTTCCGGCCTCGCATAGCCGTACTGGCCTTGAAGAATGGCCTCGGCGGCCTCGAAATTGGACCGGTAGAAGGCGCGCGCCTGCTCCACATGGGTCTCGTCCGCCCACGCCGCGGCGGAAACGTACTGGATCGGCAGGGGAACCTGCGGGCAGGCAACGTTCCGAAAGCGCCCGAAAGCCGCCAGAAACGCCGGATCGCCCGCGATAAAGCCCGATCGCAGCCCGGGAAGTCCGGAGCGCTTCGACAGGGACTGGAAGGAGACCACGTTGGCGAGGCTGCCCGTGGTCTCAAGCGCCACCTCCAAGGCTCCCGGGGGCGACGTATCGGTATAGATCTCCGAATAGCACTCGTCGGCGCAGAGCAGAAAATCGTGGGTCCAGGCGAGGCGAATCGCCTTCTCGAGATAGTCCCGGGATGCGACGGCGCCCTCTGGGTTCGAGGGCGAGCACAGATACAGCGCCGCCGTCCGCTGAAGAGTCGCGGATCCAGGCTGTCGAGATCGGGCAGAAAACCCGTTTCGGCGCCGGATCTCAGAAAGACGGGTTCGGCGCCCGCAACCGCCGAGGCCGCCGCGTAGACTTGGTAGAACGGGTTCGGAATGAGGACTGCCGGGTCGGCGATGTCTGGCTTGCGCGCAAGCGCCGGGAAGATCGCGGAGAAGAGCCCCTCCCGCGAGCCGTTGAGCGGCAGCACATGCCGTTCGGGGTCCACCACACCGTCGAGCGCCGGGTAGCGCCGCGCAAGCCAGCCGCAGATGGCCTGCCGCAATTCCGGTATGCCGCGAATGGGCGGGTATTTTCCGAACGACGCAACATGTTCGTCCAGCACGGGCTGCACGAAGGGGGGCAGCGCCGTGTGCGGCTCGCCCAGCGAAAACAGAATGGGGTCGGCCCCTGGAGGCGTGTCCTCCAGCAGCGCGTTCAGCCGGGCAAACGGCGATTGGATCAGCGTATCGAGGGCGGTTTCGGCGGCGGCTTCGGAGTTGGACATCGTCCGCCTGCGTGTAGGCCAAGTCGCGGCTCGCAGCAACGGCGCGCTTTTGCAGCCATGCCGCGCTTGGACGTTGCGCGGCTCGACATAAAGAGACCCCGGCATCGAAGTGATGCCGGGGTCCGAGGTGGAGCTAGCTGTCAAGGGAGGAGGAGACCTAGCTCAAATTCTCCAATCTTCTTGTCCCTCTTTGTTTTGCGCGAAGGCTTATTGGACGGTCTCACCATGAAGGTTGATGTCCAGGCCCTCGATCTCGACCGGCTCGCTGACCCGGAGACCCACCAGAATGTTGGTGATGATCAGGAGAACGAAGGTCGCGATACCGCACCACACGATGGTGGCGACGATGCCCCAAAGCTGGGTCAGCACCTGGCCGGGGTTGCCCTCGAGCAGGCCGGCCGTACCGCCGATCGCCTCAACGGCGAAGACGCCGGTGAGGATGGCGCCGACGATACCGCCAACGCCGTGGATGCCCCAGACGTCGAGCGAGTCGTCATAGCCAAGCGCCTTCTTCACGGCAGTCGACATGAAGAAGCAGATCACACCGGCGGCAATACCGATCCAGAGTGCGCCCCAACCGTCGACGAAGCCGCAAGCCGGGGTAATGGCCACGAGGCCCGCAACGGCACCGGAGATGATGCCGAGGACGGACGGCTTCTTGTGGACGAGCCATTCGACGAACATCCAGGCAAGAGCCGCAGCTGCCGTGGCGACCTGCGTCGCGAGCATGGCCATGCCGGCGCCGCCATTGGCACCGAGAGCCGAGCCGGCGTTGAAGCCGAACCAGCCAACCCACAGCAGAGAAGCGCCGATCACGCTGAGCACCAGGTTATGCGGTGCCATATTCTCGTTCGGGTAGCCCACACGCTTGCCGAGGAAGATACACGCCACGAGGGCGGCAACACCGGCATTGATGTGAACGACCGTGCCGCCGGCAAAGTCGAGAACGCCCATCTTCCGAAAGGAGCCGCCGCCCCAGACCCAATGCCAAACCGGCACATAGACGACGATCAGCCACATGCACATGAAGATGCACACGGCGGAGAACTTCATGCGGTCCGCGAAAGCACCCACGATCAGGGCCGGGGTAATGGCCGCGAAGGTGAGCTGGAACATGAAGAACACCGATTCGGGGATCGTGCCGCTCAACGTGTCCGAACCGATGCCGGCAAGGAACATTTTGTCGAAGCCGCCGATATACGCGTTCAGTGAACCGCCGTCGGTCGCAGCCAGCGAGTAGCCGACGAAGTACCACAGCAGCGTCATCAAGCAGACGATTGCAAACACCTGCATGAGGACAGCCAGAACGCCCTTCTTACGGACGAGGCCGCCATAGAACAGGGCAAGGCCGGGAATGGACATCATCAGCACGATAGCCGTGGCGACGATCATCCAGGCCGTGTCGCCTGTGTCGAGTGTGGCTTCAGGTTCGGCCTCTTCGCCTGCTTCGGCGAGAGGTTCTTCGGCCGGCGGCTCTTCAGCCTGGGCTACCTGAAACTCGGTCATCTGGGCACTTTGAGCAGTGGCCGCCTGAGAGGCGCCCTCAGCAAATGCCGAGTCGGCATGGAACAGCGCTACCAAAAAGAGCGCCGCGACCACGCCGAACATGTATTTGGCAAAGGTCGTCATCTTCAACTTTCCCCCAATCACAGTGCAGATTCGTTGGTTTCGCCGGTGCGAATGCGCACCGTTTGCTCGACGGGAACGACGAAGATCTTGCCATCGCCCGATCTGACCGGTCTTTGCGGCGCGACGATCGCGTCCACGGCGTTGTCGACCATCTTGGCCGGCACCACGACTTCGATCTTGATCTTCGGTAGGAAGTTCACCGCGTACTCGGCGCCACGGTAGATTTCCGTGTGGCCTTTCTGCCGTCCGTATCCCTTGACCTCGGTAACGGTCATGCCTTGCAGTCCAAGCTCTGTGAGGGCTTGGCGCACCTCGTCGAGCTTGAATGGCTTGATGATTGCCATCACCAGCTTCATCTGTTTGAGCCCTCCTAATGTTGACGGCTGTCTGGGCGGATGTTGCCGCAGTTCAGCCGCTGGAACCCGTTGACAGAGTCAAGCTGCGTGCCAAGTCGGCAAATGTGTCCTCAACCCGTTGGTTTTACGGAAATTTTACGATGATCGCCTCGCCCTGCGCATTGGTTGAGCAGCAGCAAGATGCACAGCTACGCAGCAAAACTGACAAGATGCACAGAAAATAGGCTATTTGGACGGCACACGTTCGCGCACAAGCCCTTCTTGGGCTGTGGAGGCGACGAGGCGCCCATCGCGCGTGAAGAACGTGCCCCGGCAGAACGCCCGTGCCGCACCCGATATCGGGCTGTCTTGAGCGTAGAGCAGCCATTCATCTGCCCGGAAGGGCCGGTGGAACCACAGGGCGTGGTCCAGGCTCGCCAGCATCAGGTTTGGATCAAAAACGAACCGGCCATGGGCGACGAGGGCCGTATCCAGGAGGGTGAAGTCCGAGGCGTAGGCGAGGACGCATTGATGCAGTGCCGGGTCGTCGGCCAAGGAGCCGTTCGCCCGGATCCAGATGTACTGGCTCGGGTCCCGCTTCTGCGGCGACAAATAGCGCGATAGATCAACGGGCCGCATCTCGATGGGCCGCTCCGCCTGCCAATAGGCCTTGGCGGGCGGCGGCATTCGATCCATGAGGGTCTCGGCCAGCGCGGCTTCGCTTGGGACCTCCTCGGGCGGCGGTACGTCGGGCATGGGCGTCTGATGCTCGAGCCCCTTTTCGGCCCGCTGGAACGAACGCGACATGGAAAAGATCGGATGTCCGTGCTGGATCGCCACGACGCGCCGGGTCGAGAAGCTCTTGCCGTCTCGGAGCCGGTCCACTTCGTAGATGATCGGGACGGCGGGATCGCCGGCGCGCAAAAAATAGGCATGGAGCGAATGGGCACCCCGGTCCTCCACCGTCCGCTGGGCGGCGACAAGGGCCTGACCGATGACCTGGCCGCCGAACACCCGCTGCCAGCCGATCTGGGGACTCAAACCCCGGTACAGATTGTGCTCCAGGGGTTCAAGGTCGAGGATCGACAGAAGTTGATCAACGGCAGCGCTCATGGGACGGACCTCGTTCGATGGCGTGGGTGGGGGCGATGCGCCCAAGGCCAAGCCCATAGCAGCTTGATCGCGGGTACGAAAAGGCGCTTGGGCCCCCCCATCGGGCGCCGTGCCACTCGGGCCCGGCACGCAAGATGTGGCGCGGGCGAGCCGGCTCGCCTATAGAAGGCCCGTGTCGCAGAGTGCCAAAGGACAGAGCGGTTTCCGCATCGTCGTTGCCGGCGGAGGCTTCGCCGGGGGCGTCCTCGCCATGGCGTTGGCGCGTCTCGCGCCGAAGACTTGCCACGTGACGCTTGTCGATGCGGCCGCGCCGGACGCGACAAGGGATCCTGACGGGCGCGGCCTCGCGCTGTCGCCTGCCTCGAAGAACCTCCTCAATGCCGTCGGGCTGTGGTCCCGTTTGGAACCAGGCGCGCAGTCGATGGATGCGATCGAGATCACCGACAGTCCGCTCAATGCGGCCTTGCGGCCTCACCTTCTGGGTTTTGCGGACGAGCTGAAGGATGAGGGGACGAAAGCATGGCTCGTCGAAGCCGGGGCGCTCCTCGGGGCGATCGCGGACGAGGTCCGGACCGAACCGGCTATCGACCTCATCGCGCCGGACACGGTTCAGACCTTCGAGACCGATGGCTTCGGCGCCACCATTCATCTTGCGAGCGGGCGCGCCTTGCGGGCGGCGCTGCTGGTTGCCGCTGACGGGAAGAAGTCGAAACTGCGCGACCTTGCCGGCATCAAATGTATCGGCTGGTCCTACGCGCAAATGGGGATCGTGGCGACCGTTGCCCATGAACGTCCTCACCAGGGCCGCGCAATCCAGCATTTCCTCCCCTCGGGTCCCTTTGCCATCTTGCCGCTTAAGGGCAACCGCTCCTCGATCGTCTGGACCGAGGACGCCGACCTCGCGAAGAAACTGGTCGAGGGCGACCCGGACATCTTCCTGGCCGAACTCGGCCGCCGCTTCGGTCACCGCCTGGGGACGATCTCGCTCGAAGGACCCCCGCGGGCTTTTCCGCTCTCGTTCCAGATGGCCCGGGCCTTTGTCGGCGACCGCCTGGCGTTGGTGGGCGACGCGGCCCATGTGGTGCATCCGCTGGCCGGCCAAGGGCTCAATATCGGGTTGCGCGATGTGGCCGCCCTCGTAGAAGCCATCACCGACAGCGCGCGGTTGGGGCTCGACATCGGGTCGGCGACGGCGCTCGGGCGTTATCAGCGCCGGCGCCGCTTCGACAGCGCGTTTTCGGGTGCGGCGATGGACGGCATGAACCGGCTGTTCTCGAACGACAGCGCACCGCTGCGCACGATCCGCGACCTCGGCATGGGGCTGGTCGACCGCGCGCCCGGCCTCAAACGTTTTCTCGTCCGCGAAGCTGCAGGCGCGACCGGCGATGTACCGCGTCTCCTCCGCGGCGAGGAATTGTAGTGGCATGGCGGTCCAAGAGGCGGCGTCCACGGGTTTCGTGACGCGATTTGCACCCTCGCCGACAGGGCTCCTGCATCTGGGGCACGCCTATTCGGCCCTGACGGCTTGGGAGGCCGCCCAAGCGGCCAATGGGGTGTGTCTCCTTCGCATCGAGGATACGGACACCGGACGTGTTCGCCGCGAATACGAGGCCGCGATCTATGAAGACCTGTCCTGGCTCGGGCTCGGTTGGCCGGAACCGGTCATGCGCCAGTCGGAGCGGCAAGCCGCCTATGTGGACGCGCTCGCCCGCCTGGGCGCGCTCGGGCTGACCTACCGTGCCGCTGCACCCGCGCCGATATCCGCGCTGCATTCGCAGCGCCGCAGGAAGGCGCCGCGCCGGAAACGCAGGGCCCCTCGGTCTATCCGGGCACGTGCCGGGAACGACCCTTGTCCAACGCAGGACCTGAGGATGCGATCCGCCTCGATCTCGGCCGCGCGCTCAACCTTGTCCAGGGAGAAACACTGACTTGGCTCGAAACGGGGCCTGCGCACGCAGGCCGGCAGGCACTCGACCCCGATACCATGAGACGCGAAATCGGCGACGTGGTGCTGGCGCGCAAGGATATCGGCACGGCCTATCACCTCGCCGTTGTTGTCGACGACGCGGCCCAAGGGGTGACGCATATCATCAGGGGAGAGGACCTGCTGGACGCGACACCAATCCATCGTCTCCTGCAGGCTCTCCTCGATCTGCCCGAGCCGGTTTGGCACCACCACGCGCTGGTGCGCGACGAGAACGGCAAACGGCTCGCCAAGCGCGACGATGCGCGTGCGATCCGTGCCTATCGAGACTCGGGAATGACGCCGGCGGACGTTCGGGACTTGTGCCGCGCTCAGACCTAGCGCGTCCAGCCTAGCCGTTCGTATGCTTAGCTCTCGTCGAGCTCGCGGGCCTCTTCGGGCAGCATGACGGGAATGCCGTCACGAATGGGGAAGGCGAGCCCCGCCGCGCGGCTAATCAATTCCTGCCGCTGCGCATCGTAGTCCAATGACGTTTTCGTCAGGGGACAGACTAAAATTTCCAGGAGCCGCGGATCGACGGTCCCGCTTTCCGCGCTCTGTGTCTTTCTGGGGTCGGTCATTGCAGCGAAGTCCCTGAGCTGTCGTCGCGCGAGGCCAATTCCATTTCCGCCAAGGCGACCAAAGCCTCGGCGCGCTCTTTGAGGCTGGCCGCCTCGAGCAGCGCCTGCTTCTCTTCCGCCCCGTAAGGCGACAGGATCGAGAGCGTGTTGACGAGCTGCTCGTTCGCCGCCTCGTTGATCCGCGCCCAATCCGCGTTCAGACCGTTGGCCTCTAGGTAACGCCTGAGCGTCGCGAGCAGGCGCACGCGATCCACATCCTCCTCGCCGAGGTCACTGATAAAGTCATCCGCATACGGTTTAAAGTTTGTGGCAAACAGCCTGAACGGCGTATCGGAGGTCGCTTCATCGCCAACCAAGAAGCGCGAAATGCCCGTCAGCGAAATGACCAGCGGTCCATCGTCGGTCTCGTTGAAGCTCGTAATACGCCCCACACAGCCGACGGAACGGATCGGAAAGGACTTTCCTTGCGGCGACTCCGCGGAGCCCGTGCTGCCGGCGGGCTGCACCACCCCGATGAGACGCTCATTGGCCAAGGCATAATCCACAAGCGCAAGGTAGCGCGGTTCGAACACGTTGAGCGTGAGCGAGGCGCGGGGAAGCAGGATCGAGCCGCGCAGGGGAAACACCGGCAAGACCGCGGGTAGATCTCCGGGATTGTCATAGGAGTTGTTCATGGAACGCGCCCCATCGGCCTCGTCAGGCAAAAAGCAGCGACGACAATCTCTGCCGGCCCGAGGTCGTCGCCGGGTCTGCCGGACCCCAAACCTCGAAGAACTGCACGAGTTGCTTCCGGGCTGCATCGTCATTCCAGCTCCGGTTCTTGGCAACGATCGACAGAAGCGCATCGAGCGCCCCTTCTCGGTCTCCGCTCGCCGTCAGAGCCAGGGCCAAGTCGAACTGGGCTTGCGGGTCGTCGGGCGATTGCGCCGCCTTTGCCCGCAGTGTGTCCACGTCGCCGGCATCGCTGGATTTTCTCGCAAGATCGAGCGCCGACTGGGCGGCGGCGATCGGCGCGCTGTCGGCTTGGTTCGGGGGTGCCAGCGCCAGCGTCTGTTCCGCGCGGTCAAGGTCGCCCGTCTTCACGTAGCATCTCGCAAGGCCGGCGAGCGCCTCCATGTTCTCGGGCTCGTCCTGCATGATCTGACCGAAGATTTGCGCCGCAGCGTTGACATCGCCTGCCTCGAGCGCGGCCGTGGCCGTCTCCACGTCGGCGGCGGTTCCAACTGTCTCGCCCACGAGCCGTGCGATGAAGGCGTTGATCTGGGATTCCGGCAGCGCTCCCATGAAGCCGTCAACCGGACGCCCCTCCTTGAAAGCGAATACGGCGGGGATGGACTGGACGCCCATCTGGCCGGGGACCTCCGGATGATCGTCGATGTTCATCTTGACCAGCGCGACGGCGCCTTTGGTGGCGCGCACTGCCTTTTCGAGAACGGGGGTCAGCTGTTTGCAGGGTTCGCACCAGGGCGCCCAGAAGTCGACCAGCACCGGCCGCTCGTTCGAGGCCTCGATGACATCGCGCATGAAGTCCTGGGTCGTGGTGTTCTTGACAGTCTCGGCGCCGGGCATGCCCTCGCCATCGGCGCCCAGGATTGGGGTATCCATGCTCATTCTAAATTCCGTTGGCCGCTGCGAACGCGCGGCGTCTTGCGGTTGTCTCGCTCGCCTCGAAAGATGGGCCGTCGCGCCGCGTTTGGCAACCTTGGCGCCGCGCACGGCGCCCATTCCGTGCCGCGCCTCGTCCGCACCATGTCACTGAAGCGGCAGTACCCGAGGCTTGTGTCCGCAGGCCCGCATGAAGCGCAGGAGATCGGGCATTGCGAGACGGGTTGTGGCGCGGTTGTCGAGGGGATGGCAGTTCACTTCCGCGAACTCCATCAGGGCTTGGTCAACGACCACGGCGGCAAGGTCCCTTGAGCCCTCGTGTATCAGGGCCAGCGCCGTTACCGACCCAGGCTCGACCCCGAGCACGGCTTTCATCTGCTCGGGTTTTCCGAAGCTGAAGCGGCCGAGCCCCAGCGTCTTGGCCAACGTCTTGAGATCCACTTTCGTGTCTTCCTTGGCCACGACCAGGACGAGCCGGTTGTCCTTGTCGCGCAAAAAGAGGTTCTTCGTATGGGCACCCGGAATGGTCCCGCGCAGGGCCTGAGACTGCTCGACCGTGAACATGGCGTCGTGTTCGACGGTCGTGGACGCAATTCCAAGCGTGTCCAGATACGCAAAGAGCTTCGCGCGTGCTAATTCCATTGCGTTTGCTGCCCGGTTCCTTTAATGGGAGCCCCTCACCGGGGCCGCGTAGGGCCCGGCCGCGGCGCGATGGCCTCGCTAGACAGGCCGGACGCGATGCAATACAAGGCCACGACACTGCCACGTCAGTGGTGCAAGTCAGTGGCAAATGACCACCAGGCGACTTGAAATTCAAGGACGGTCGGTGGTTTGGAGTGCGGGTGTAGCTCAGGGGTAGAGCACAACCTTGCCAAGGTTGGGGTCGTGGGTTCGAATCCCATCGCCCGCTCCATTTTCTCACAAGGCAGATTGCATTCGGCGCCCGACGGGCGCAGGCACGCGCTGGCGCGCGGCCAGCCTGTGCCGACGCGGTTAGACCCGACGCGGTGGCCTTCGACCTAGAACTGGAAGAAACCGCGGCGCGGCGCGCGGCGCGAGGAATAGCGCGAGCGAGACCGTTCCCGCGTATAGCTGGGACGCTGTGTGGTTCGGCGCTTGCGCACCTGCCGGCTGGGCGATGTGCTCGCACGCTGGACGGCGGCGCCCTTGCTCGTATCCCAGACCAGGAAGTCCGCCCCTTTGGGCAGCGCCGCCGAGTTGATGGCCGTGTCGGCCACGATCAGCGATGAGCCGGGTGTCAGGCGCTCGGAGATGCGCTGGCGCACATCGGCCGGAATGTTGATGCGGTCGAGGACCGATTCCGCCGTCTCCTCGTCGTTGAGGCTGATGGCGGTCCACTCGGCCTGCTTTGCGCCGGGCTCGAAATGCATGATCGTGAAGAGATGCGTGCCGAGCGGCTTGTCCGGATTCGAGAAGCTGACCGGCGTCGAGAACACGCCCGCAAATTTTTGCCGAACGAAAAGCTGCCCCTCCGCGGGTTCTTCCTTGCCGGCCACTTCGTAGATCTTCTTGATGACGTCGTCGGTGAACGCGCCTGAGACGGGCATCTCGTTGTCTTTTTGGAACGCCTTGAGAGCCCGGATCGTTGCCGACCCGCGCGTGCCGTCGAAGTTCTGGGGCGCCAGATAGCCCATGTCGGACAGCATGTACTGAACGTCGACCGTACGGTCGCGCGTCGTCCGGCGTGTCACGAGAATACGCAGGGGCTCCTGAGAGATCGGATCGGCGGCTTCGACCGCAGCGGAGCGGGCGCCGGCCTTCAAACGCGACATCATCGCGGACGGCCGCTCCAGCGGAAGCGGCGGATGATCATTGAGGCCAAGGACGGAAAGAGCCACCGTCACGGGCTGCTGTGCTGTGGCCTCCAACGTGTCGGCGGTCACGGTCGGCGACGAGTCTTTCGCGGGCATGCTCTGCGATGCCGTTTCGCTCACGAGTTCCGCGATCGGGTCGCTGTCTTCCGCCTGGGGCTGCACGTCCTTTGCACCGGCGGCCGGTTCGTCGGAAGCTGCCGTCTTGTCCACGGGTGCCAGGCGGTCCTGGCCCTTCGGCCCCTCGCGGTCCAGCAGACGATCCTGATGCTTCATGAAGTCGTCGGAGGTCTCGACGGCGGCAATTTTTTCACCGGACAGATCGTCATAAGCCGTTTCGTCACCAACGTTGGCCGGGCTCTTGGCGGCAACCGCATGGGCGCCGCTGCCCACGAACGGAGCAGCGCTCGGGTCGATCGCATGACGAGTCGTGTCGTCCAGGCTGTGCGGCGTCTTGGGGCTCTCTGTCTCTGTCTGCGGGATCGAGCCCGTGGTTTCCGGAGCCAACGCCAGCTTCGCGGAGGCCTTGCCGGCCGTGGGCTTCGGCGTGACGGCGGTGGCCTTGGCGAAGATAACCGGCAAACGGAACGGCCGCTCGGGCGCCGTCTCGTTGCTCGACTTGCGCATGGGCTTGGCGGCCGGTGCGGTCTGCGTCAGGAGCTCCGGCGGCATTGGCGGCGGGAGCGGCTGGAACAGCGCCGGATGCGAGATCGGCTTCGGCTCGACCGCGCTGTGCGCAACGACGACCTGCGCGCCGACTTGCGTCATGGAGAACAGCTTGGGCGCGAAGGAATAGGGCAGCCGGATGCAGCCGTGAGAGGCCGGGTAGCCGGGCACGACACCCGCGTGCAGGGCAGTGCCGGACCAGGTCAGGCGCTGCATCCAAGGCATGGGCGCGCCGTTGTAGAGGTTCGAGTAGTGACGGCGACGCTTCTCGAGGATGCTGTAGACGCCGGCCTTGGTCGAATGGCCGCGCTTGCCGGTCGACACGGCCGTGGTCGTGACCACCGACGTGCCGCGGAAGATCGTCGCTCTCTGGTTCGGCAGCGACACGACGATGGTCATCGGATCGTCGGCGTTGCCGGTTGCGGTTTCCTCGGCTGCGGCCGGCGCAGCCCAAAGGGCCGCCGCAAACAGCGCAGCGCTGGAAACGCTCGATAATCTCATAAGGGTCCGCATCTTGGCGCCTGCCCGTCTGTTCCAGGTCTTACGCCTACGCAACACCGCTACTGCACCCATTAAGAGCCCCCAAAACGACTACCGAATCAGCCTAAAAGAGGCCTTGCAGTTTGACTAGCAAAGCCTTCGGATTGGCTAACGCCCACCAAAGCGTGTCGAACGGAAGTTCCTCGCCCACCCTTGTGGAAAAAACGTTGACCTGACGCACAGTTAGTTTGTGTGTGCGCTGCAAAAAGGGAAGAGACACCTGCGCCCTTACGGGCCCCGCAACAACAGAAAGTTGCCCGCTGTCTCATTCGCGCAACACCAAAACCGGGCGCGACGCCTTGTGATCTGCGAATCGGCGCCGCGAAACTGCTTGTCAGCCTCCGGGGCTGCCACTACACGAGTCTGCAGAGGGATCGCTCGAAAGGACATCGTCATGCAGGCCTTGGCGCGGATTTGGAACGGGCCCGTCGGCCGGATCGGACTCCTGTCGCTGGTGGCGGCGATGCTGGCCGGTTGCGGCATCAACACCATCCCGACGCTGGATGAGCGTGCACAAGCCGCGTGGAGCGAAGTGCTCAACCAGTATCAGCGACGCGCCGATCTCATTCCGAACCTGGTCGAGACCGTGAAAGGCTTCGCCGAGCAGGAAAGCAAGGTCCTGACGGAGGTGATCGAAGCGCGGGCCAAGCCAACGCAGGTCCAGATCCCGAAAGACATCCTCACGAACAAGGAAGCCTTCGACAAGTTCCAGGAGGCCCAGAACAACTTGTCCGGCGCGCTGGGCCGCCTGCTCGTCACCGTCGAGCGTTACCCCGACCTCAAGTCGAACCAGAACTTCCTGGCGCTGCAGTCGCAGCTCGAAGGAACGGAGAACAGGATCGCCATCGCGCGGCGCGACTACATCGCGGCGGTTCGGGACTACAACACCGAACTGCGGACCTTCCCCGGACGGCTATGGCACATGTTCCTGTATTCGGATCTGAAGCCGATGCAGAACTTCTCCGTGTCCCAGGATGCGATGGAGACGCCGAAGGTCGAGTTCTAGCGGGCCGATCCGTCAACGCGAGGGCTTCATGGCTGGAATTTCGCACAGCCGGGCGATCCTTCACGGTCTCCTGGGCGCGCTGACACTAGTCTTTTGTCTGGCCGTTTTGCTTCCGAGCGCCCAGGCGGAGCCCGAGTTCCCCGCGCTCACGGGACGCGTCGTCGACGACGCCGATCTCCTGAGCCCTGCCGACGAGCAGGCGCTGACGGAGAAACTCAAGCAGCTCGAAGAAAAAAGTTCGGATCAGTTGGTCGTGGTCACGCTGCCCTCGTTGCAGGGCTACACGATCGAAGATTTCGGCTATCAGCTCGGCCGCCATTGGGGCATCGGCACGAAGGAGCTCGACAACGGCGTCCTCCTGATCGTCGCGCCGAACGAGCGCAAAGTGCGTATCGAAGTCGGCTACGGGCTCGAGCCCATCCTCACGGACGCCCTGTCCCGGGTGATCATCGACAATGCGATCCTACCCCGCTTCCGCAGCGGCGACTTTCCGGGCGGCATCAAGACCGGCGTCGAGGATATCGGCCTCGCGCTCACAGGCGACACCGCCGAGCTGGAACGGCGAGCTAATGTTCGCCGCGACGCGGATGAGGTGCCCATCGACTGGTTCACCATCCTGTTCTACATCGCGATCTTCGTGCTGATCATGTACCTGTCGAGCAAAGGCGTAATCGTCGCGCCGGGCGGCAGCCGTGGCGGACGTTCCGGTGGCGGGTATTCGGGCGGCGGTTGGAGCAGCGGCGGTGGCGGCTTCTCTGGCGGGGGAGGCGGCTTTGGCGGCGGCGGTTCCTCGGGCAGCTGGTAGCGCGGCAGGCTTTCTTCACCGGCGACATTGCCGGTTCCAAACCCGGCGATTATCGCCATAGTGTGCCGGGGTGCGATCGAGGCGCTCCGCGCGAAAGACCACAGGCGATGAAGCCCTTCACCCCAGCTGAACACGAGGCGGTTTCCGCGATCGCGCGTGCCGAACTCAAGACCAGCGGCGAGATCGTGATCGTCGTGGCGGAGTCCTCGTCGGGCTATTACTTCTTCGCGCTGTTGTGCGCTGCGCTTCTGGCGCTCGCCGTGCCGTTGCCCTTCATCCACCTGACGAAGTGGCCCATCGAGTATGTGTATCTGACCCAGCTCGCGGTCTTCGCCGCCGGGGTGCTGTTGGTCCAGTGGCCGCCGGTCCGGGTGGCGCTCGCGCCGGGGCGACTGAAGCGGCGCCGGGCGCACTTACGGGCGCTTCAGCAATTTCTGGCCCAGAACCTTCACACCACCAAGGGACGCACCGGCGTCCTCGTCTACGTCTCCGACGCGGAACGCTACGCGGAGGTGATCGCCGACAACGGGATCTACGAGAAGGTGCCGCAGAATGTCTGGGACGATCTGATCGCGGACCTCACGGCGAAGATTGGCCGGGGGGACCGCGTCCAAGGCCTGATCGCGGCGGCGGAGCGGTGTGGCGATATCCTGGCCGAACATTTTCCGCCCGGGCCGCTGGGCGAAGACGAACTGCCGAACCATCTGATCGTGCTCGATGCCGAGCGCTATGTCTGACGCCGCGCAGCCTGTCGGCAAACGCGGCGTGGTGGGATGGGCCCTGTTCGACTGGGCCACCCAGCCCTATTACACCCTCGTCGTCACCTTTCTGTTCGCGCCCTATTTCGTGAATGGCTTCATGAGCGATCCGGCTCATGCCCAATCGCTCTGGGCGTTCGCGACGAGCGCCGCACAGCTGCTGACCGCCGTGCTTGCGCCGGTTCTCGGCGCGATCGTCGATGCGGGGTTGCGCCGCAAGCCGTGGATCGGGGTGTTCTCGGCCATGTTGATCATTGGTCTCGGCGGTCTGTGGTTCGCCGTGCCGGGATCGACCGCGGCCGTGCCCTTGGTGCTCGTCTCTTTCGGAATTGCCACGCTCGGCGTGGAACTGGCCACGCAGTTCAACAACGCCATGATGCCGGGGCTTGTCTCGGCACGGCGCTTGGGTCGGCTCTCGGGCCTTGCCTGGGCGGTGGGCTATGCCGGCGGCCTGGTGAGCCTAGCCCTTGTCGCCGGCCTCCTGGTGACGAGCCCGCACACGGGCAAGACGCTGTTCGGCTTGGACCCTATCCTCGCTCTCGATACCGCCACGCGCGAAGGCGACCGGCTTGTCGGGCCCTTCTCGGCGCTCTGGTATCTCGTGTTCGTCCTGCCGATGTTCCTGTTCACGCCGGATCGGCGCAGCACGCCGGCGGCCGTCAATCCCGTGCGGGAAGGTCTCGGCCGGCTGCTCCAGTCCTTGCGGGAGCTGTTGCGGGCGCACCGGAACGTCGCGCTCTTCCTGCTTGCGCGCATGCTCTACGCGGACGGGTGTGCCGCCGTGTTTTCCTTCGGCGCCATCTACGCGGCCAGTGTGTTCGGCTGGGGCGTCACCGAGCTTGGCCTGTTCGGGATCATCCTGACGGTCGCGGCCTTCTTCGGCGCGGGCCTCGGCGGTCTCGTGGACGACAATGTCGGCTCGAAGCGCGTCATCGTCGCCGGCCTCCTGATCTTCATCGTGGGCTCGCTCGGTGTCCTGTCCGTCGATCCGGACGAGATCTTCTTCTTCGTGCCCGTGACGGAAAAGGTGGACGGCGGCGGGCTGTTTGCCTCCACCGGCGAACGGGTTCTGCTCTCCTTCGCGCTTCTCATCGGCATTGCCCTGGGGCCGATTCAGGCTTCGAGCCGCACCCTGCTGGCCCGCATCTGCCCGCCCGCCCAGACCACCGAGTTCTTCGGCTTCTTCTCCTTCTCGGGAAAAGTCACGGCCTTCGCCGCGCCGCTCGCCATCGGCATCGTGACAACGCTGACGGACAGCCAGCGCCTTGGAATCTCGATCAGTCTCGTGTTCCTGATCGTTGGGCTCCTGCTTCTTCTGCCGGTCCGTTCATCGCGCTGAGCGGGCCTGCGGTGCGCCGGATCGCGATAGGCCGGACCGATCCAAGCGTCACACCCAGCACACGTCAGTCCCTCATCGTCACCGGCGTTTGAGAGCCATCCACGCAAACCGTAGAAATACGTGGCTTTTCGCGCTACGCTTCGCTGAGTACCTAAGGATGGAAATTCGCGCGCAATCGATGGATCGGGGGGCGATCATGAAATACGTGGGTTTGGGTGGTGCTTTGCTGGCGGCGATATTGCTCGCTGCTTGCGAAAAACCGAAGGACGAGACGACCGAGAAGGACGTGGCGCCAGCCGCCACCGAGGAGGCGGCACCGGAAGCTGCTGCAGAGGACGAGGCGGCTCCGGCCGAGGAGGAGATGGCTCCGGCCGAGGAGGAGATGGCTCCCGCCGAGGAGGAGCCGGCCGCAACCGAGGAAGAGGCCGCACCTGCCGAGGAAGAGCCGGCTGCCGCCGAGGACACGACGAGCGGGGAAACCATGGTCGTGCCGCCAACCGTGTCGGAAGATGCGCCGAAGCTGCCGCACAAGGGCGAGCCGCCGTCGCCGAACCAGCCGCAGCCTGTCGTTCCGGACCAGTCCGAAGCCGCGCCTGACGAGGCTCCGCGAGGCGGACGAACCGGCTTCCGTCGTCGAAGAAGAGGTCATGGAGGGCGTGATCGTCGTGCCGCCCACCGTATCCGAGGATGCGCCGAACCTGCCGCACACGGGCGAACCGCCGTCACCGAACCAGCCGCAGCCGGTCTATCCGGAAGACGCTGCCGACGACATGTCGGAGAGCGCGGACGAGGCGCCTGCCGTCGTTGTCGAGGAAGCCGAAGAGGTGATGACGACACCGGAAGGCAACACCGTCGTTGTCGACGAAGAGGCCGCGACGATCGTCGTGCCGCCGACCGTGTCGGAAGATGCGCCCAAGCTACCGCACAAGGGCGAGCCGCCGTCGCCGAACCAGCCCCAGCCCGGTCTATCCGGACGGGCTCTAGGCGAACGGCCAACAAGAGCTGACGAAGAGGCCTCCCTTCGGGGAGGCCTTTTTGCGTTTTGGGCGCTAGTGCCGAAAGTGGCGCATGCCGGTGAAGATCATGGCGAGGCCCGCCTCATCGGCCGCGGCAATGACTTCCTCGTCGCGCATGGAGCCGCCGGGCTGGATCACCGCCGTCGCGCCGGCTTCCGCCACCACCTGAAGGCCATCCGCGAAGGGGAAGAAGGCGTCCGACGCGGCCACGGATCCGATCGTGAGCGGTTGCGGCAGCCCCAGCGCCTCGGCTGCGTCCTGGGCCTTGCGCGCGGCGATGCGCGCCGAATCCACGCGGCTCATCTGGCCCGCGCCGATCCCGACGGTCGCGCCGTCCTTGGCGTAGACGATCGTGTTCGACTTCACATGCTTGGCGACGGTGAAGGCGAAAACCAGATCGGCGAGCTCCTGCTCGGAAGGCTTACGCTTGGTCACGACCTTCAGCGCGTGCTGATCAACCAATTGGTTGTCCCGGGACTGAACCAGGAGGCCGCCGGCCAGCGAGCGCACGGTGATGCCGTCGGCGCGTGGATCGGGCAGACCGCCGGTCAGCAGGAGCCGCAAATTCTTCTTGGCGGCGATGAGTTCCTTGGCGGCGTCGGTCGCATCGGGCGCGATGATCACTTCGGTGAAGATCTTGACGATCTCTTCGGCCGCCTCGGCGTCGAGCGTGCCGTTGAGGGCTACGATGCCGCCGAATGCGCTGACGCTGTCGCAGGCGAACGCCTTCGCATAGGCATCCGCAAGGGTCGCCCCGAGCGCGACGCCGCACGGATTTGCATGTTTGATGATCGCGACGGCGGCGGAGCTGTTCGGATCGAACTCCGCCACGAGTTCGAAGGCGGCGTCCGTGTCGTTGAGATTGTTGTAGGAGAGTTCCTTGCCCTGCACCTGTTCGGCGGTGGCGATGCCAGGGCGCTGCTCGGCGGTCTTGTAGAACGCCGCCCATTGGTGCGGGTTGTCTCCGTAGCGCAGCTTGGCTTCGCGCGTGCCCGCGAAAACGCGCTTGTGCGGTGCTGTCACGCCCAACTCGCCGGCGAACCAGGTCGCGATTGCCCCATCATAGGCGCCGGTGTGCGCAAAGGCCTTGGCCGCGAGATGCCGCCGCGTGGCGCCCGTTGTGCAGCCTTCGTGAGTCGCGATCTCTTCCAACACTTGATCGTAGTCGTCCGGATCGACGACGACCGCGACGCCGTCATGGTTCTTGGCCGCCGCCCGGATCATCGCCGGACCGCCGATGTCGATGTTCTCGATGGCGGTGCCGAAGTCCGCGCCGCCCGCCACCGTCGCCTCGAACGGATAGAGATTGACCACCAGGAGATCGATCGGCGGAATGCCGTGCGTGTCCATGGCGCCCACGTGCTCGGCGTTGTCGCGCATGGCCAAGAGCCCGCCGTGGATCTTCGGATGCAGCGTTTTCACGCGTCCGTCCATCATCTCGGGGCTGCCCGTGACCTCGGCGACGTCGGCCACGTCCAGCCCGGCCTCGCGCAGGGCTCGCGCCGTGCCCCCCGTGGACACCAGCGCCACGTCGTATTTGGCGAGCGCCTGGGCGAACTCGACGAGTCCGGTCTTGTCGCTGACCGAAAGCACCGCTCTTCTGATCTTACGTGTCGGCATGGTCTAGCTGTCGTTCGAACGATTGTCGGGCGGGTCGTTGGGATCCACGAGCGCGTGCGGAGCAGCCTCGTCACCCGTCTTTTCGAGGTTCCAGACGATGCGCACTTCGCGCGCGTCGCCCATCATGCCGCTGAGCACGATCTGCGAGGTCACTTGCGGCCCGCGGGGATCGGCGAGAAGCACGCTTTCCTCGATGCTCATCTCCTCGGCGTTGGCGGTGAGCCGCCACGTCTCGCCGTTGCGCAAGACCAGCACCGCCGACATGCCGTCGCCCATGGTCTGGGCCTTGACGGAGGGGTGCAGGTGAAACCGCACGGCGTACGCCCCGGCTATGAGCACATCCGGGCTCTTCAGGCCGCGCGTCGAAAGCTTGTCTTCGCTCGAGATCAGATTGCCGTCCGGGGCGATCAGAATCTGCCGGGCATGGCTGACTCCGTAGCGCTCCACATAGCCGTCGTGAGAACCCTTGATGCGCAAATTCCCGCCCTCACCCTGGTCGGAAAAGGCGCCTTGCGGATTGAGCGGCCCGATCAAGGCGGCATCGGTCTCCGGTTCGGCGTCTTCGCTCGCCAGTTCGAACTCCGCCAGGGAGTCGTCCTCGAGGCTGAGCGTCGAATGGGCCGGCGTTGTCCGCGAATAGAGGCGCCATTCGTCGAACTCGGGTGTCGGCGCGCCGCAATTGATGATCATGGGCGCGTCTCCCGAGCTCATCTCGAAGGACAGGAAGCCCGCATGGGCTTGGCGCGTGAGAGACGTCGCGGGCGGCGGCCCGAGATCGCACAGAATGAGGGTCGACCCGGCCTCGACGCGGACATAGCCGGAATTCGCCGCGGAGCGCACCGGCGCCCCGTCGATATCGTCATAGGCGCGCACGGTGGCCAGCGCGTCGGTGGGTGTGGGACCCGCGCCGTTGAACCGGGCCATCGATCCGTCGCCCAGCCGGAAGAAGCGCAGCATCGGCATGATGCGGTCAACCGCGTCGGTGAGTTCCTTCGGAGGGGTGCGGTCGCGGGCCACGAAGCATTGTCGCAAAGGCAGGAGGTCCAGCAGCAGCTCGATGAGCGCCTCCGGATTGCGGGAGATATGGCCGCCATCGGGTAAGATTTGCCGGTCTAGCTCACGGCAGAACGGCTTGGTGTAGCGGTCGACCACCGGCTTCTGGTCGGCGATGCATAGCCCGCCGTAGAGGAGCGCCGTCAGCGACAGGAGCCGCGGCACACCGTCGGGCGCGTCGCGATAGCCCGCCGAGAGATAGCGCAGCTGAGCGGTAAGCTCCTTCAGAAACGATTCGTAGGCCTCCGGCTCGTCAGCGGCCAGCACCAGGACCGAGTTCGAGAGCCAGGAGATCACCCGCCGGGCGACGATCTCCGGCTGCCACGCAAGCGACGGCACCTGACGGCGCAGGCGGATGAAATCGTGAACCAGCGTCTTGGCTTGTTCGCGGGACAGTTCGGAATCCGCCGCTCGCAAATGCCGGAGCCAGCCGAAACCGTAGAGCTCCCGCGCCCAGCTCGCCGACGGCGGATTGATTTCGAAAGGCGATTGCGCGCCGATATCGGCCAGCTTTCCGGCCAGTCCGAAATGGCCGTTGTAGATCTCCGTCGCGAAGCTCGGATCGGCGGTCCGCAGTTCCTGGGGGGCGAGAAGCAGTTGCTCGGCCTGCGAACCGGGGTAGCTGACGGCCGCGAGCCCGGACAGCATCATGCGTCGCAACGCACTTGGCCCGCCAAGCTTCACCTCTTGAGCGCCGGACTCGCGCTCGAAGGCCTGATCGCCCACCATTAGGATCGTTCTCCATCCGAGCTGCAGCACGCAAAACAGGCGCCACGCTCTCCCCCGCCGCTTGTAGACCAAGCTCGGCGCATTGTCGTGCAGCAGCACCCCAAGGGCAAGTGGCTCAACACTTTCTTCCCTAGCCGGCGGCGACTACCCGGGCCGCGAAGAACCCGTCCATGCCGCTCCATTCGGGACTGTCGAGTTGGAGTTGGAAGGGGAACGTCCGCAGCACGCCGGAGGACTGCGCCCACTCCGTATTGCCAAGCGGTTCGTCGGCCCGCATTGGCTCGATACGGAGCGAATCGTTCCGGGCGAGGAGCGCTGCGACCTGGCTTCGCCCTCTTCCGGCTCGAGCGAGCAGGTCGAGTAGACGAGGGTGCCGCCCGGCTTCAACAGGCGCACCGCATTGTCGAGCAGCCGGGTCTGGAGCGCCGCCAGTTCCGCAATGTCTTTGTCGGACTTGAGATAGGGCACGTCGGGATGACGGCGGATCGTGCCGGTCGACGAGCAGGGCGCATCGAGCAAGACTGCGTCGAACGGGGCATCCGGCTGCCATTGGGTGGCGTCGGCGGTGACCGTCTCGGCAGTAAGGCCAAGGCGGGTGAGGTTCTCCTCGAGGCGCGCCAGTCGGTTCTTGGAGAGGTCGACGGCGGTCACGAGCGCGCCCTTGGCGACGAGTTGGGCGGTCTTGCCGCCGGGAGCCGCGCACAGGTCGGCGACGCGCTTCCCCGCAACGTCACCCAGCAACTGCGCCGGAATGGAAGCTGCGGCGTCCTGCACCCACCAGGCGCCTTCGTCGAAGCCAGGGAGCTCCTCGATGCGCCCGCGCGGGATCAGACGCACGCTGCCGGTGGGCAGCACGCGGCCGCCGAGCTTGTCGGCCCACAGATCTGGATCGCTTTTCACGGTGAGGTCGAGCGGCGGCTCGATCAGCTGCGTCTCGGCGATGGCGCTTGTCCGGTCCTCGCCCCAGGCGCGGACCCAGCGCTCCCACAGCCAGTCCGGCGTGTTCACCCTCGCCGGGTCGAGAGTGTCCGCGATGCCGGCGCCTTTCTCGGACACGCGGCGCAGCACGGCGTTGACCAGCTTGTCGTAGCGCTTGGCGCGCGGGTCCCATTTTGCCAGGCGCACGGCGAGATCGATGGCCGCATGGGGCGGCACGTTCATGAAGAGGATCTGCGCCGCGCCGGAGAGCAGGATCGGATAGAGCGTGCCTGCCTTGGCGGGCAGGCCTTTTTCCAGAAACGTCTCCAGCACGCGATCTATCTGGCCCTTGCGGCGCAACGACGTGCCGACGATCGCCCGGGCGAGCGCCCGGTCCCGCGTGGGCAGATCGAACAGGGCGCCATTGCGAACCCGTCCGAGCACATCGTCCAGGGCCTGGTGTTTTTGCAGCACGGCGTCGAGCAGGTCCGCGGCCGCACGGCGGGCAGGCAGCCCAACCTGGTGGTCGCGCGTAGGCGAAAGGGTCTTGTTCCGAGGGGTGGTCTTCATCGCGTTGTCTCCAAGGTGCTTCGGTTTCTAAGAGTCTAGGGGAGATCGGCGGCCCGCGGGCGGGCTCTTGGTCTTGCGGCGCTCGGCGCCGAAGTCAAATCTGCTCCATGCCGAGCCCGTTCCTATCCCCATGGACGCGCGCGCGCGCGGGCTTTGGGGCACGCTTCCTGACCAGGGCCCGGAGTCGGCGGCGGCGGTCCCGCCTCCGGACCCCAGGGTTTGCGACATGGCTTTCAGCCTCGCCACACGCTCCTCCATGGGCGGGTGCGTCGCGAACATCCTGTCGAGACGGAGACCGTGCAGCGGATTGACGATGAACAGGTGTGCGGAGGCGGGGTTCTCTTCCGCCTCTTCGTTCGGGATCCGAGCCGCACCCCCGGCGATCTTCTGCAGCGCGGACGCGAGCCACAGCGGATGGCCGCAGATTTCGGCGCCGCCCTTGTCGGCTTCGTATTCGCGCGTCCGGCTGATCGCCATTTGCACAAGACCCGCCGCCATGGGTCCGAGGATCATCAGGGCAAGCGTTCCAATGAAGCCCATGTGGTTGTTGTCGCGATTGCCGCCGAAGAACATGGCGAAGTTCGCGAGCATGGAGATCGCACCCGCGATGGTCGCCGTGATCGTCATCAGCAGCGTGTCGTGATGGCGAATATGGGCGAGCTCGTGGGCAATGACCCCGGCCAGCTCCTCGCGGGTCACGGTTTGCATCAGGCCGGTCGTCACCGCCACCGCCGCGTTCTCCGGATTGCGGCCCGTGGCGAACGCGTTCGGCTGGGGATTGTCCATCACGTAGACTTTAGGCATGGGCAGGTTCGCATTACGGGCGAGCCCGGCCACCATGTCGTACAGGTCGCGAGCATCGCGGCCGCTATTCGGGTCCACCAAATGCGCGCCATACATGCGCAGCACGGCTTTGTCCGAGTTCCAATAGGCGAACAGGTTCATGCCGCCCGCCATGACGAGCGCGATGATCATGCCGGTCTGCCCGCCGAGCAGGTATCCGATTCCCATGAAGAGGGCGGTGAGCGCTGCGAGCAGAATCGCGGTGCGCATGTAACTCATGGACGGTGTGGCCTCCGTAGACTGTCCGAAAAACCGCGGAAATCAGCGGCTTCTTATATGTTGGGAGCGGATTGGCCCGGCGCAAGGGCTTGAGCGGGCGTTGAAAATCGAGGTCGGCTGCGCCTGCGCGGCGTCGCCGACTTAAGATCGCGCTTACCTTAACGCTTCATCAATCCGGTTTGCGCATTCTGTCGAAAATTCAGTTCAAGGAGTAACCCGACATGCCAGCCGCACTGCACGTTTCGGATGCTGCGCCCAAGAAATCCACGCGCCGCGCGAGAAGCACCGCGTCCAAGGATCTAAACCTGACGACGGAACAAAAGCGTTTGATTCTCAACAGCTTTTTCCGCCTCGAGCCGGCTCTGGACCTTGTCGCTCAGCTCTTCTTCCTGAAGCTGTTCCGCCTCGATCCCGGCCTTCGCAAGAAATTCGACGGTCCCGTCGAGATGCAGGCCCGGAAATTCTCGGCCGGCGCCAAGCTCGCAATGATTTCGCTCGGCCACGAAGACGGCCTTGCACCCACGCTCAAATTGCTCGGTACCCGCCATCGGCAGATGGGCATTCGCGCGCGTCACTATCGCACCATGTCCCGCGCATTGGTGTGGACGCTGGAGCGGTCCCTCGACAAGTCCTTCGACCGCGATACGCGCGATGCCTGGAACACCATGCTGGCCCAGTTCGCGAAGGTGATGTCCGGCTAGAGCCGGCGCCTTCTGAAATTCGAAGATGCGTTGCGATTGGGGCCTCCCGGCGGGGCCCCAATGTCGTGTGCGGGGCCCTAGCTTTCCGGCTCGAGCTTCACCTTGATATTGCCGTTCTTGGACACGGTGACGGTGACGTTCTCTTCCGGCTCCAGAACCTGGGCCTTGCCGTCCACCGAAAGCTGATCGGCGGTGACCATGATCTCGTGGCCCTCCACGATGATCTTCACGCCGTCCGCAATCGATTCCTGGCTGAGCGTTTCGTAATGGCCGTCGACCGTGACGGTCCGGCTGCCAACCGTCAGCGCCGTGACCTCCCTGCCGCTGTCCCCCGATCCCACATTGCCGATCAGGAGCACGATCACGATCACGAGCCCCAGGGCCAAGGCAACAGCCACCAGCACCCGCATGATCCAGACCATTCGCTATCCTCGTGAAACCGCCCCGCGCCGCACGAGGCTCCTACGAAGTTCATAGCGCGGTTCGGCCGGGCATGGGAGCCCGGCCGATAGATAGCTGCGATTGAGACCTTCGGGCCTTTAGCTGACGCGCCGGTTCTGCCGGTTCTCGATCAGATGAGAAACGACGGTCGGATCCGCCAGCGTGGAGGTGTCGCCCAGATTGCCGTACTCGTCCTCGGCAATCTTCCGCAAGATGCGCCGCATGATCTTTCCGGAGCGCGTCTTGGGCAGTCCCGGTGCAAACTGGATGTGGTCCGGGGCGGCGATGGGGCCGATCTCATTGCGGACCCAGTCGCGCAGCTCCTTCTTGAGCGTATCGATCTCGTGCTCGCCGGCCATCAGGGTCACGTAGCAATAGATGCCCTGCCCCTTGATGTCGTGAGGGAAGCCCACGGCCGCCGCCTCGGAGACTTTCGGATGAGCCACGAGGGCCGATTCTACCTCGGCCGTTCCCATGCGGTGGCCCGAGACGTTGATCACGTCGTCCACGCGCCCGGTGATCCAGTAATAGTCGTCCTCGTCGCGCCGGCAGCCGTCGCCGGTGAAGTACATCCCCTTGTAGGCGGAGAAATACGTGTCGACGAAGCGCTTATGGTCGCCGTAGACCGTGCGCATCATGCTGGGCCACGAGTCGAGGATGACGAGATTGCCCTGTCCCGGCCCCTCGATCATGCTGCCTTCCGAATCGACCAGGGCGGGCTGCACACCAAAGAACGGACGCGTCGCCGAGCCGGGCTTCAGCTTCGTTGCGCCCGGCAGCGGTGTGATCAGCACGCCGCCGGTTTCGGTCTGCCACCACGTGTCCACGATGGGACAGCGCATTTCTCCGATCACGTGATAGTACCACTCCCAGGCTTCCGGGTTGATCGGTTCGCCCACCGAGCCCAGCAAGCGCAGCGACTTGCGGCTCGTCGACTTCACATAGTCGTCGCCCGCGCCCATCAGCGCCCGAATTGCCGTCGGTGCGGTGTAGAAGATGCTGACGTTGTGTTTGTCCACGACCTGCCAGAACCGCGAGGCGTCCGGGTAGTTGGGCACGCCCTCAAACATCAAGGTGGTCGCGCCGTTCGCTAGCGGTCCGTAGACGATATAGCTGTGGCCGGTGACCCATCCCACATCCGCCGTGCACCAATAGACATCGCCGTCGTGATAGTCGAAGACGTATTGGTGGGTCATCGACGTATAGACGAGATAGCCGCCCGAGCAGTGGACGACGCCCTTTGGCGCGCCGGTCGAACCGGACGTATACAGAATAAATAGCGGGTCCTCGGCGTTCATCTCTTCCGGCGGACAATCCGGGCTCGCTTCGGCCATCGCCTCGTCCAGCCAAATATCCCGCCCCTCCGTCCACGGAATATCGCCGCCCGTGTGGCGCACCACCAGGATCTTCTCGACATGACCGCTCTTATCCGCGGCGGCGTCGGCATTGGCCTTGAGCGGAACGCTGCGCCCGCCGCGACGTCCTTCGTCGGAGGTGATGATCACGGCCGACTTGCAGTCCTCGACGCGGCCTGCGAGAGAATCCGGCGAGAAGCCGCCGAACACGATGGAGTGGATGGCGCCGATGCGCGCACAGGCCAGCATGGCGTAGGCCGCGGCGGGAATCATCGGAAGATAGATCGTGACGCGATCGCCGCGCTTGACGCCCTGCGCCTTCAGCACGTTGGCGAGACGGCAAACATTGTCGTGCAGCTCGCGGTAGGTGATGTGCTGGGCAGGGGTCTCCGGATCGTCCGGCTCCCAAATAATGGCCGTCTGGTCTGCACGTTTCGCAAGGTGCCGGTCGGTGCAGTTCGCCGAGACGTTAAGTGTTCCGTCCTCGAACCATTTGATGGAAGCGTCCGGGTACGCGAACGTCGAATTCTTGACGCGCGTGTAGGGCTTGATCCAATCGAGGCGCTGTCCTTCGCGTCCCCAAAAGGTGTCCGGGTCCTCGACGCTCTCTTTGTAGAGCGCGAGGTATTTATCGTTGTCGATGTAGGCGTGTTCTTTCCACGCGTCGGACACTTCGACGGGGTCGAGTTTGTAGACCTTATGCTCGGACATCGGTCCGTTTCCTCCCTGGTACGCGAGTAGCCTTCAACGGCGTTTTGTGTGGGACATTATGCCGCCATGCGGGGCGGTGGAGAAGGGGCTGTTGGTCATCCTTTCGTCTGACCGACTTTCGTCTAAATCCCCGAGGGTTAGCCTAGACCCCGAAGGCGCCGATGATCGCGCCCATGACCAAGAGCACGGCGAGCCAATGGCCGCCGTCTATGGCGGTGAGTTTGGTGCTGGCGCCGCTGAAGGCGTGGTTGACGCCCATGGTCGTGATGACGAAGCCGATCCAAATGAAGAAGCCGCTGATGAGCCCGCCCCGGATCGTAACGTTGCCGAGGTGTCCCATCAGTCCGGACAGCATGATCGCCATCACCAAGTTGGCGACAAGCGCGATCACGAAGGGCACGGCTTTGGCGCCGCCTTCGGCTTTCAGTTCGTCCTTGGTCTTGCCGAGCGCATCGAGCCAAGCCTTACCGAAAACCGTGTACCAGATCGCGCCGACACCGAATCCCGCCAGCGCGGCGACCACGACGGCCAAATAGTTCGCCCCTGCGAATGCCATGTTTACCTCCCCGCAGCCATCGCGGCTGTCTTGTTCGGGAAGACCTTAACGCAGAAAAAGCGGCGAGAGCACTAGGCCGTCGGCGGATTCTCTAGCCCCGCCAGTGTGCACACGGCTTTCCACTCGGCTGCAGTCACCGGTTGCACGGACAAGCGCGAGTTGTTGACGAGGACCATGTCGGCGAGTGTCGGCGTGGCCTTGATCTCGTCCAGCGTCACGGGCCTCGGGAGATCCTCGACGGCGGCGACGTCTACGCATTCCCATTTCCCCGTGGTGTCCGTCGAGTCCGGGTGCGCCTCGACAACGACCTTGACAATCCCCACGCACGCCTTCTCGCCGATCGAGTGGTAGAAGAAGGCGAGATCGCCTTTCTTCATCGCGCGCATGTTGTTGCGGGCCTGGTAGTTGCGCACGCCGTCCCACTCGGCGCCCTTCGCGCCTTCTTTCTTTTGATCCTCCCACGACCACGTGCCGGGTTCGGACTTCATCAGCCAATACGCCATCGAACCTCCGCGCCTATTCTTCCGGCTTTCCGAGAGACCACTTCCAAGGGCGGATGTCGACCGAGGCGAACAGGCCGGCCTTGGCGAAAGGATCCTTGTCGGCGATCGCTTGGGCGTCAGCGAGCGAGGGCGCTTCGATCACGACGAGGCTTCCGGTCATGGTCTCGCCGTCCTCGGCCGTGAAGGGACCGGCAAATTTCAGGGCGTCCCCCAATCCCTGGAGGTAAGCCAGGTGTTCGGGGCGGTGCGCCTTGCGGATGGGCAATCCGTCCGGCTTGTCGGTGCAGATGAACGCGAAATACATTCAGGCCTCCCTCAAGTATGTATCCGGCGCCGTTGTCGCGGCGCGCTGTTCCGTCATTCGGTCTCGGAGCGTAAGGGGCGCGAGAGCAGGGCGTCGATTGCAGCATCGACACCCATCTCGCCGCTTACAATGGCATGGACCGCCTCGGCGATGGGCAGCTCTATGCCCCGCGCCCGGGCGATCTCCACCATGGCTTGCGCCGTCGCCACCCCCTCGGTCACGGACAAGCGCTCCGACAGGACTTCCGCCGTCGTGGCGCCCCGGCCCAAGGCGATGCCGAGGGACATGTTGCGCGACTGCTCGCTGCCGCAGGTGAGTACGAGGTCGCCCAGGCCCGACAAGCCGATCAGCGTTTCGAGCGCGGCGCCCATCGCCACGCCGAAGCGCGCCATCTCCGCGAAGCTGCGGGTGATGAGCCCGGCTTGGGCGCTGCTGCCGAGTTCCTTACCGACGACGATGCCGGCGGCGATGGCGTAGACATTCTTGACGGCGCCGCCGATCTCCGCACCGACCACGTCGCCGCTCCAATAACAGCGGAAGGCCGGCGCGTGGAGCGCATGGGAGAGGTCGCGCCCGAGATCTTCCGCGCCTGTCGCAAGGGTCACGGCGACGGGCAATTCGCGGGCGGCCTCCGCGGCAAAACTCGGGCCGGACAGAACGGCGATCGTCGCGCCCTGCATCACGTCGGCGGCCACTTGCGACATCAGCAGGCCGGTCGACTGCTCGATGCCCTTGCAACACAGGACGAGCGGTTGCCCGGTCCGCGTATAGGGCTGCAAGGCGCCGAGGATATCGCGCAGGTGCTGCGCAGGGCTCACGATCAGAAGCGCATCGCAGGTCGCCACCTCGCTCAGTTGCGACGTCGCTTCGATGGCCGGGTCGAGATCGACGCCCGGCAGATAGGTGGGATTGGCGTGGGTTTGATTGATCGCGGCGACGGTTTCGGGCTCGTGGGCCCACAAGAGCACGTCGCGGCCCGCACGCCGTGCCACGGTCGCGAGGGCCGTTCCCCACGCGCCGCCGCCCACAATGCCGATCGTCTGAAGCTGCCTGCCAGTCACGGCGACCGGTTTTAGCGCAGATTCGCTCTCCGCGTGGACGAAAAAGCGCCGAATGCGGCGTTAGGCCTTCACGCCAGCGCCGAGCGCCGGCGCCGCGTCCGGGTCGAGTGGCCAGCGAGCGCGCGCTGGCGTGCCCATATCGTCCGTGAGGCCGCGCGCCAGCCGCTGAGCGCCGGCCCAGGCGATCATGGCGGCGTTGTCCGTGCACAGATGCGGGGGCGGTACCACCAGCCGGTAGCCGCGCGCCGCCGCCACCTCACCGAGCGCGGCCCGGAGCGCCCCGTTGGCCGCGACACCGCCCGCGGCGACGAGCGTCAGCGCCGTGTCTGGGGGGACGAGGTCCTCGAACAGGTCCATGCCCCGGGTGACGCGGTCCCGGACCACATCGCCGACAGCTTCCTGGAAACTGGCGCAAAGATCGGCGACATCCTGCTCGCTGAGAGGTTCTCGGGCCATGGCCTCCTGGCGCAGCGCCGTCTTGAGGCCGGCGAGCGAAAAATGCGGCTCCGGCCGCCCCATCATGGGGCGCGGCAGCGGAATGGTGGGAGCCCCGCGCGCGGCCCAGCGCTCGACGTCCGGCCCGCCCGGATAGCCGAGCCCAAGCAGCTTGGCGGCCTTGTCGAAGGCTTCGCCGAGGGCGTCATCGAGCGTGGTGCCGAGCCGGGTGTACGAGCCTACATCGTTCACGACGACCAGCTGCGTGTGCCCGCCCGAGACGAGCAGGAGCAGATACGGCGGATGGACATTGTCCGTCAGGCCGGGGCTGAGCGCATGGGCTTCCAGATGGTTGACCGCGACGAACGGCTTTCCGCAGCCGAGCGCGATGGCCTTCGCGGTGGTCAGGCCGACAATGACGCCACCGATCAAGCCGGGACCGGCGGCGGCGGCCACGCCGTCGAGGTCGCCAAAGTCGAGCGCGGCCTCCGCCATGGCCTGTTTGATCGCGGGCTCCAGCAAGTCCACATGGGCGCGCGCGGCGATCTCCGGCACGACGCCGCCATAGGCGGCATGAAGGTCGAGCTGGGCGCGGACGACGTTGGCGACAATCTCGCCGCAGCCATCGGTGCGAAGACGCACGACCGCGGCGGCGGTCTCGTCGCAGCTGGTTTCGATACCAAGGAGCGTGAGCGGTGTCCGGTTCATTTCTCCGGAAATAGCACACCGATCGGCATAAGCAGTACCGTCACGACCGGGATCAGGATCGATCCGAGCAGGAAGCCGAAGATGGCATGCACCGTGGCGGTGACAATCCAGGTGAGCGCACCGCCCGCGTCATCGCCGATCAGCGACGTCACGATCCAGCCCGTGGCGTCGTGCGGCCATGAGACGTGCAGTGTGTGAAGGCTGTGCTCGACGATGCTGCCGCCGACCCAGAGCATGGCGATCGTGCCGACAACCGAGATGACATTGAGGACTGTGGGCATTGCCACGACGAGACCGCGCCCAAAGGAACGAAGAAACTTCAGCGACGCCTCCTGGCTCATATGCAAGCCGATATCGTCGACCTTCACGAGCAGCGCGACGGCACCATAGACCATGATGGTGAACACGACCGCGACGACCGCCAAGACCGCGGCGCGGGTCCAGAGGTTGTCGACCTCGATGGTCGACAAGGCGATGGTCATGATTTCGGCCGACAGGATGAAGTCGGTCTTGATCGCGCCCTTGACCCGCTGCTCCTCGAGATGAGCGGCGCTGACGGGCTTTTCCGTGTCGCGCTCGGTCTCGTGATGGCCGAGCATCCAATGCCAGATCTTCTCGGCGCCTTCGAAACAGAGGTAGCAGCCGCCGAGGAGCAGCAGCGGTGCGATGACCCACGGCGCGAACGCTTGAAGCAAGAGCAGCGCCGGCAACAGGATCACGAGCTTGCTCACGATCGACCCGGCGGCGATCTTGCCGACCATGGGCAGTTCGCGGGCTGCGGCGATACCCGTGACGTATTTCGGCGTCACGGCGGCATCGTCCACCACCACGCCCGCCGACTTGCCCGTGGCTTTCGCCGCATGCGCGGCGATGTCGTCGACCTGCGCCGCGGCCATCTTGGCGATGGCGGCGACGTCGTCGAGCAATGCGAGAAGGCCGCTCATGGCTTCAGTTCCGCCTCAACGTTGTTCTGCCCAGAGCCGGGCGGCATTGTTATACGCAACAGGCAGGCGGTGCGACAGTCGTGGCCGTGAGGCATTCGAGGCTTAGCCGTTGCGCCGGGAACATTGAAGGGGCTGGCGAAACGGTCCAATAATGGGGTACTCCCCTCCGTGAGTCGCCCGCGCAGCCCATTGTTAATGCGAGGATTTTTCGCAGCTTGCCCGCATCACTTCCCATCGGTACACGAGGCAGCCCCCTAGCCCTCTGGCAGGCCGAGCACGTGCGCGACAGGCTCGCGGCCCATCACGGCCTGGAGCTCGGCGCGGCGTCGCTGAGCGTCATCACCACCAGCGGCGACCGAATCCAAGACAAGCCGCTGGCCGATTTCGGCGGCAAGGGGCTGTTCACGAAGGAAATCGACGAAGCCCTTCTTCGTGGCGATATCGCGCTCGCCGTGCATTCCATGAAGGACCTGCCGACGCAGCTTCCCGAAGGTTTGTGTCTTGCTGCCGTCCTGCCGCGCGCGCGTGCGCGACGCTTTCTCAGTCCATCCGCGGACTCCTTGGCGGCGCTCCCTGCCGGCGCCGTGGTCGGTACCTCTTCCTTGCGCCGGGGCGCCCAGGTCAAGCGGGCGCGCCCGGACGTGCGCGTCGTCGACTTTCGCGGCAATGTTCAGACGCGCCTGCGAAAACTCGCCGAGGGCGTCGCGGATGCTACGCTCTTGGCCAAAGCGGGCCTCGACCGGCTCGGCCTCACCGATGCGGCCACGTCGGTGCTTTCAGTGGGCGACATGCTGCCGGCTGTCGCACAAGGTGCGATTGGCGTCGTTGCACGCTGTGATGATGCTGAGCGCGCGCGCCTGTTGCAGCCGCTGAACGATGCGGCGACGCAGACCGCCGTCACCTGCGAACGGGCGTTTCTTGCCGAGCTGGACGGCTCGTGCCGGACCCCTATCGCGGGGCTCGCGGTGGTAGAGGGCGACACAATCCGGTTTCGCGGGTTGATTCTCTCTCCGGACGGCGCAGAGTGGCACGAGGTTGAAACGACCGGACCCGGCGCCGAGGCAGAAGCAATCGGCCGCCAGGCCGGCGAGGACTTGCGCGGCCGTGCCGGCTCCGCGTTCCTCGACAAGCTGACGTGATGTGACCGAATGCGCTTGCTCGTAACGAGGCCAGAACCGGATGCGACAAGGGAAGCGGAGACGCTGACCGCGTTGGGGCATGAGCCTGTCCGGGCCCCGCTGCTCGAGATCGAGTTTCTCCAGGACGTCCCGCTGAATTTGAACGGCGCGCAAGCGATCGTCATTACGAGCCGGAATGCGCTGCGCGCCCTCGGAACCCATCCCGAACGCGACAAGGCGGTCGAGCTGCCGCTATTCGCTGTCGGCGAAGCGACGGCCTGGGCGGCCCGGCAGTTGGGCTTCACCGAGGTGACCATCGGCCCCGGAACGGGCGCGGGGCTGCCGCCGATCATCTGCACGGAAGTTCATCCCGACCACGGTCCGCTGCTCCATATCGGTGCGGAGAAGGTGGCTTACGACCTGAAGGGCACGCTCGAGGAAGACGGCTTCGAGTTGCGCCGGGTCGTCCTGTACCGCTCGCACCCCGTCGAGGAGCTGAGCGAGCAGATCGTCGAGGAACTCAAGCGGGGCGATGTGGACGGCGTGCTCTTGTTGTCGCCGCGGACCGCGCGCGCATTCGCCAGACTCATCCAGCGCTACGGCCTCGTCACACAAGTTAAGGGACTCGTTTGCTATTGCTTGTCCAAGGCGATAGCAGAGGCCGTCGTGCCCTTGGGCGTCGAAGCACGCGTTCCCCCATATGCGCGTGAGGAGGATCTCATCGCGCTGGTGGAGTCCGCTGCGTGAGTGTTCTTTCGATGCGTATCACGGGCCGGTTCGATTTTCGGCCGCATGAGTTCGGCCACATTGGCGACAGCGCAGAGGTCATGATGCGATGAGCGGTACCTTCGACGAGAGGGGCACAGGATCCGATTCCGCGGACAAGCGTCCGCGTCCGACCATCGAGGGCACGGCGACGGAAGTGTCCGTCGAACCGAGTGCCGGGGAGCCGCAGGCCGAAGAGACGACGGCGGGAGCGCTCGAGGCCGGTTCCGCCAGCGCGGACGAAGCGCCGGCACCCGAGGCGGACGACGAGGAGTCCGGCGACCACAGCGCCGATGGCGATGAGCCGGGCGACGCGGATGGAGAGTCCGACGCGCAAGCCGACGAGGCACAGCCGGCGCCTGCGGCCGTATCCAGCGACCGCTCGTTCGGCAGCAGATTTCTCACCTGGATCGGCGCGCTCTTCACCCATGCCTTGGCGGGGCTCGCCGGCGGGCTCGCGGTCTTGGCGGCTTTGGTCTGGGGCTACTTGCCGGTAGGCGCGCCTCAACAAGACCCAGGCATCGAGACCATCGAGACGAGGATCGCCGCTCTTGAGTCTGCGCCGAAGACCCCAGACAACGCCGACGCTCTCGCGGCATTGCAGTCCCGGCTGGCGACGCTTGAGTCCACGTCCGGAGAGGCGGCAACGCCGGCCGTCGACCCGGCCGAGGTCAAGACACTCGCGGCACAGGTGGCCGAGATGCAGCAGAGCCTCAAATCGATGGCCGAGGCGGCGAAGGACGGCGGTTCCGTCGCTGACGCCGCGGCGATCAGCCGGCAGGTCGCGGAGGCCGAACAGCGTCTCGACAGTCAAATACAGAGCAAGGTCCAGACAGAGGTTCAGTCGGCCTTGGCCGGCGCCACGGCGTCCGGCGCGGACGGCAAAACCGTAGAGGATCTGAAGTCGGAAGTTTCCGCTCTCGACGCCAAGCTCAAGGCATTGACGACGGCCACGATGTCCGCGGATGACGGGCCAAAGTTGAAGCCCGAGATCTCCGCCTTGCAACGGCGCTTGAACGAGATAGAGACGACGCTTCCGTCTTTGGAGCGCGCGGTCGATGAGGAGAACGCCCAAACCAGGAAAGCCAATCTCACCATTGCCTATTCGGGCCTGCGCGATGCGGTCAATTCCGGACGCCCGTTCGCGCCGGAACTCGCCGCCATGACCGCGCTGTCGGCCGACACGAACGACCTCGAAGACCTTGCCGAGTACGAGCACACCGGCATTCCGACCGTACCGATGCTGGCCGCCTCGTTTGCCGCGCTGCGTGAGCAAGCGCTGGCCGCGCAGCCTGAAGCCGAGCAGGATCTTTTCGGCCGGCTCCTCGGCGGCGCCCAGTCGCTCGTCAAGGTGCGCCGGATCGGGGAACAGACGGACGGCACGGGGCCGGATGCGATCCTGGCCCGCGCAGACGCGAAGCTCCAAGCCGGGAATCTCCAGGAAACCCTGATGGAAGTTGAAAAGCTCAAGGGGCCGGAGGCCAAGACCTTCGGACCGTGGATCGACGATGCGCTCGCGCGCCTCGATGCGGACACGGCCTTGCAGCGCATGCAGGAGGCGCTACTTGTATCCTTGGCAGAAGGTGACGGCGCCCCTCAGATTGTGGTCCCCCCGGCGGCAGACGAGACAGAATAGCCGATGACACGCATCCTCTTTTTCACGCTCTTCGTCATCGCGGCGGCGCTGGGACTTGCCTGGCTTGCCGACCGGCCCGGCACGATCTCGGTGGAGTGGCTGGGCTATCAGATCGAGACGAGCGCCTTCGTCGGCGTTGTGTCCCTGTCGGTGTTCGTCGTGGCCGTGATCCTGGTCTTGGCCATCCTGCGCTATATCTGGACCCGGCCGTCGGCTGTTGCCGCGCATATGCGCCAGCGCAAGCAGAAGCAAGGCTTCGACGCGCTGTCGCGTGGACTCGTTGCCATCGGGGTTGGCGACCGCGCCCAGGCGCAGCGCTATGCGGGCGTCGCCCAGCGCAACCTGCCGCAGGAACCGTTGACGGCACTCCTGAAGGCGCAGACCGCACAGCTCAAGGGAGATGATGCGGCCGCGCGGCGGACCTTCGAGGGCATGCTCGACAACCACGATACGGAACTGCTCGGCGTGCGCGGTCTCTTTCTCGAAGCCAAGCGTGCGGGCGACGAGGGGGCCGCGCTCGTCCTCGCGCAGCAAGCGGTCGACCGCAATCCGAAGCTGGCCTGGGGCGTCAATGCGCTGTTCGATCTCCAGGCCCGGTCCGGAGATTGGGATCGCGCGCTGAATACGCTCGCGATCGCCCGCCAGAACGGACATGTGGATTCGAAAAGCGCGAACCGCCGCCGCGCAGTGCTGCTGACCGCCGAGGCGCGGGAGACCGAGGCCTTCGACCCCAGCAAGGCCCTGATCCTGGCGAACGAGGCCTTGCGGCTGGCGCCGTCGCTGGTGCCGGCGGCCGAGATCGCAGGGCGCCTGCTTGCTTCCAAGGGCGAGGTGCGCGCCGCCTCCCGGCAGATCTTGCGGACCTGGACGCTGTCGCCGCATCCCAGTCTCGCGGTGGCCTACGCCTTCGCCAAGCCCGGCCTATCGCCCAAGGATCGCCTGAAGCGCGTCGAGTATTTGGCTAAGCAGACCCCGGACGACGTGGAAGGCTCCGTCGCCATTGCCCAGGCCGCCGTGGAGGCCCAGGAGTGGGATCGGGCGCGCGAGGCGCTGGAGCCGTACCTCGAGGAGGCGCCGTCGGCCCGAATCTGCACCCTGATGGCGCGGATCGAAGGCGGCAGCGGCGACAAGGGCCGCGAGCGCGAATGGCTTGCCCGGGCGCTGCGCGCCCCGCGCGACCGCGCCTGGATCGCCGACGGCTACGTGTCCGACCGCTGGCTGCCGGTGTCCCCGGTCACCGGGGTCGTGGACGCGTTCGAATGGAAGGCACCGGCGGACGCCATCGGGCGACCCGACGAGACGCTTCAGATCGACGAATGGACCGGGCCGCCGCGCGATGCGAGCGCCATGCGCCGCGACAGCCATCCGGCGCCTGCGCCTGACCTGCAGGACGAGGCCCCGCCCGCACTGGGCGAGCCGGTGCCCGAAAGCCCATCCATGATCGAGGGCACCGCGGAAGAAGTTGCGGTGTCCGAGGCTCAGTCCACCCCGCCGCCGTCCGGCGAAACCGGCACGGCAGGGCCCGAGGACAGCCCGTCCGCGCAAGCCGCGCCGGCGCCTGTGACGTCGGAGACCCCTCCGGAGAAAGCCGAAGCCCAAGCCAGATCCGCTTCCTCTGCCAAGACGGGTGACGGTGCCGCCGGCGAGAAGCCGAGCGCGTCGATCCTCGTCCCGCCGCGGGCGCCCGACGATCCTGGTGTGGCGCCGGACACCGAAGACGAGAGCGAAGTCTCCCTGGAGCGGTTGCGCTCCGCCCACATCCGCTAGAGGCGCGGACCCGGACTTCGGGCTGCGGAACCGTTCATTCTGCATCGCGGCGCGCTTGCGCCGCGCGCCAATGGCATTAAGCACGAGGCCACACTGAAAAGGGCCGCAATAGCTCAGTCGGTAGAGCGGCGCATTCGTAATGCGTAGGTCGGGGGTTCGAATCCCTCTTGCGGCACCATTCTCCTCACCCCTCCACGTGCAATTTCGGTTGATCCGGAAAATCCGGATTCACCCTCCTCATAGGCGCTTCTGTTTTTCCGCCCGCCTGCGCTAGGATGCTTGCCGAAAGATCGGCGCACCGGCCGACGCATTGTAGGAGGGAACTGCATGTCCAACCCGACACTTCGCGATCTCACCGGCATGAGCCCGGACCCTGCGCCGATTTCGACGAGCGCGCTTGTCTTGATCGATTGCCAGCAGACCTATCGCGAGGGCGTCATGCAGCTCGAGGGCGTCGAGCCGGCTCTCAAGGAAGCGGCCGAACTTCTCCGGCGGTTCCGCGAGGCGGGGCGCCCCGTCATCCACATCATGCACGATGCGGGCGAAGGAACGCCCTATGACGTTGGCGCGCCGATCGGCCAGATCGCCGATGTGGTGGCGCCGGTCGACGGCGAGACGGTCATTATCAAGAGATTCCCATCCGCCTTCGAGCAAACGGAGCTCGATTGGGAGCTCAAGAAGCACGGCGTCGACAATGTCGTCTACGGGGGGTTCATGACCCATATGTGCGTGAGTTCGACCGCGCGGTCGGCCTTCAACAAGGGCTATGCCAATACGGTCGTTGCGGGCGCCACGGCGACGCGAGATCTCGCAAACCCGGCGACGGGCGAGACCATGCCTGCCGAGCAGCTTCAGGGAGCCAGCTTGTCGGCACTCGCGGACATGTTCGCCGTGGTCGTCCCGAAAACCAAGAACCTGCCGGATTGAGCCGGCCCTAGCTGCCGTAGTCGAAGAAGCCCTTGCCGGATTTGCGGCCGAGATAGCCGGCGGCGCACATCTGCTTCAGAAGCGGGCTCGGGCGGTATTTCGGGTCGTCGAAGCCGTTGTACAGCGTCTCCATGATGTTGAGACACACATCGAGGCCGATCAGGTCGGCCAGCGCCCAGGGGCCCATGGGGTGGTTGGCACCGAGCTTCATCATGTCGTCGACGTCCTCCGGCGCGGCGACGCCCTCGGCGACGCAGTTCACCGCCTCGTTGATCATGGGGATGAGCACACGGTTGACCACGAAGCCGTAGCTGTCCTTGGAGACCTTCGCCTCCTTGCCGACCTTGGCGACCATGTCCGTCACCGCGTCGCAGACGTCGTCGGACGTCTGGAGCGCGCGGATGATCTCCACAAGCATCATCAGCGGGACAGGATTGAAGAAATGCATCCCGATCACCCGCGAGGGGTCCTTGGACACCGCCGCGATGCGTGTCACAGAGATGGACGAGGTGTTGGTCGCGAGGATCGCGTCCGCCCGGCAGACCTCGTCCAGCTCCTTGATAAGGCCGGCCTTGAGATCGAAAACTTCGAGAATGGCTTCGACCACCAGATCGCAGTCGGCCAAGTCGGACAGCTCGGTCGTCCCGGTGAGCCGTTCCAGCGTCGCATCCCGGTCGGCGCCGCTGATCTTCTCTTTGGAAACAAGGCGGTCGAGGCTCTTTGCGACGGTCGCCATCCCCCGGTCGACATACTCGGGTTTCAGGTCGCGCATCACCACCGGGTAACCGGCCGCGGCGAAGGTCTGCGCGATCCCGTTCCCCATCGTGCCCGCACCGATCACGCCGATCTTGCGAATCTCGATTGCCATTGACGCCCCCATGTTTTCAGACGCTACGCTGGGGCCGGGCTGCGGGCCAAGATCGGGTCTCTTGATCAAGTTCCCTTGCGTCACCCGGACAAGCGGAACGCTCTTCCCCGCTGGCTTAACCATTTTGCGTTGTCAGTAGGGTGACACTTCCCGGCGGCTGACGCACAGTGACTCTGTGTCGCCGGGCTTTCGGTTGCAGGTGCGACAGAAAGGCCTAGAATGTTAGGCAAATAAGACGAAGGCCTTATTGGTCAGGGTGGACACGCTTCAAAGGGCTGTCATTCAATACGCGTAGGTTTTTCTCTACGACAGACGCTACAACGCTCCGACAGCTCTGCTTGAACAGACGCAGACCTGCAGATCAAAGGTCCACAGTCACATGACCGATACGGTTGCCGAAACCGGCCCGACTTCCGACGACGTTATTGAATCCATGTTCGACTCCGTCGCGAAGGCGGTCTCGGAATCGCCTGCCGTGATGCTCAATCGGCGGGTCGAGGCTGCGACACAAGTCTCCGAGGGCCTCCAGACGACGCAGACCTTTCTGATGCACAGCGCGATGAGCCACGCCGAGCGCATCTCCCACGAGCATCAAGAACGTCTCAAGGCCTCCTTGGCCACGCTGTCGGATGTCGCCAAGGGCTTCTCCGAAAATCCCGACTTTGATGGTCTCGCGGCGGCCTGGCAGGCTTACGTGAACGACAGCATGCAGCGCGGGGCTATGTTCCTCGACACGATGCGCGAGCGCGGAGACATCTTCTTGGAGCACGAGGCGGCGGGGTGTCCCCCTGTCCTGACCTACGACTATGAGGTCGTGCTCGATGGCGCAGATCTGCGTCATCCCTGCAACTACATGCTGCTGAAGATCTTGCCGCCCGAAGGCATCGAGATCGACGCCACCGCGCGGCCCTACGTGATCATCGATCCGCGTGCGGGTCACGGTGCCGGCATCGGCGGCTTCAAGTCCGACAGCCAGGTCGGCGTTGCCTTGGCGAAGGGCCACCCGGTCTATTTCGTCGCGTTCCGGCGTGAGCCGATCCCCGGCCAGACCCTTGCCGATGTGACGCGCGCGGAAGCCGAGTTCGTTCGCGAGGTGGGACGCCGCCATCCCCAATCCCCAAAGCCCGTCGTCACCGGCAATTGCCAGGGCGGTTGGGCAACGCTTCTCCTTGCCGCGACCAATCATGACCTTACCGGACCGATCGTTCTAAACGGGTCGCCCGTTGCGACCTGGGGCGGAGAGGTCGGCAAATACCCGATGCGCTACAACGGCGGCATTCTGGGCGGCACGTGGCAGCCGATGTTCTGGTCGGACATGGGCGACGGTGTGTTCGACGGCGCCCATCTGGTGCAGAACTTCGAGATGCTCAATCCGAGCCGCAACTATTTCGGCAAGTATTACGACCTCTATCGCGACATCGACCATGGCCGCGAGCGCTTCTTGGAATTCGAGAATGGTGGGGCGGGTTCTTCCTTCTCAACGAGGCCGAGATTCACTGGATCGTCGAACAGCTCTTCGTCGGCAATCGTCTCGCGAAGAACGAAGCGCAGCTCGAGCCCGGGCGCCACATCGATGTGAAAAACATCCGTTCACCGATCATCGTGTTCGCCAGCCAAGGCGACAACATCACGCCGCCGCAGCAGGCGTTGAATTGGATCGCGGACAGCTACGCGGACACCTCTGAAATTAGGATCCGTGGCCAGCGCATCATCTACATGGTGCATGACCAGGTCGGCCATTTGGGTATTTTCGTCTCCTCGAAGATCGCCAAACGCGAGCACACGGAGATGACCGGCACGATGGAAGCGATCGAGTCGCTCCCGCCTGGCCTCTACGAAATGAAGATCGATGACTATCAGGGTCACGGCGAGGGCCGTGAGTTCACGGTGAGCTTCCACGAACGCAAGCTGGATCAACTCCGCGCTCTGGACGCCAAGCGCGACGACGAGCAGCCATTCGCGGCCGTCGCCCGCATGTCGGAGATTCAGGCGCAACTCTACGATCTTTGCTTGCGGCCTTTCGTGAAGGCGGCAGTCAATCCGGGTATCGCCGAACTCGCGCGGATGCTACATCCCTTGCGGCTGCAGCGCGGGCTGGTGTCCGGCCACAATCCTGTGATGGCCGGCGTTACGAGTCTCGCCGAGAAGGCCAAGGAAGAGCGGCAGCCGGCAGCCGCCGACAACCCGTTCATTCAGACGGAGAGAGTGTTTGCGGCGCTCTTCGAACAGTCCATCGACTTCATGCGCGATGTCCGCGACGCGATGTACGAGAACATGTTCTTCTCGATGTGGTCGACCCCTTGGGCGGCGACGTTCGGTGCGCCCAACCTCCTGGGACGGACGCTCAAGAACGAGGCCGAGCTCCGGGCGCTCCCCGAAGTTCAGTCGGCTCTGCGTCACATGTCGGAAGGCGGATTCGCCGAGGCTGTGATCCGTATGCTGATCCTGCTTGCGGATTCGCGTGGCGAAGTGCGCCGCGATCGGCTCGAACGGTCCGGCACGGTGCTCACGCAGGACGAACCCTTCCGGTCGCTCAGCACCGACCAGCGGCGGCAAATCATCGACGAGCAGACCCTGGTGGTTCAGTTCGAGCGCGAGTTGGCCATCCAGACATTGCCGGATCTCCTCAAGACCGCCGAAGACCGGAAGCTGGCTGCCGAGGTCGCCCAATTTGTGCCGGGGTCGATCGAGGAGATGTCGCCGAATACGCTGGAGATGCTTCAGCGCTTCCGCCACGTCCTGGGCCTGTCGCCGATTTCCGGCGACATCACGAAGGATCCGCTTGCGGGCCGCGGTTTCAGTACGCTGCGTGGAGGTTCGAGGATGCCGTCGGCCGCCGAGTAGCGGAGACGCCTGGGCTAACGAGACGCCAGGCCTAACGGTCCCAGTAGAAGCGATAGGCGAGACCCACGGTCCCTGACACCTGATCGGGGGTCTGTACGACGGGGCTGTCCGCGGCCTCGTCCAGAAGCCGGCTATAATTCACGCCGCCCTTCAAGACCCAGCGGTCACTGATGTCATAGGTGCCGCCGACGGAAACGAACACGTCTTTGATGCCGCCATCGGTCTATAGACCGGCAGGCCTGCCCTGGAGCGTTTGGCCTCTGCCTGCGTCACGCCGAAATAGGTCTGCATGTATTCGGCGCTGGCAAAGGTTGTGCCGACGCGGACGCCAGCCTTCAGGCGATCCGTCAGTTGCTTCTCCGTCTCGATGCCGAACCGGTATTGCGGACCGGCGGAATCGCCCGTGACCTTATCGATATACGCGGCATCGAACGTAAAGGCCCCGAGCGTGTAGGCCGTGTACGCGCCAAGCACGAGACCGCCCTCGACATCGCCGAGGCCTTTCAGAAGATCGCCGTCGTCTTGATCGCGCGTTGTGATGTAACCGGTCACCGCGCCGATCTGAAAATGGTCGCCGCCAAAGGCGCGAATCCGGATTTCATCGAGCCCGCGGAAGGTGACGCGCTGGCGCACTTCCTTGAAGATGCCGTCCGGCGTGTCCTCGGTCTCGACAAACGAGGGAATGATCATTGGGATGGGAATGACTTCGTGCTCGTTCGAGCCTTCGTATTTGGGCTGGATGATCGCAGCCGCGCCAAGGGCGACGCTCTTCCGCACAACGGTCTCGCCGCCCGCGGGGCCATCGACCAGCGCTGCTTGAGCATGTGCGTCGGATACGGCAAATCCGCCCGCGAGGACGGCACAGATGGCGCCAACCTTCAGAGCACCGTGGGCGCAACCCTGGTGCCGCGTAAACCCTAACCCAAGCCGCATTCGTGAAACCCCGTTGAATCGTCCGGCATTTTTAGCATGGATAGGGTTAACCAGATAGTCGAGAGCGCCACAAATGGCCCGAGATCGTCATAGGAATTTGCGATGGAATTTCGGGGGCTTGGCCGCAGGCACGGCAGACGATCAGGCCGCCGCGGCCGACGCGATGGCCTCTTGCGCCTTCTCGGCTGCGTGGGAGGCGATCATCAACTCTTCATTGGTGCGGATGATGAAGACGCGGACACGGGACCGCTGGGACGAGATGATCGTCTCGCCGGCGCGGTTCTGCGATTCGTCTAGTTCGAGGCCCAGCCAGCCGAAGTCCTGGCAGACGCGTTCGCGAATGCGCCAGGCGTTCTCGCCGATGCCGCCGCAGAAGACGAGCGCGTCGAGACCTGACAGGATCGCCACCATGGCCCCGAGCTCGCGGCGAATGCGATAGACGAAATAGTCGATCGCGCGCCGGGCCTCGATCGTCCCGGCCTCTTCCAGCACACGCATATCGTTCGAGATTCCCGACAGACCCTTGAGCCCGGACTGCTTGTAGAGCAGGTTCTCGATCTCCGCCGCCGAGAGTCCTTTCTCGGCCATCAGATAGAGAACGACCCCGGGATCGAGCTGCCCGCAGCGCGTCCCCATGGGCAGGCCGTCGAGCGCGGTGAAGCCCATCGTGGAGCCGACACTCTGTCCGTCTTGGATGGCGCACATCGAAGCGCCGTTGCCGAGATGCGAGACGACCACGCGCCCGGCGGCATGCATGGGCGCCAGTTGCCGCAGCGCGCGCGTCACATACTCATAGGAGAGGCCGTGAAATCCGTAGCGCCGGACGCCTTCCTCATAGAACTCCAACGGCAACGCATAGGTGTCGTTCACCCACGGGTGCTGCCGGTGAAACGCCGTGTCGAAACACGCAACCTGCGTCGCCTCCGGGAACGCCGCCTGCGCGGCCCGCACCCCGGATAGATTGTGCGGCTGGTGCAACGGCGCCAGCGGGATCAGTTTCTCGAGAGCGGCGAAGCGGTCTTCGTCGATGATCACCGGCGAGCCGTAGTCGGGGCCCCATGGACGATGCGATGCCCGACAGCCTTCACCTGGGCGCCGGAGAACCGGTCGTCCATGAGCGCGAGGATCGCGACCAGTGCCGAGGCATGATCGCTGACCTCGGCGGCGTCGAGATCCTGCTCAGTCATTTCTGCATCGGCGATCCGCGCGCTCAGATGCGGTTTCGTCCCGATACCTTCGATCTGTCCCCTCACGCGCTCGTCGAGACTGTCCGCCTCGAACAGCGCGAACTTGATGGACGACGATCCAGCGTTGAGCGTGAGGATATGGGTCATTACTCGGCTGCCTCCGCAAGGCGTGACCCGACGGGGACGCCGTTCTCCTGCCAGAACCGGTACAGCACCGCGATGGCGCAAGAGGCGAGCCGGCCCTTCTCGCCGTCGGCGCGGCTGGTCAGGATGATGGGTACGGAGGCACCGAGCGCAATGCCTGCGGCCTCGGCGCCGGACACGAAGGCGAGCTGTTTCGCCAGCATGTTGCCCGCCTCGAGATTGGGAACGATGAGGACCTCGGCATGGCCGGCGACTAGGCCCGTGACGCCCTTGGTCGTGGCCGCTTCGGCGTCCATGGCATTGTCCATCGCGAGCGGGCCGTCGACGACACCGCCTTTGATCTGGCCGCGATCCGACATCTTCGACAGCGCCGCCGCATCCAGCGTCGAGGGGATCTGAGGGTTCACCGTCTCGACCGCGGACAACACGCCGACCTTGGGTTTCTGGATGCCGAGAGCCAGGGCCACGTCGATGGCGCTCTGGGTAATGTCCACCTTGGTCGCGAGGTCCGGCGTAATGTTGATGGCCGCATCCGAGATGATCAGCGGATGATCGAGCCCCGGCACATCCATCACGAAGGCGTGGCTCATGCGGCGGCTGGTACGCAAGCCGCCCTTGCTCTTCAGAACCTCATGCAACAGATCGCTCGTGTGCAAATGGCCCTTCATGATGGCCCCGGCGTAACCCTCATGCACCAGTTCGACAGCCCTGCCTGCCGCGGCGACATGGTCGGGAATGTCGATGATCTCGTACATGCCGATGTCTTCGCCCGCGTCGTGGGCGGCTTGGCGGATGAGCGGCTCGGATCCGATAAGGATCGGCCGGATGAGTGAATGCCGCGCTGCCAGAAGTGCACCGCCGAGAGATTCCTTTTCCTCCGGTGCGACGACGGCGGTCACGAGCGGCTCAAGCCCCTCGCAAGAGTGAATGTAGTGATCGAAGTGCTGGTGACGCTGCAGGACGATCTCCGGCAGCTCTTCCATGTCTACGCGGACTTTGCGCTCGGGCGCGAGCACTTCCGCGATCCCCTCGGCGACCGTCTCGCCGCCCCGGCCTGTGACCACCGTCTCCATCACAACGACCGGAGTTCGGGAGCTTGTCTTCAGCGGTGACCTTAAGCTCGTCGCCACGTGGGCCCGGTCGAGAAATCGTAGGCTTTGCGACCGGTACAGTGTTCCCGGTCCCGGCAACACATTGCCGAGCACCGACGAGATCAGTGCGCCGACCCACATGGATGGGGCGACGGCCTCGTGATCGTCGTGGTCGTCGTCGTCTGGAATATGAAGCGGATTGAGATTCCCGGACGCATGCGCAAAGACGTAAAGATCGTTCGCCGTGCAGACGCGTTTGACCGACTCCGTGTCGCCAATCGAAAGCTCGTCGTAGAGCTTGTTCTCGCGGATCATGTATGCCTCCTGCGGTCTACTGCTTTCCGCTGCTGTAACGCTCAAGTCGTCAGGCGAAATCCCGGTGCCTCAAGCGCCAATACGCATGCCGGGAGCCACGCCGTTGCTCCTGCCTGGGGCGGGTTCCTTCCACCCCCGGGCCATCGTGTACAATGTTGATTGCAGTTGCTTGAACATGGCGATCGTTCGTCCGTCCATCTCTTCGATGGGACCGACGATGTCGAACACGAGATTGACTGCACGGACGCGGTCGACGTCGTCGCGCAGCAGCACCGGGAGAGACGAGACCGCCCCGTCGCCGGCGAACTCGACGATCATGTTCTGCTCATTGATGAGGCGGGCCCGCCGGTCCGGGGTCATCGTATCGAACGGCGCGCGCGAATGGAGTAGGCGGTTGGTACGCTCCAGGCGGTCGCGCCGGACGGAGCCGCGCGCACGTGCCAGTAGGATCAACATGCGTACGATCGCTTCCTTGTAGCCGCCTGCTTCTGCGCTTCGGATTGCGTCACGAACTTGAGGCAGCCTGCGAATGTTATGCTCTTGCGGGCGCGCCCGGTATGTGGCTCCAAGCCGCATCATCCAAGGGTTCGCGTAGAGTCCGAGAAAAGCGATTTCCATCAAGGCATCGCGCATGTCGCGGGCAAGGTTGAAGCTCTCCTCGATCGCCGTCGCCGACAGGCGTTCTGCCCGCAAGAATGGATTGTCCTCGTCGGCCTGCTCGCGTGCCTCCCGTGTCGTTTCCGCCAGCGAATAGACGTCGCCGAACAACGGATTGTCGCTTGAGAAGAATGTGTACTGCGCGCGCATCGGATGCGCCTGGCGCAGCGTCTCGGCGACTCCGGCGTGACGAGCGCACGCAGCAGGGGCTGCACGGTCAGCTCGTAGGTCTTGACCGCCCACTCCGAAAGCCGTGCAACGGCGGCGAAAGCTGCTTCTTCTTTGCGGTCTCCCCCAAGCGCCAGGATGTCGTCGATGGTGCGGGTCTCGAACGATACCGTCGGCACGTCATCGCCCTCGTGAATGAGCATCTCGTAGAGCCCCGGCGCCAGCGACTCGATCGTCTGGACGACGCAGGCGATCTCCTTGTGCTGCTTGCTCGCGACTTTGGCGGACACGAAAATGCCGAGATGACCGATGCTGTCGTGGAGCGTGTAGACAATGACGTGGCCGCGCGCGCGCAGTTCCTGGACGGACTCGTAAAGATCGGCGATCCAGAAGAGCGCCTGCTGCGGCGGGGTAATGTTGTCGCCGTGGGAAGCGAACACGACAACAGGCGAGTCGATCCGCGTGAGGTCGACCGGCGTTCCGTCGTCGAGCACCGCCTCACCGCGTACCAGCTTGTTGCCCACGAAGAGATTCTCGACGATCCAGCGAATCTCCGCCTCGTTCATGAAGTAGAAGCCGGACCACCAGCGTTCGAAGTCCAGATAGCGCTCGGAGTCCCAATCGACCTTCGAGAAGATGTCGTAGTTCTTGCGCCAGATCGTCTTGCCGGGATTTAGCTGTTCGAAATTGTGGATCAGCGTCGCGCCGTCGAACTTGCCCGCCCCGAGATCGGCGGTCAGCAGCGCCGGAACGGCGCCGCCTTCCATGCCTGCGAGATACCGAAACGGATTCTGTCCGACCTTGCCGGCCCAATAGGAGAGCGGCGTGCCCGCGATCACCACGGGTCCCATCAGATCCGGATGGGTCGCGGCCAGGATCATGGCGGCCCAGCCTCCCTGACAATTGCCGGTGACCAGGGGTTTGGAACTCTTTGGATGGCGATCCCGAACCGCTTTCAGGAATTCCGCCTCGGCCGCGCAGACTTCGGCAAGGGTCTGATGCGGCTCGGGGTCCCGGAAGAAGATAACGAAATAGACCGGGTGGCCGTCGTTGAGGGCCTCGCCCACCTCGGACTCGCTCTTGAAGCCGCCGATGCCGCTTCCCTGACCGGCGCGCGGATCGATGATCACCCATGGACGGCGATCGTTGCGTGGTGGTGGCGTACCTTCCGGCGGAATGATTCGCACGAGCGCGTAGTTGGCCGGACGCTCGAGCAAGCGGCCGTCCACGATGATCTCGTAGTCGAAGGCGAGGACCGGCGTGAAGCCCTCGGCCTCCCGGGCCGCGCACGCATCGCCGCGCCGGCACAGCGTCTCGAGTGTCAGCACCCAGCGCTGGGCCGCATCCTTCCAATAGGGAGCCAAGCTGGCAGCGGCGAAGGGGACTGCGAAGCTTGCGGCTACCCCAGCCCACTCCGCGGCAAGCCCGCTCCAGACTGTGTGGGTCTTCTCCGCGATATCCGATCCGTGCCGTATCGAAAGCTCGCCGAGGAGGCGCGCTTGCGCCTGAGCCTGCTGCAGGTCTTCCGCCGCATGCCGGGCATAGGCGTCGCGGCTCTGTGCATGGCTACCGGTTCCGTTCGGGGTCTCATCCGACAATGTGATACCCGCCGTCGATGTAGTGCACGCCGCCCGTGACGTTCTCCGCCTCGCGGCTGGCGAGAAATGCCGCATAGGCGCCGATATCCTCGATCGACGCCAGGTGATGGGTGGGCGCGCGCTCGGCCGCCTCATTCATCAGTTCGTCAAAACGGGAAATGCCGGAGGCGGCGCGGGGTCTCAGCGGCCCCGGGGACAGGGCGTTTACGCTGATGCCCTTGGGTCCGAGTTCCGCGGCCATGTAGCGCGTGACCGATTCGAGCGCGGCCTTGGCCGGTCCCATGATGTTGTAGTTCTCGACAACCTTTTCCGCCCCGAAAAACGAGACGGTCATGCAACTGCCCCCATGGCGCATCAAGGGCTCGGCCCGGCGCACCATGCGGATGAAGGAGTAGACCGAGATGTCCATCGCCGTGATGAAACCGTCGCGCGAGCAGTCCACCACGCGGCCGTGCAGGTCCTCGCGCGGGCAAAACGCGATCGAGTGCAGACAGATATCGATATGGCCCCAGATTTGACGAATGCGGTCGAACAGCTGCCCGTACTGACCATCTTCGCGCACATCGAGGGGAAGTATGATGTCGGTGCCGAGCTTCTCGGCGAGCGGCCGCACATGCTTCTCGGCTTTATCGTTCTGATAGGTAATCGCAAGGTCCGCGCCTTGGTCGCGGAACGCCTTCGCGCAGCCGAACGCGATGGAGTCCTCGTTGGCGACTCCAAGGACGAGAGCCTTTTTTCCTGCAAGAGAGAACATGGTGTGACTCGGTAGGTCTGTGACAGTGGAACCTACCGGCGTAACATGACACTTCCGATTCAGTACGGTGGTCAGATTGCGCGTTATGGTCGCGGGCGCCCTGGCGTCCTGCGGACCTTCCCGTGCAGATTGGCGCTCGGGGGGCCGCTCGCGCCGCTACTTGTCCACGGCCTCGTCTTCGATCGCGTCCATGCGCACATCCGACGAGAGCTTTTGCTCTGCCTTCTCCGTAGGCTGGCTGGTGAAGTCCTCGAGCGTACTCACCTCCTCGGCGTCGCGCCAGAACGCGATCGGGCTGAGAAGGTAAGCTGTGATGAGTTCCGCCAGAGACCGCAAGGCGTGAACGTGAATGCGTTCCCAGCCGTGGGAAGCATCGATGCCGAAGCAGACCAAGGCCGTGCGGACGTCGTGGCCGGCCACGACAGCCGAGGCGACATCGGACCGGTAATGCCGGAAAACGTCCTTCTGGTAAAAGATGTCGTCCTCGCGGCACAGGCGCGCCAGTTTGCGCGTGAGGTGGTAGTCGAACGGACCGTTCTGGTCGGCCATGGCGAGTGTGACGCCGAACTCGGCGCTATTCTGGCCCGGCGCGGTCGTGCCATTATCGACCGCGATGAGCGAGGCGATATCCTCCGTCAAGATGTTGGCCGCGCCGATGCCGACCTCTTCCTCGATCGTGAAAAGGAAATAGGCATCCACCGGAAGCTGTTCCTTTACCGCGATCAGCGCTTTCAGCGCCGCGAACATCACCGCCACGCCTGCCTTGTCGTCGAGATGCCGCGAACTGATGAACCCGTTCTCCATGAACTCCGGCTGGGGATCGATGGAGACGACGTCGCCGACCTCGACGCCGAGCCGGGTAGCCTCTTCCGCCGTCGAGCACCGCGCATCCACACGGATCTCCACGTACGGCCAACCCGACGGCTGCTCGTCGACATCGTCGCCGAACGTGTGTCCGGAGGCCATCAGCGGCAGGATCGTCCCGCGATAGCTGCCGCGTTCGGTGAAAATCGTGCAGCGCGCACCCTCGGCAAAGCGCGCGCTCCAATAGCCGATGGGCACCACGGCCAAGCGTCCATTGTCCTTGATGGCCTTCACTTGAGCGCCGAGCGTATCGAGATGGGCTGCAATCGCGCGCGCCGGCCGCCGCTCCTTGCCACGCAAGACGGCCCGGATGGCGCCACGCCGCGTGACCTCGAACGGAATGCCAAGCCGGTCCAGTTCCTCGCCGCACCACCGCACCGCATTGTCGGTGTAGCTCGTGGGGCTCGGAATATTGAGGAAAGTCTCTAGCGTGTCGGCAAGATAGTCGAGATCGATGTGGAGAATAGTCATCACGCAGCCCTGGTGTTCGGAGCGCTTGTCGGCGCGCCCTTCATGGATTGGCTATGGGTAGTACGAGGACGCCTACATTTGAAGCGCTTTGCGCACCGTGGCAGGCACGGTCTGGGGGAACAGAAGGTCGATAAAGCGCGCTGCGGTCGGCTGGGGCTCGTGATTGGCAAGCCCAGGGCGTTCATTTGCCTCGATAAACCAGTAATCCGGTTCCGTCGGGGTCTTCACGATGAAATCGATGCCGGTCACGGGGATTTCGATCGCCTTGGCGGCATTGACCGCGGCGTCGATCAACGTCCGGTGAAGGATGCCCGTCACGTCGTGTATCGTGCCGCCCGTGTGCAGGTTCGCCGTTTTGCGGACGGCGATGGAGGCGTCGGTCTCGGGAATATCGTCGTAGGTATAGCCCGCCGCGGCCAGGCATCGTTCCGTCTCCGTGTCCATCGGTATGGACGATTCACCGCCCGTCGCGGCGAGCCGGCGTTTGGTCTGGCGCTCGATGAGTTCCCGCACGGTCGACTTGCCGTTGCCGATAATGGTGGCTGGCTTGCGGATCGCGGCCGCAACGACGCGGTAGTTGATGACGACGATCCGAAGATCGACGCCTTGGACGAATTCTTCGAGGATGACCTCGTTGCAGAGCGTCTTGGCGTAGTCGACCGCCGCCTTCGTATCGTCCCAGTTCGTGAGACCAACGGCGATGCCCTTGCCCTGCTCGCCGCGGGCCGGCTTCACCACGATCGACCCGTACCGCCCCATGAAGGCGCGGGCCGTATCCTCGTCATCCACCGTGATCTGCTCGGGAACTCTCACGCCCGCTGCGCTGACGATGCGCCGCGTGACCCGTTTGTCGTCGCAGATGCTCATGGCGATAGCGGTGGTGAGCGCGGTCAAGCTTTCGCGGCAGGCCACGGAACGGCCGCCATAGGTGAGCCGGAAGAATCCGCCCTCGGCGTCGATGATCTCAGCCGCGATGCCGCGCCGTTGAGCCTCGTCGACGATGATTCGCGCATAGGGATTGAGCGCGTCGTACTCGTCCGAGGTCTCGGTGAAAAGCTGCTCGTTGATGACGTTCTTGCGTTTGACGGTGAACGTGGCCCAGCGGATGAAGCCCAGCTTCTCGTACAGTGCGATGGCCATCTTGTTGTCGTAGAGCACGGACAAGTCCATGTACGAACAACCGCGTTCCTTGAAGTGCTCGGAGAGGCGGCGCACCAGCGCTTCGCCGATTCCAGGCAGCGTCGACTGGGTGTCGACGGCAAGGCACCACAACGAGGAGCCCTTTTCCGGATCGCCGAAGGCCGCGTTGTGGTCGACGCCCGTGACCGTTCCGACGATCGTCTTGGTCTTGTTGTCCACGGCGACGAAATACGTGATGGCCTCGCTGTCGCGGTTCTCCCAGAAGAAGTTCGGCGCGACCGTCACCATGCGACGCGCCGCATAGATGCGATTGATCTCCTCGGCGTCCTGCAGCGAGTCCAACCGCCGGATCTGAAATCCGGGCGGCGCCGTCGTCGACGGCTCGTAGGCTTTGAGATCCAGCCGATAGGTGTGCGAGGGATCGAGGAACAGTTCCTGGGGCGCCGCCGCCAGCACCACATGGGGATCCAGAATGTAGAACGCGATGTCGCGCCGCCCGGGACCTTCCGCACGCAGGCAGTCGGCCAAATCCGACGCGCTGGCGAATGTTTGGCCGAACAGAAGGCGTCCCCAGCCGCAGTCGAACGCGACGTTGCTTTGGGGTCCACCTTGCGGCGACAGGTCCGCGCGTGGGGTCGTGCCGTGCGGAGCGCCGTTTTCCGTCGCGCCTTCTACGCTGCTTTTTTCCGTGCTCATGCCGTGCCTAGATGTTGTGGGACTGAAGCCAGAGCTCCAACAACGCACATTGCCAAAGCTCCGATCCGCGCAACGGTGTGATGTGCGCTTTCGGGTCAGAGAAAAGACTGTCGAGATAGGCCGGCCGGAACAGGCCGCGATCGCTCGCGGCCTGGCAGGACAGTGCGTCGCGCGTCATCTCCAGGACGGGACCGTCGATATACTTCAGCGCAGGCACCGGGAAATACCCCTTGGGCCGGTCGATCACGGACGAAGGAATAACATCGCGGGCCACATCTTTCAGCACGCCTTTGCCTTCGTCCTTCAGTTTCATCTCGGGCGGTACGCGCGCGGCGAGTTCCACGAGTTCGTGGTCCAGGAACGGCACCCGTGCCTCGAGACCCCAGGCCATGGTCATGTTGTCGACGCGTTTCACCGGATCGTCGACGAGCATCACGGTGGTATCGATGCGCAAGGCGCGGTCCAGCGGCGTCTCGGCGCCGTCTTTCATGAGGTGCGCTTCCACGAGCCGGGCGGGCTCGTCCTCGTCGGCCATCCAGGTCTCGTTCAGGTGCGAGGCAAGTTTCTCGCGGCCACGGTCGAAGAACAGGGCCTTGTAGTCGGTCAGCACGTCGTTGGAATTCGCCAGCTTCGGATACCAATGGTACCCGGCGAAAACCTCGTCCGCGCCCTGGCCGCTCTGGACCACCTTCACGTGCTTCGCCACTTCGCGGGAGAGCAGGTAGAAACCCACATTGTCGTAGGACACCATCGGCTCCGACATCGCCGCGATCGTCTCCGGCAGGGACTCGAGCATGTGCCCCGTGGGAATCATGATCTTGGTGTGGTCGGTGCCGAAATGCTTGGCGATGATGTCCGAGTATTTGAACTCGTCGCCGGCTTCGCCGTGCGCGGCCTCGAAGCCGATCGAGAACGTCTTCAGATGCTGTTGGCCGGCCTCGGCCAAAAGACCCACGATCAGGCTGGAATCGACGCCGCCGGAGAGCAGCACGCCCACCGGAACGTCGGCGATCATGCGCCTGTCGACCGCGCGCCGCAGCGCGGCGCCGACACGGTCCTTCCACTCGTCGTCACTGGTGGCGAGATCCTCCGCCGAGCGATCGAAGCACAGCTCCCAGTACTGGGTGTCCTTGTAGCTTCCGTCGGGCTCGATCAGGCGCAAGGTCGCGGCCGGCAATTTGCGCACGCCACGCAGGATCGTGTGCGGCGGCGGCACGACCGCATGAAACGTCATGTAGTGCGCAAGGCCGACCGGATCGAGCGCCGTGTCGACATCGCCCGCCGCAACGAGCGCGGGCAGCGTCGAGGCGAAGCGAAGACGCTTGTCCGACATGGTATAGTAGAGCGGCTTGATCCCGAGCCGGTCCCGGGCCATCGCGACGCGGCCGGTGTCGCGCTCATAGACCACGAACGCGAACATCCCGTTGAAATGCTTCGGTGCTTCCGGTCCCCAGGCATGCCAGGCCTTGAGGACGACCTCTGTGTCGCTGGTGGAGAAGAACCGGTAGCCCTTGGCTTCCAGCTCTGTGCGCAGCTCTTTGTGATTGTAGATGCAGCCGTTGAAGACGAGCGTGATCCCGAGCTCCGAATCGACCATGGGCTGCTGGCCGCGTTCAGATAGATCGATGATCTTCAGGCGCCGATGGCCGAAGGCGAAGGTGCCGCGCGAGACGATGCCGCCGGCATCCGGGCCCCGCGGAACCATTGAGCAGGTCATGGCCTCCATGGCCTCGACCGATGCAGGCGAGCCGTCGAATGTGATCTCGCCGCATAATCCGCACATACTCTGATGCCTCTTTTGGGATGGTGGTTTCGGCTGGCCGCGCCAGGCCATTCCGAGAATAAAGCAAGAATGGGGCCGGACTCGCGAGGTTTCGCGCGCGCCGGCAACGGCGCTCCTAAGAACCTAGAATTGCGTTGATATTGGAAAGTATTGCATCGATGCGTGTATCGATCAAATTGAGGCCCGCTCGATGCCCGGGTCATATCCGCGCAGATGCCGTTTTTTTGGGCAGCGGCCAATGAAATCCTCGGCTCAACTCCCGGCGCGGCAAATATGGCCGTCGAGAAACCACCGGAAAGATGCGAGGCTGGCGTTTTTGTGATGGGCCGCCCCCCGGAAAGCCAAGGAACTGCCCTGTTTTGCCATTATGTTTAGGCTCTTGCGCGATCCTCTGCAAATTCATGAATGCGCCGACTACATTAGCGTTGAGGCGCGGAGCCTTTGAGGGACGACGAATGAGCGGACGATTCGCCATTATTGGGCTGACAGCGTTGGCCCTTTTGGCATTGGGGATTGGTACGAGCGCGGTTCCGGGTACGGCAACGGCGGAATTCCGCGTGCCCGGCCTCTTCGGCGGCAAAAAGGTCGTCAAGCGCAGACGTTATCGCCGGCCCCCGCCCGTCCAGCCGGTCCGAAATCCCGACCGGATATTCGCCGCCACGTCCGCCAAGACCGTCTCGCCTGATGTTGCCAAGGGCAGCGACACCGCGCTCGCCGTTGGCACCGCGTCGGCCGCCAGCGTGGCCATGGCGCTACCGGCGGCAACGCCTCTCGCGGCAAAGATAGATGATTCCGGCGAAGCGGCCGGCGACGCAAACAAGTCCAACGAGACCGATTCCAAAACCGAAACCGCGAATGCCTCCGACACGAAGCCGGAGCCGACGGCTGACGCGGAGGCCGAAGCAGACTCCGCGGACGACGACAAGACGGCTGTGACGGACTCTGAGCCCGCCGATGCCGACGAAAGTGCGTCCGAGGAGGCGACCGCCGAGGCGGATGACGCAGACAAGCCAGAGGATGCGACCGACACGGCAGCGGTGACGGAAGACACCGCCGATACGAAGTCAGCCGATGCAGAATCCGAAGAAGACGATAAACCCTCCGATACCAAGACCGCCGATGCGGCGAACGAGGACGAGGCGTCTGATGCGAAGCTGGCCGACACCGAGCCGGACAAGACCGATACCGAGACGGCAGCCGATTCTGAGGCGAACGCCGACGAGGCCGACGCTCCGGTAACAGCAGATGCCGAACCGGACGAAGAGAAGACGGCCGAGACCAAGACTGCTGAGTCTAAGACCGCTGACGACGAGACCACCGGCGCGGATGCTTCCGGTGAGCAGACGGCCGCGGGCGACAGCGACAAGACAGCGGAAGAGCCTCAGTCGAAGAGCGCCGCTGCGGACACGTCCGAAGAGACCGAACTCTCATCGGCCGATGCGTCCGCCAAGTCGGACGATGCCGCGGACAAGGACAAGCTCGACGAAGCCGCCGACGAGCCGGCGAAGGTCGCCGACACCGCCAAGGACGAAGCGGAGACAGCAGCGACGGCTGCGGCTGCCGCAGCGACCGCCGCAGCGACCGCCGCTGCGGCCGCGGCTGGAGCCATAGCCGAGAGCAAGGACGCCGAGACCGACGAGCCGGCGAAGGTCGCCGATAGCACCGAGCACGACGACGCGACGGCCAAAGACGCGAAGGTCGAAGACTCGGAGGACGTCGCCGCCAAGCAGGCGGATGACGAGGACGTCGATACCAAGAGCGCCGACACCAAGACTGCCGACGCTAAGGACGCTGACGCCAAGGCTGCCGAGGACGCGGATAGCGAGGACGTCGCCGAGAACGTCGAGGTGCCCGCCGGCAAGGCCGGCGATTCCGAGGGCGAGATCGTCACTGCGTCTCTCCCGCCCGCTCCGGAGCCGAAGCCCGAGATCGCCCGCATGGCGAGCCCGGCCAACACGCCGGAACGTGCGGCCGAGACCGCAACAGACGATGAAGACACCGAGCCGGCCCCGGACGACGAGGTGACTGCCTCGATCTCACCGTCATCCGAGCCCGACGGCATGGCTCAATCGGACGAGGCGCAGGACGTTACGGATGTGACGCGCTCGTCGGACGAGGATCTGGCGGAAGAACGCCTCGAGCTCGATCCGCGCGCCTATTCCGCCACGGTCGTTCTCGACGTCTCGCCGCCGCCAGGCGCCGAGGCGGACGGTGAGGACGCCAAAGTCGCAGCACTCGAACCCGGTTCGGCGCGTTTGACCCCCGACGATGCTGCGTCCGAAAGCGAAGACACGGAAGAGGCGGTCGATCTTGGACCGCCGCCCCCGCCGCCTGTCGATCCTGTCATCGCGGCCGTGCGCGCGAAGCTGGACGGCTCCGCACCGCCCAAGGTGGCCACCGCGGATCTGGAAGCGCTCAAGACGCTGTATGGCGAGCGTGACGACGATCCGCTATGGGTCGCCGAGGATGGCCTGACGCCCAAGGCGAAGACTCTAGTCGCGACCATCCGCGACGCGGACGACTGGGGTCTCGACGCGGATGCCTACGACGTGCCGTCCGCCGACGATACGCTGACGACGGACGAAGCCCGCGCCGATGCCGAACTCGCCCTCTCGGCGGCGACTTTAAAGTATGCACGACACGCGCAGACCGGCCGTATGACGCCGTCGAGCGCCCACAAACTCTTCGACTTCCACCCGACGGCACGTGACCCCAAGACGGTCCTCACGGAACTTGCCGCGTCGGACGCACCGGACAAATCGCTTCTCGCGCTTCATCCGCAGAGCGAGCAGTATCAGCGCCTGCATGCGTCCTTGGTTCAGGCGCGGGACGCGGCGAAGCAGTCCGGCCGCAACCCGGACAATGACCGGACCGTCCAGCTCATCGCCATCAACATGGAGCGTTGGCGCTGGCTGCCGTCCGACCTCGGCAACTTCCACGTCTGGAACAACATTCCGGAGTTCAAGTTCCGGGTCCTGAAGGGCGGCCGCACGATCTACGAGGAAAAGACGATCGTGGGGCAGACCCAATACGCTACGGCTTTCTTCTCCGCGCCGATGCGGAACATCGTCTTCAATCCCAATTGGACGGTCCCGCCGACGATCGTGAAAGAAGACATCGCACCGAAGTTGAAAGGCCCGCAGCGCTCAGGCGGCTTGTTTGGCGGACGCGAGTCCCGGAACAGGATGCTGAGCCGCTACGGCTTGAAGGTCAGCAAGGGCGGCAAACCGGTCGATGCGGACGCCGTCGACTGGCAGAGCGTGAATGTCCACACCTACACGTTCCAGCAGGATCCGGGGCCTCACAACGTGCTCGGCCAGTTCAAGTTCAACTTCCCGAACAAGCACGCGATCTACATGCACGATACGACCCAGAAGGAGCTGTTTGGGCGCCGCGTACGGACGCTGAGTCACGGGTGTATCCGCGTCAATCAGCCGGCCCGCTTCGCTGCTTTCCTTCTCAATGAGGACAAGGGCTGGTCGATGGGCACGGTCCAGGACATTCTGGCCCGCTCCCAAGGCCAGACCAAGGTGATCGCGCTCGAGCACAGGATCCCGGTCCATCTCACCTACAATACGGCGATCGCCGACGGCTACGGCTCCATCCGTGAATTCGGGGACGTGTACGGCATCGACAACCGCATGGCGGCGAAGCTCTTCAAGAATCCGGCGCACTTCAACGTGCCGGTGTCCGGGCCGGAAATCGCCGAGACGTCGCCAACCCAACGGTATTCGGAGCCACGTCCACGCCGGCGGCGCACCGCGAATAGCGTCGACGACTTCATCTCGGGAATTCTCGGCAATTAGCCGGGCGGTTTAGGCGCTCTCGATCGCACCTAGAATGTCGCGTGCGAAAGCCGTGAGCGATGGATCGCGGGCGCCCATGACAAGAACGACGTCGCCTTCGCGCGCCTCGCTTGCGATCGCTTCAATCAGCCAGTCCCGCGACGGTGCGAACGCGGCTTGCGTCCCGGTCGCGGCGATCTCGTCCACGATGTCCGCGGCGGAGAAGTCCCGCGTGGCCGTGCCGCCCGCGTAGAACACTTCGAGCATGAAAAGCCGGTCGTCCGCCGAGAGCTCGCCCGAGAACGTCCGCACGAAGTCCTGCCACAGGAAGCGCGTCGGCCCATAGCCGTGCGGCTGGTAGATCGCGAGCACACGGCGCCCGCGCAGTTTCGCTGTCCGGATCGCGGCAGCGATCTTCTCAGCATTGTGTGCGAAGTCGTCCACAATCTCGATGCCGTTCGTGTGGCCGATCGTCTGGAACCGCCGCCCGATGCCGGAGAAGCCTGCAAGCGGCTCCGCCATGCCCTCCAGCGGCAGACCCGCGGCGCGGCAAGCCGCGATGGCGGCAAGCGCGTTGGTCACGTTGTGCAGCCCGGGAACGGGAATCGCGAACGAGACGCCCTCCACATCGAAGCGCGCGCCGTCGGCACTGTGTTCCACGTTGACCGCGCGAATGTCTGCGCGCTCGCTGAGGCCGAAGCGGGTCGCGCCGCCAGAAAACGCGTCGAGGTTCGCATCGTCGCCCACGACGAGGGTCTCGCGGGTCCGCGCGCGCAGCGTGGCGAACATAGCCGCAACCTCCTCCATCTCTTTGTGGTCGCGCTGCAGATTGAGGATGATGCCGATCGACGGCGCGTAGCGGACGAGGGAACCGTCGCTCTCATCCGCTTCCACCACCAGCAAGTCGGAGGCGCCGGCGAAGGCATTGCCGATCAGCCCTTCGGCTTGCAGCGCTGGGAGGTCGCCGCCGGTGATGACGGACGGATCGGCGCCCATCCCGCGCAGGATCTCGAACGTCATGCCCGTCACGGTCGACTTCCCGCTCGTACCCGTCACCGCGATGGAGCGGTAGGCACCGACGAAATGGGCGAGCATTTCGGAGCGGTGCACGATCGGTACGCCACGGGCTCTGGCCGCGGCGAAATCGGGCACGGTCTCTTCCACCGCCGTCGATACCACGAGCGCGGCGCAGTCTTCCCCGATCCCGCTGCCGTCTTGGGTGAACACGCCGATGCCAAGCGCTTCGAATTGGGCGCGAACAGCCGCGCGCTCACCCTGGTCGAAGGCGCGGTCGCTGCCGCTCACGCGTCCGCCCTTCATCGCCTGAAACTGGGCGAGGGCGCTCATGCCGGAGCGCCGAGCCCCGCATAGTGAAAACGGCCCGACGACAGCTCGGGGATGTCCCGGCTCTCGACGGCGCGATCAGTATGAGGTCCCCCTCCTGTGCCGCGTCGAACAGGGCGGTGACATCGGCGTTGCTCATGCGGACGCAGCCGCAGGACGCCGGACGCCCGATATGCTCCTCGTGGTTGGAGCCGTGGATGTAGATGTAGCGCTCGCGGGAGTCGCAGCCCGGCCCGCGGTTCACGCCGTCCTCGAGGCCGTCCAGCGTCAGGATCCGTGTGAGGATGAGGTCGGTTTCGCAAGTCTCGCCCTGCCAGCGTTCGCCGGTCGGCTCGCGCGACGAGAAGACCGTGCCTGCCTCTGCGCCCGCGCCGATCTTCCGGTCGATGCGGTGCCAGCCCGGCGGCGTCTTGAAGGAGTTCTCTTCGCCGCCGATCCCTTTCAGCGCCGTGGAGACCGGCCAAGATCCCACAGCCGCCCTGTCCTGGATCAGCGTCGCCGTCTGCCGCTCGACGTCGACGACGAAGAGCCGGCCGGGAAGGTCCTGCGGCGCGCCGGGGCGGGCGCGGGCAGCCTCAAAAAGCGCAAGGGCGCGGGTGGTTATGGCGGAAACAGGCGGCGTCACGCGGCGCACTCTGCCACAAGGGCAAGGCGCCGTGTCACTCTTTTATTGCAGCCCCATGCAACGCAGGCCCATGAACCGGGTCAGCGCCCGGAACTGAACAGCGGTCCGCCGTACGGATAGTAGAATTTCCAATAGCGGTACTGGTAGGGGCGCCTATAGCGCTTGCATTGCCAGCCGCAATTGCGCGTGCTGCGGCGCACGGTCTTCCGCTTGCGCTTGGCGACCGTCGTGACCATCGATCCGGCGTCCTCGGCGATCGTGTGGGCCGCGGTGCCGGACAGCGGCACGGGTGCCGCGTTCGCGGGCGTAGCGGCAAGCCAAGCCGCCCCAACCATGACAAGGGCTGCAATCGCAATTCGCATGGGACAGAACTCCTTCTGGCCGGATGCATCTCGTGGCCGCTCTCAAGCAACGACGTGCACACCATATCACGCCAGTCTTTCGGCCGTCTTACGCGGCTCTTAGCGATTTGGTTACCTTGACGGCAGCCGCGATCCGATCTTCGCCTCAGGGCAGCGCGGCCGCCGTGAGCAGGATCAAGACTTCGCCGGCTTGTTCGGCCGTGCCCAGCACATCTCCGGTCTGGCCGCCGATTTTCCGGATCGCCATCCGTGCGAGCAGCACGAGCGCCACCGCAACCAAGACCGCTGAAACGAGTGTCGCGCCGAACCCGAGGCACACGAGCATCACGACAATGCCGAGGGCTACGGCGCCGGCCGCCACGTTTGCGCTGGGCCGGCCCGCGCCCGCCGACAATCCGTCCTCACGGGCCCGCGGCACGGCCCGCATGAGAAGCGGCAACGCGCCTCTTGCGCCGGTATGGGCGGCGATCAGCGCGAGGATGGCGGGGCCTGCACCCGCGGCCGCAAGGCCTGACAAAGCGCCGATGCGCAACAGAAAGGACACGATCAAGGCGATGACGCCATAGGTGCCGATCCGGCTGTCGCGCAGGATCTCCAGCACCCGCGCGCGTTCATGACCGCCGCCGAACCCATCGGCCGTGTCGGCGAGCCCGTCCTCGTGAAGGCATCCCGTCGCCAGCGCCGTGGCGGCAACGGCCAGCGTCGCCGTCACAAAGGGCGGCAGATTGAGCGCCAAGGCCACATAGAGCACCACGCCGCCTATCAGACCGACAACGGTACCGGCGATCGGGAACGTCCAGGCGGCATCGGCCAGCCGTGCGCCCGCCGTCGCCGTGACAGGCAGCCGCGTGCAAAAGGCTAGGCCCGCCCGGAGGTCCGTGGTAATGCCGCCCATAGAGTTGAATTCCCCCGTCTTTCCAGACTTGCTTTTGCGACCCTACGCTGAAATGTCCCGATTTTCCTCTCTCAAACAGTTGCGCGCCGCCTGTCTCGACCTGCCGGCGCCGGATCAATCCGCCGCGGATGCCGCCGCCGCGCGCGAAGCCCAGTTGACCAAACCGCCGGGCTCGCTCGGGCGGCTGGAGGAGCTGACCGCTTGGCTCGCCGCCTGGCAGGGCCGCAACCCGCCCGCCTTGGACAAGTGCGAGATTCTGATCTTCGCCGGCAATCATGGCGTGGCAGCCCAAGGCGTGTCGGCCTATCCGCCCGAGGTCACGGTGCAGATGGTGGCCAACTTCGCCGGTGGCGGCGCGGCCATCAATCAACTCGCCCGTGTCAACGGGGCAGCTTTGCGCGTAACGCCGCTCGATCTGGACCGGCCGACCGCCGACTTCACCGAAGCGCCTGCCATGAGCGAGGACGAGTTTCTGGACGCCGTGGGGACCGGCTACGGCCAGGTGTCCGACGGTGCGGATCTGATCATTCTGGGTGAGATGGGCATCAGCAACACCACCGCCGCCGCGGCGCTTTCCGGCGCACTCTTCGGCGGTGGCGCGCGCTTCATCAGCACCGGCACCGGTGTCGGCAAGGACGGCTTCGGCCGCAAGCGCGCCGTGATCCAGCAGGCCCTGCTCTGCCATTCCGACGTTTTGGGCGATCCTTTGCGCGCGGCGGCTGCCGTCGGGGGGCGCGAACTCGCCGCCATGATGGGCGCGTGTCTTGCCGCCCGGCACAAGCGCGTGCCGGTGCTGATCGACGGTATGGTGAGTTCGTCGGCGGTGGCGCCACTCAAAGCCTTAAGGGCCGATGCCCTCGATCACGCACGGGTCGGGCACAAATCGGCGGATGCCGGACACGAATTGCTCTTGCACGAACTCGGTATGACGCCGCTTCTCGATCTCGGCATGCGGCTCGGCGAAGGCACGGGCGCCAGCGTGGCGCTGCTGATCCTGCGCGCGGCTCGCGTGTCACACGGGCATGGCCACCTTCGACGAGGCGCAGGTCTCGGGGAAGGCGGCGTCCTAGCTACGCAGCAGCGATCGCGTGGAAGAAGGTGCCGGTGACGGTGCCGCGCCGACCGCCGGAAGTACCGAGCGGTTTTCCTTCGCCGTCGGCGAGCGCCGCCAACGGGGCATCGTCCCCCGGATCGATCACGGTCGCATAATGATACTCGTGGCCGCGTACACTCGCGCCGATGCCCCCGAGCACGGACAGTTCGAGCAGCTTCGCTTCGCGATAGCCGAGATGCATCTTTCGGTCCGCGAAACTGGTGGCGTGGCTCAAAAGTCCGGTCATGCCGTGGTGGACGCCGTCCGCGGCGACGAGCCCCTCACCCAGTACCATGTACCCGCCGCACTCCCCGTGCACAGGTCGCGTCTCGGCGAAAGCCGCGAGTTTGGACTTGAAGCCGCCCGCGGCAGCGATCCTGCCCGCATGTAGCTCCGGGTAACCGCCCGGAAGCCAACAGGAATCGCAATCGGGATCCGGGCCTTCGTCCGCCAGCGGCGAGAACGGCACGAGGGTCGCGCCCTGTTCCCGCCAGCCCTGAACGAGGTGCGGATAGAGAAACGTAAAGGCCGCGTCCTGCGCCACCGCGATCCGCATGCCCGGCGGGGGCAGGTGGCCCGATATCGGATCGCTTTGCAGGAGTGGCGGCCGCGCGAGGGCGAGGATCGCATCGAGGTCGAGATGCGCCTCCGCTAAGGCGGCCAAGGCCGCAAGCCTGTCGTCCAAATCGTCATGCTCGCCGGCCTGCACGAGACCCAGATGCCGTTCCGGCAAGGTCACGGTTTTGTCGCGCGGGAGCATGCCGAGAATCGGGATTCGCAACGCTTCGATGGCGCGGGACACCAGTTTCGCATGGCGCTCGCTTGCCACCCGATTGAGGACCACGCCGGCGACCTGCACGGCCGGGTCGTGAGTGGCGAAGCCCCTGAGAAGCGCGGCGGCGGATTGGGCCTGCGACGTGACGTCGATCACAAGGACGACCGGCAGCCCGAACCGGGCCGCAAGATCGGCGGTCGCACCGGTGCGGCCGGCAGCGCCCGCGATTCCGTCGAACAGGCCCATGACCCCTTCCACCACGACGACATCCGCATCGCTCGTGGCCCCGCTCATGAGGGCGTTCAGCAGCCCCGGCGGCATGGCCCAGCTGTCGAGATTGACGCTGCCGTGGCCGGTTGCCCGCTCATGAAAGGCGGGGTCGATATAGTCCGGTCCCGCCTTGGCTGCATGGACGGCCAGGCCCCGGCGCTTGAGGGCGGCGAGCAGCGCCAGCGTCAGCGTGGTTTTACCGGCGCCCGATTTGTGCGCGGCGACGACGAGCCCCCCGCCGCTCATGCGGGGCCTCCCCGGTAGCGGCGGCGATAGTCCGGATCGTAGAGGGAGCTCTCTCTGAAGTCGGAGGCGGCAAGCGCCGGCCCCACCAGGATCATCGCCGTGCGCTCTATCGGGTTGGCCTCGAGCTGTGGGCCAAGCGTACCCAGCGTCCCGCGCAGGATCGTTTCGTTCGCGTGGCTAGCATGAGCAACAATGGCGGCGGGACAGTCCGCGCCATAGTAGGGCAGCAAGGTCTCGACGATGGCGGGGAGCGCGTGAATGGCCAGATGAATCGCGAGCGTCGCGCCGGTGGCGGCAAACGCTTCCAAGCTCTCGCCGTCCGGCATCTTCGAGGCCCGGCCGGACACGCGCGTCAGGACCACGCTCTGCGCAACCTCCGGGACCGTCAATTCGCACCGAAGCGCGGCGGCGGCGGCGGCGAAAGCCGGAACGCCCGGCGTCAGTGTGTAGGGAATGCCGCGCGCGTCGAGCCGCCGTATCTGCTCGGCCACGGCGCTGTAGACCGATAGATCTCCCGAATGGAGCCGCGCCACGTCGTGCTCCTGGTCGTGGGCCGCCACGTATTCGGCTTCGATCTCGTCGAGCGACATCGGCGCCGTGTTCACGATGCGCGCGTCTGCCGGGCAGTAGGTGAGCAGTTCTTCCGAAACGATCGATCCCGCATAGAGGCAGACCGGGCAACGCGCGATGAGATCGCGTCCGCGGACCGTGATCAAGTCCGCGGCGCCGGGCCCTGCCCCTATGAAGTGAACGGTCACGTCTTCGGTGCGGTGCCCGCGATGGCGCAGGTCACGGGCCCGACGATCGTGCGGGGGCCGAACAGGGCGGAGTCCGGACCTGCGGCGGCAAGCGCTGCGGCTTCCGCGACGGACGGCACGCCAAACATCTCCTTGACCTTCGGCGAGAAGGACTGCGTTCGCGGTCCGGCCGCTTCCAGAGCTGCAGGCTTGATGAGGATGAGTTCGAGGCCGAACGCGGCAGCGGCGTCGACGAGACCGGGCTCGCTGCCCTTGCCGTCCGACGTGGCAAGCGACGTCAACGCCGCGCGCGTCTGTCCCGTCTCCGCAAGGGCTGCCTCGATGGCCGCGTCGATCTCCTGAGCCGTGGCGCCTTTGCGGCAGCCGATTCCAGCGACAATCATACCTTCTCCCAAGTCCATTGCGTCACGGGCATTGCCGAACGCCAGCCGGTCTTTCCGCCGACGGCGTCCGCGCGCGAGATGGCTACGCGGGTCAGCGTTCCGCCCCGCGCGGCATGCCTCGCGATGAGTTCCGATTCGGTCTCGAGCGTCACCGCGTTGGCCACAAGACGGCCGCCGGGCTTCAATGCCTCGAGACATGTGTCGAGCACGCCGTCGCCGCTCCCCCCGCCTCCGACGAAGATCGCGTCGGGTCTGGGCAAATCGGCAAGCGCTTCCGGCGCGCGCGCTTGTCTCACATCGAGATGTGGCACGCCGAAGGCAGCGGCATTCCGCGCGGCCCGCGCGGCGCGCGCTTCGTCCGCCTCGATCGCGATGGCACGAAGCGAGCCATGTGCGAGCAGCCACTCGATCCCGATAGACCCGGAGCCGGCGCCGACATCCCACAGGAGTTCGCCATGGCGCGGGGCCAGCGAGGAGAGGGTCAGCGCCCGCACCTCGCGCTTGGTGATCTGGCCGTCATGCTCGAACAGGTCGTCATTCAGGCCGGGCGTAAAGCTAAGAACGCGCGCTCCCGGCTCGGCGACGACCTCGATGGCGACGGTGTTGAGCGCGGCGACGTCGGTCAGGCCGAAACCTTGTGCGTCCGCGGTCTGGACGCGTTCGCGTGGGCCCCCCAAAGCCTCCAACACGGTCAGGCGCGATGGGCCGAAGCCCACCTCGGTGAGGAGTTGCGCCAAGGCCGCGGGGCCTTCGGCGTCCGACGTGAGCGCAAGGAGCTTCGCACCCGGATGCAAGTGAGGCCGAATGCGGTCGAGCGCACGACCATGCACAGAGACGATCGTCGCGTCCTGAAGCGGCCAGCCCATCCGCGCGGCGGCAAGGCTGAACGCGGACGGCGCCGGCACGACCCATGTCTCGTCGGCTGCGATGTGGCTCGCGAGCGTCGCGCCCACGCCATAGAAAAAGGGATCGCCGGAGGCGAGTACGCAGACGCGCTGGCCCCGCAAAGCGACCACCTGCCCCGGCGCCAAGGAAAAGGGCGAGGGCCAGGGCTTGGCCTCGCCGCGAATGAGCGGCGCGGCGAGCGCGAGGTGGCGCACGCCCCCGAACACGATCTCCGCGTTTTCGATGAGGTCGCGTGCGCCGCGGCCAAGGCCGTCGATCCCATCCTCGCCAATCCCGACGATGGACAGCCACCGCTGCAATGGGGCAGGCTCCGCCGCAAACGGATTAGGACCGGACATGAAGATCCTCATTCTCGGAGGGACCACGGACTCGCGTCAACTCGCCGGGGCGCTCGATGCGCGCGGCGATGCCGAGGTCACCCTGTCGCTGGCGGGCCGCACGGCCGCTCCGCGCGCTCAAGGTGTGCCGACGCGCGTTGGCGGGTTCGGCGGCGCCGAAGGTCTTGCCAATTTCATCGAAGCCGAAAGTATCGGCGTGCTGATCGATGCGACGCACCCCTACGCGGATCGAATCTCGGCAAATGCGGAGCTGGCGGCGGAGAAGACCGGCGTCCCGTTCCTGGCGCTGCGCCGTGCGCCTTGGGTCGCCGTTCCGGGCGATCGCTGGATCGAGGCCGCGACGGTCGCCGAGGCCGCTGCGATTGGGCCCGACCCTGTGCGTGTCTTTCTTGCCCTTGGCCGCAAGGACATCGCGCCGTTCGAAAGCGCACCGCAGCACACCTATCTCGTGCGTAGCGTCGATCCCATCGATCCGCCGCTCGCGGTTCCCAATGCGGAATACGTGACGGCGCGCGGGCCGTTCAGCGAAGCCGACGATCGGATGCTTCTGGAGCAGAACGGAATCGAGGTCGTTGTGTCCAAGAACAGCGGAGGCGAGGCCAGCTACGGCAAGATCGCCGCGGCGCGGGCGCTTCACATTCCGGTCGTGATGATCCGGCGCCCGGACTTGCCCGACGCGCCGTCGGCTGCCACCGTCAGCGAGGCTCTCGCGTGGTGCGATCATGCGCTCACCGTGGCGGCCATGCGCGGCGTGTAAACGAGCGGCGGCTGCCCGTCGCGGGCGATCACGCGGGTTTCCGGCGAGCCGACAATGATGAGGGTCGCCATGTCCGCCGGCGTTTCGGCCGCCTTGTTCAGCGTCGTCACAGTCACCGCTTCGTCGGCGCGCCCCACGGCGCGCCCGAAGATCACTGGCGTGTCCGCAGCAAGGTGACGGCCGAGTCGTTCGAAGGCTTGGCCGAGCTGCCAGGGCCTAGCCGTGGAGATCGGATTGTAGAACGCGATCACGAAACCGCCCGTGGCGGCGGCATCGAGGCGTCGTTCGATCAGCTCCCAGGGCTTGAGATTGTCCGACAGCGAGATGGCGCAGAAATCGTGTCCGAGCGGCGCCCCGGCGCGAGCGGCAACCGCGAGCATGGCTGTCACACCCGGCAGAATGCGCACATCGAGCGCACGCCAAGCCTCTGGTCCATCTTCGATCTCTCCGCACACCGCCGCAGCCATGGCGAACACGCCGGGATCGCCGCCCGAGACCATGGCTACATGTGCGCCCTCCGTCGCGTGGGCGAGGGCAGCTTGGGCCCGGTTGCCCTCGACGCGATTGCCGGACGGATTGCGGGCCTGTCCCTCGCGCATAGGAACACGGTCGAGATAGGGGCCGTAGCCGTAAAGCGCCTCGGCGCTCGCCAGCGCCTCCCGCGCTTCGGGGGTGACGAAGCGGTCGTCGCCGGGACCGAGCCCGACCACGGTCAAGCGTCCACTCATCGGCGCTCCTCCCAGCCGGGCACGAGCACGATGGCGAAATAGGGCGCGGTCACGTCGAGCTTGTCGGTGAGCTTCATCACGGCCGAGTTCGTCATCGTGCCGCGTTCCACATAGATGGCCCGGTCGAGGCATCCGGCCCGTTCGCAGGCGCGGCGGATTTTGGGCAGGTGCCGCCCGATTTTCATCACCACGGCAGCGTCGCTGTCGGCCAGGCGCCGTTCGAGTTCCACTTCGGGCAAGGTCCCCGGCAGCACGGTGAAGATGTCGTCGCCTTGGGTGATGGGCGCGGCGGCCGACGACCAGCAGCCCGACATGCCGGTGACGCCGGGGATCACCTCCGTCGGGTAGTGCTGGCTCAGCCGCACGTGGATATGCATGTACGAGCCGTAGAACAGCGGATCGCCTTCCGACAGGACAGCCACGTCCCGCCCGTCGTCGAGATAGGACGAGACCGCAGCAGCGGAGACGTCATAGAAGTCCGCGATGGCGTCGCGATAGGCGGTGTGCGCCTTGGGGATCTCGGTGGTGACGGGATAGAGCAGCGGCAGCTCTTCGGCGCCGTTAATGGCCTTCCACGATCCGCCGCGCATTGCTCTGATTGCCGGCCTCGCGAAATAGGCGACCACGTCTGCCGACTGAAGCGCCTTCAACGCCTTCACCGTCAGAAGTTCAGGATCGCCGGGCCCGACACCCACCCCGATCAAACGCCCGGTCATGCGGCTCATACGCCCATCCTCATATGCCTTCGCGCGCGAGCGCGTTCAGCGCCGCCGCTGTCATGGCGCTGCCGCCCATGCGGCCGCGCACGATAAGCCAGGGGACGCCGCCGGACCGTTCCGCCAGCGCGTCCTTTGATTCGGCCGCGCCCACAAAACCAACGGGCACGCCGAGAATGGCGGCGGGCTTCGGTCCTCCCGCTTCGATCATCTCCAGCAGATGGAACAGAGCCGTCGGCGCGTTGCCGATGGCCACGACCGCCCCCTCGAGCCGGTCGCGCCACAGTTCGAGCGCCGCCGCCGAGCGCGTCGTACCGAGCTTTTCGGCAAGAGCCGGCGTGCGCTCGTCCCGCAAGGTGCAGATCACGTCGTTGTCGGCTGGCAGGCGCGCCCGCGTGACGCCGTGCGCCACCATCTGCGCATCGCAAAAGATCGGCGCCCCGTCCCGCAGCGCCTGCCGTGCGGCGGGCACGAAGTCGTCGGAGAACTCGAAGAACTCGGCCGCATCGACACGGCCGCACGCATGGATCATGCGCACGGCAATATCGGCCTGCTCGGGTGTAAACCGAGACAGGTCGGACTCCTCGCGGATGATCGCGAAGGAGCGCTCGTAGATCGCCGTGCCGTCGCGAATATAGTCGTGGTCAAGCATTCTCGTTCTCCGCGGCGACCCGGCGCACAATCTGCTCGATCAGGTCATCCGTATACACATCATTTTCCGGCACATTGCGAACGGAATCGCCGTCGATGATGCGCGCGCCTTGCTCGGTGCCCATTATCGTCAGGGGGGCCGGTCTTGGACAGGCGCAGCCCTTGCTGCAACCGGAAATGTGAAGCGCGAAAGTGCCTTGCGGCAGACATTCGGCGATGCGCGCCGCGAGTTCGCGTGATGGGATATGCCCCGACCTGCAGGCCGGCGCGCCGCGCAGGCGGCAATGCGCCGCCGTGGATCGCGGGCGTCCACGATGAAACCGAGCGTGTCGGCGGCCGTCCCGAGCGCAAAGGCCGTCATCTCGCCGATGGGCCCGAGAAGAAGCGTGCGCTGCGGCGCCAGCGCCACCCAGTCCGCACCGTTCGCGCCGGCAATGCGGACGAGCGCGATGAGGTCGAGCGCCTGAGCCTGGCCGAAAGGAAGCGCCACGCCGATCGCGCATGCTCCGCCCGCCAGGCGGTGCAGACCGATGGTTTCGGTGGTCCGCGCAGCAGGCCGCTTGGGGGGCGTGTCGAGGTGATCTCCCGCTGCACGCAAGAACCGCTCAAGGCCCTCGCGCGCGATGACATCACGCGCCCGTGCATTGGCGCTGCTTGCCGCCAAGGCCGCGAGCAGATTGACGGCAACCGTGGCTGCATGTTCCGGCCGCGTGACGCCGAGCGGTGTGGCCGTCTCGCCGTCGCCTCCAAGGCCGACCAAAACTTTCGGTGCGGATGACGATGAGTTCAACAGCGTCAGGCGTACATCGGCGGCCAACCCATCCAGCGAGATCGGGCCGCCGTCGTCGATGACGACCGAGACCTTAGGCGCAAGCTTCAGTGGGCGCTCCGCGATCCCGTCGCGGATTTCAGAGGCGAGGTCTTGAGCGTTGAAGCCGGCCCGAGGGTGCGCGGGTAGCGGCGACCCGACCACGGGGACATGATCGTCGAACGGAATGCCGAGAGCTTCGACGGCTGCTGCAAAACGCGGCGCGGAAGTATCCGACAGCCCCCGCACCTGTAGGCTGCCCCGGGCCGTGATCTCCATGAGCCCGTTGCCGTGGGTCCGCGCGGCGGCGCAAAGGGCGGCGAAGCCGTCGATCAGCACCGGCCTCGACAGCACAATCCGCGCCAGCAGGCCGTCACCCGTTTCCATGGGTTCGGACAGGCGGGGGCATGCGCCTCTCGGCCATCGCGTCTCCCTATCGTCGATGTGGCGCTGCACGTCACTCATTGCGCTGCCTCCGAGACGCCCAAGAGGTCGTCTGTCAAAAGATCGTTCCGCTTCGGATGCCATAACCCCTTGCGGCGCGCATCGTCGAGGCGTTCGGCGATGGCGCGGGCGGCCGGCAGGTTTTCGCGGATCAGGAAATCCCGCACGTTGGGGTCAGCAAGATAGGCCGCGTGGATTGCATCGAACAAGCTATCGGAAACGGCGTCCGTGATCTCGGCGAAGTCCGCCAGCCGGTCGACTGTCTCCGCCAACTCCGCCGCGCCGCGCGCGCCATGGCGCATCATGCCTTCGATGAAGGACGGGCTGATCGCGCGTGCGCGAACAATCCGGGCCAAGGCCTGCGGCAGCGGACGTGCCCTGGGTGCGTCAGGGTTGGTCGTGTCGAGCACGACCAGGTCGGGACTAGCGCCGAGTGCGCGCGCCGCGGCGGCAAATCCGCCGAGATGGGCGACGTCTTCCGAGCCTTCGAGGATGTCCCGCGTCGGGTCGTCGCTCACATGCACGAGAAGGTCGGCCGCCGCCACGCGGTCGGCGAAGGCGCCGCGCCGGGGAGTGCCCATTCCCTCGGCGCCGCCATAGACGTGCGATGTGGCGGCGAGATAGGCCGCGCTCAAGGCGTCGTCCGACACGCTCTCGGCGCTCTCGGACCCGAGCAAGTCTTCGATCCCCGCGCCATAGGCCCCTGGCGCATTGCCGAAGATGCGCGCAGGCGCGGCGTTGCCTTCACCGGCGGCCGCAGCGGCCAGCGGGTTTTCCTCTGCATCTTCGTCGCGCGCGGCCACGAGTTTCACGGCGGCGTCCAAGAGGGCGATCTGCGCCGGGAAGAGGTCGCGAAACAGTCCCGAGATGCGGAAGGTCACGTCGACACGCGGCCGTCCCATCGCGGCTGGCGGCAGAACTTCGACGCCGGTGACGCGGCCGGTGGCGGGATCCCAGACCGGCCGGCAGCCCATCAGTGCAAGGCCTTGCGCGATCTCCTCGCCGCCGGTCCGCAATGTCGAACTGCCCCAAAGGTCGATCACAAGCGAGCGGGGCATTTCGCCGTGGTCCTGCATATACCCCCGAACGATCTCGCCGGCCGCCCGCGATCCTAGCTCCATGGCTGTGTGGGTGGGCAGAACGCGCGGATCGGCCGTATAGAGATTGCGCCCCGTCGGCAGCACGTCGCGGCGTCCCCGCGCCGGCGCACCGGCAGGCCCGGGCTTCACGCGCTTGCCGTCGAGTGCATCGAGCAGCGCGGCGCGCTCCGTCCCCGCGCAAGCCAGCCAATTGGAATCGTCCGTATGCGCATCGCGCCCGAACACGTGCAGCCCGTCCTTGACCGCAAGATCCTTCAGATCGCACAGCCAGGTATCGATCTTGCGCAAGGCCTCCTGCTCGCACTCACCCTGGGCAAGGCCGGCCTCGGCGGCGAGGCCCGTCTCTTTTGCCTTGTCCACGATGAGGAGAGCGAGTCGGTCGCGACGCCGCGTGTCGAGTCCGTCGGCAATCGCATATTCATCGACGAGTTGCTCCAGCTCGAGCGCCGCGCCGGACATCTCCGTGCCCGTGAGCGGAGGTGGCAGGTGGCCGATGGTCACGGCCGCGACGCGCCGCTTGGCCTGCGCCGCCTCGCCAGGATTGGAGACGATGAAGGGATAGAACACAGGCAAGGCGCCCAGCACGGCTTCCGGGAAGCAGGATGAGGTCAGCGCAACGGCGTGCCCGGGAAGCCACTCGAGCGTGCCGTGCGCGCCCAGATGCAGCGCCGCATGGGCGCCGATCTCATGCTGCAGCCATAGGCCGAAAGCGAGTAGCGCGTGGCGGGGCGGCAGCGCCGGATCGTGATAGTCCGCGCGCCGCTCCGTGGTCTTGCCCCGGTCGGGCGGAAGCGCGGCGACGACATTGCCGAACCGGGCCGCCTTGAAGCGGAAGGCGCCGTCGCGAAATCCGGGTCGTCTTCCGGCGCACCCCATGCCTCGCGCATGGTCGCGCCGACGCACTCTGGAAGCGCCGCGAGTAAGCGCTCGTAGTCCTCGAGGGTCAGGGCCAGCCCGGCAGCCGGATCGGTGAGACGGGCCAGAAGGGCGCGGGAGTCCTCCGGAATATTTTCAACCGTGTATCCAGCGTCCCCGAGATCCGATAGGCAGGCCAGCACGCTCGCGGGCACGTCGAGCCCCACGGCATAGGCGGCCCGTCCGCCGGCGCGGGATAGTCCGGCAGCACGATTGCCAGCTTGCGATCCGCGCGCGGCGTGTGCCGGAGACGGACGAGCTTCGCGATCTTGTCGGCGACGGCCTCGATGCGATTGGGTTCGGGCCTGCTGACGAAACCTTCAAAGCCGAGCGCATCGTCTCTGTCGCGCTTGTCCTTGAAGCCGAGCGTGCCGATCAGGACGCGCCCGTCGAGCTCCGGCAGCACCACGTGCATGGACAGGTCCGACGGTCCGAGACCGCGCGGGTTGGAGGCCCAAGCCTCGCGCCGCGTATTGGCGACGATCGCTTGCAGCACCGGTGCGTCGCATCCGTCGAACACACCATCGCCGGCGGCAAAGGCTGTCGTCGTCACGATCACCGAAGGGTCGAGCCGTTCGAAGGCGTCGCGCACGAAGGCGATCGCATCCGGCGCTTTCAGGCTGGGGACGAAGAGCGGGACGGGATTGAGCCCGCGCGCTTCCAGCGCACTGCAGAGCGCATCGATTGGCCCCGTGTCCGCGGCAAGCAGCGAGGCGCGATAGAAAAGAATCGGAACGACGGCGTCCCGCTCCCGGCCCGGCGTAAGTTGGGAATCGAGGCCGGTCACGCCTGTGCCGCGCCGGTAGGCGCCCATGCGCGGAAAGGTTTGCGGCGCCGGCGCTTCGATCGCGGCGCCGCCAAGACGGGCCAGCCGCCGCAACAGCGCGCGCAGGTTCGCCGAACCGCCCTCGCGGAAATAGGCCAGAAGAGTCTGCAGCTCGGCTTCGTCCAGCGTCGACTGCTCGAACAGGCGCGGGTCGTCCCGGTCCTCGCCCGGCAGGATGGCCAGGGCGATGCCGCGCTCGCGGGCGAGGGCGGACAGCCTCTCGACGCCGTAGCGCCACCAATCGAGCCCGCCCAAGAGCCGGACCACGATCACCTTGGCGTGCCGGGCGACGGTCTCGATCCACAGATCGGTGGACATGGGATGGCGCAGGTCGCGCAAATGCGCGAGCCGCACGGACGGCACCTGTTCGCGCTCGTGCGTATACGCGGCCGCGAGTCCCGAGAGGTCGCTGTCGGTGAAAGACAAGACCGCGATGTCGCCAGGCGTTTGGCCCAGGTCGATCGGCTCGGCGATGTCGTCGAGCGTCGCGCTGCTTGTCTGCAGGAGGTGCATCCGAGGGTCCTATCGGTTACCCGGCCAGGGCTTCGTGCCCGGCCAAAGATCTGGCCACCGCTTCGCGGTCGAGGCCTTTCAAGCCGATCACGACGACCTTGCCTTGGCGATCCTCGGCCTGGTCCCAGGGGCGGTCGAAATAGTGGGTCACGCGCGGACCCACCGCCTGGATCAGCAGCCGCATCGGTTTGCCCGTCACGGCGGCGAAGCCCTTCACGCGCAAGATATCATGTGCCTCGGCCAAATCGGCGATGCGCTTCGCGATGTCTGCGGGATCGGCGACCTCTGCGATCGGAACCACGAACGTATCGAAGTCGTCGTGGTCGTGGTCCTCTTCGCTGTCATGGTGGGTCATGCGGTTTTCGATGTCGTCCTCCGCGCCGATGCCGAGACCAAGCAGGGCCGTGGCGTCGACCTTCCCTTCCGACACGGTCACCACACCGATGCCGCGCGGGAGAGCGTCGGTCACCGTCTTCATAGCGCGCTGCAGCCCGTCCGTGTCGAGCAGATCGCGCTTGTTCAGGACAATCAGATCGGCACAGGCGATTTGATCCTCGAAGACCTCCTCAATGGGGTCGTCATGATCGAGCGCATCGTCGGCGGCGCGCTGTGCCGAGAGCGCTTCGATGTCGGCGGAGACCTGACCGTCAGCCAGCGCCGCCCCGTCAACGACCGCCACGACCCCGTCCACTGTGACGCGGTTCTTGATCGCCGGCCAGTGGAAGGCCTGGACCAGGGGCTTGGGCAGCGCGAGACCGGAAGTTTCGATGACGATGTGGTCGACCGGCGGCTCGGCCGCCAGGATCTCGTCGAGCGCGGGCACGAACTCGTCTGCAACCGTGCAGCACAGGCAGCCATTGGCCAGTTCGACGATGTTCTCCTCGCTGCAGTTCTCGTCGCCGCAGCCTTTGAGGATCTCGCCGTCAATACCGACGTCACCGAATTCGTTGACGATCACGGCCAGACGCCGCCCGCCCGTGTTGGCGAGCACGTGCCGGATGAGCGTGGTCTTTCCCGAGCCGAGAAAGCCGGTCACGATCGTGCAGGGAATGCGGGCGACAGAATTCATTCGAAATCCTCCGGAATGGGGCCGAGTACGAGGGGTGGAACACGGGCGACGAGGCCGCCCTTCAGGGCTTCGGGCCGGCCCCTCCAGGGCAAAAGTCCGTCATCGGACTCCGCGAGAAGCATCGCGCCGTCGATGAGAGCTGTCGCATCGTCCGGGGCGGTCAAGTCACCGAAGACATAAGTCCAGCTGTCTTTCTTCCGCATCGCGGCACTGAGCGAGCGGCGGCAATTGGCAAGGCATTCGACCTGGCGGACCGTAACACCCGTCCCGTGCGCGCCTCGGCGGTGGCCTCGGCGAGCAGGAGCCCCGCGCGTGGTCCATCGCCGACCTCGCCCGGCTTGCGGCAGGTCACGCAGACATAGACGGTCGGCCCTTCCGGGGCCTTGGCGGCAGTGCCCTTGGCGTCTAGGGGAGTTGTCACCCTGATAAATCCCTCGGCGATCTCAAGCGAAAGCCACAGCAGACAGGGTGCAAGTCGGCCCAGATTCGGGCCGGACGAAGATCCAACCGTCGCAGAGGCACCCCGCCCGGCTGACGACTAGATCGACGGCAGGTCTCCTGGCTTCGCGGGTCTCTCCCTTCGCCGCCTTCCCGGGTCGACCCCAGTGGCGATGGCTCGGGCGCCCAAGACCGGTATCGAAACCGTTCCGTGGGCTCGCCGCTTACAGTTGCGGGGGCAGCCGCGGATTTGGGACATCCCCATACCGCGTTCCCTGTTCGCTCGAAATGAGCAACCGTCGATCAGGCACATAAGGGCTCCGGGCGTGTGTTTGTCAATGCGGGCCTTGCCCCGCTCGCCCTTGCCTAGTTCACCCTTGGGTCGCCGTGTTGAGAAAAGCACGTAATACGAGTATTATGCCACCATAAACAACCTATGGAGGATGCCCGCATGCCCACCTACCGGAAGAGGAAGGGGAGCGATACCTGGCACTGGTGCAGGAACTGCTCGCAATGGCCGACAAGCGACTATGACGAGGTCACCACATCCGGCCGGCCAAAGTCGGGAGAGCTTCACAACGAGTGCCGGTCAAAGGAAAGAGACGGCGACTGCCGTCAATAGCCCCCCTAACTCAGCCGCCCTACCCCCACACGGCGTCACGAGCTTGGTTGCGGCGCATGCGAACGTCGCTATAGTCGGGGCGCCGATGGTTTCCGCATGAGGCGGATACAAGAAGGGAATACGGTGAGGGTCATTACCCAATTCCGTGGCTGCCCCCGCAACTGTAAGCGGAGAGCGCCCCTCCTCAGGCCACTGGAGCCACCGCTCCGGGAAGGTGGAGGGGATGCGCAGACCCGCGAAGCCAGGAAACCTGCCGCGGCGCAAACCTTGAACCGCGCCCTCGGGTGGAGGGCGCAAGGGGGATCATATGACCCGTTCTTCACTCCAGCGCACCGCGTTTTTGGCGCTCGCCGCGCTTGTGCTCACCGCAGCGCCGGCCTCGGCGCATCACGCGATGGGCGGCGTCTTGCCGTCGACCTTCGCCCAAGGCTTCCTTTCCGGCCTCGCTCACCCTGTGATCGGGCTTGACCATCTCGCCTTTCTCATCGCCGTGGGTGTTGCGGTTGGCGTCGGCGGTCTCAATCTCGGCCTGCCCGTTCTCTTCGTCGGGGCATCAGCCATCGGTGTCGGCATCCATGTCGGCGGGTTCCAGATGCCCGGCGCCGAACTGATCGTGGCTCTGTCCGTGGTAATTGCCGGCGTTGTGCTTGCCGGTGGCCGCGCCCTTCCGCTGGCCGCCTGGACGGTGCTGTTCGGCATTGCCGGCCTGGCTCATGGCTATGCCTATGGCGAGTCGATCTTCGGGGCGGAGTCGACGCCGCTTGTGGCCTATCTGCTCGGTCTCGTGATCATCCAGAGCGCGCTTAGCGTCGGTGTCGCCATGCTCTTCCGCATGCGCTCCCCGTCCGTCTCGGCCATTGCGCCCCGTCTGGCCGGCGCCGTGGTCGTCGGCATCGGTCTTGCGACGCTGCTCGGGCAGATCATCCCCAGCGCATAGCGGTTCAATGTCAGGTACCGATCTCGAGGACGAGGGGATCACCTTCGTCCTCGGGGGCGCCCGCTCCGGAAAGAGCCGTTTCGCCGAGAGCTTCGTCACCAGTCTGCCCCGCCCATGGGTCTATATCGCCACGGCCGAAGCGCATGACGACGAGATGGCGGTGCGTATCGCCGAGCACCGGGCCCAGCGTGAAGCCGGTTGGCAGACTCTCGAGGCGCCCCACGATCTGCACGACGCCATAGGCGCGGCACCCAAGGGAGCCGTCGTGCTGGTGGACTGTTTGACCTTGTGGCTCTCCAATATCATGCACGGTCCCTACGATATCGAACACGCGATGACGGAACTGGAGCAGGCTTTGCACGCCCGCGAGAGCGCCACCGTGCTCGTCTCGAACGAAGTGGGTCTGGGGCTGGTGCCGGAAACGCCGCTGGGGCGCGCGTTCCGGGACGCGCAAGGGCGTCTCAACCAGCGCGTTGCCGCCATCGCCAGCCGGGTGATCTTCGTGGTCGCCGGGCAACCTCTCGTGGTGAAAGGAAGCACATGACCAAGTCGGTCGATGAAAAAGACCTTGAGCGCCATCGCGCCAAGATGGCGAACCGCAAAAAGGCGCAGGATGCCGAAGTTGCCGAGAAGACCGTCGAGAAGGGCCTCCTGATCGTTCACACCGGAACGGGCAAGGGCAAGTCGACGGCGGCTTTCGGTCTTGCCTTACGCATGATCGGCCGGGGCAAACGCGTCGGCATCGTGCAGTTCGTCAAGGGCGCCTGGCACACGGCGGAGCGCGATGCGCTTGAGCGTTTCGGCGATCAGGTCGCCTGGTATTCCATGGGCGAAGGCTTCACCTGGGAGACCCAGGATCTGGAACGCGATATCGCCGCGGCGGAGCGTGCTTGGGCCAAGGCGGTCGAGCTGATGGACGACCCCAGCTTCGGCCTCGTCATTCTCGACGAGCTGAACATCGCCCTGCGCTACGACTATCTGCCGTTCGACGAAGTCGTGGCCACGCTGAAGGCGCGACGCCCGGACCTCCATGTGATCGTGACGGGGCGCAACGCCAAACCGGCACTGATCGAAGCCGCGGACCTCGTCACGGACATGACGCTGGTGAAGCACCATTTCGCCGCCGGGGTGAAGGCGCAAGCCGGCATCGAATTCTAGCGATGACCGCCCGCGCGCTCATGTTTCAGGGCACGGGCTCCGATGTGGGCAAGTCCCTGATCGTGGCCGGGCTGGCGCGCGCACTCGTGTCCCGTGGACTGAAGGTCTTGCCCTTCAAGCCGCAAAACATGTCGAACAATGCGGCCGTCACCCTCGATGGGGGTGAGATCGGGCGGGCACAAGCGCTGCAAGCGCGCGCGGCCCGCGAGACCCCAAGCGTCACAATGAACCCGGTTCTGCTCAAGCCGCAAAGCGAGGTCGGCGCGCAGATCATCGTGCGCGGCCAGGTTTACGGAAAGGCCAAGGCCGCGGACTACCAAGCGCTCAAGCCCGAGCTCATGGACGCGGTGCAGGATAGCTTCGCCCTTCTCAAGGACGAGGCGGACATCGTTCTGGTGGAAGGGGCGGGCAGCGCCTCCGAAGTCAATCTCCGCGCAAACGACATCGCCAATATGGGCTTTGCGCGTGAGGCTGACGTGCCGGTCGTTCTCATCGGCGACATCGACCGGGGCGGCGTCATCGCCAGTCTCGTGGGGACCAAGGCCGTGCTCGCCCCCGACGATGCCGCGATGATCCGCGGGTTCCTCGTCAACAAGTTCAGAGGCGACCCGTCTCTGTTCGCGGACGGCATGGTGCGCATCGCAAGAGAGACCGGCTGGGAGCCGCTCGGCCTCATTCCATTTTTCGCGGGCGCAAGAGCCCTGCCGGCCGAAGACGCTCTGGCGCTCGAGCAGCAACAGGCGGCCAAGACGGATGCGACGCTGAAGGTAGCCGTGCCGGTGCTACCCCATATCGCCAATTTCGACGACCTCGATCCGCTCGCCGCCGAGCCGGCCGTCGAAGTCGTCCGTATACGGCCTGGCGAGGCGCTGCCAGGGGATGCGCAGCTTGTCATCCTACCGGGCTCGAAAGCGACGCTGTCCGACTTGCGCGTTCTTCGCGACGCCGGGTTCGACATCGATATCGAGGCTCATCTGCGCCGGGGCGGGTCGGTGCTCGGGCTTTGCGGCGGTTATCAGATGCTGGGGCGGGTCCTGCGCGATCCGGAGGGGATCGAAGGGGCGCCGGGAGAAGCCGAAGGCTTGGGCCTCCTCGATATCGAGACGACGCTCTCGGGAGATAAGCGCCTCGAGCCGGCGTCCGGCCACACCTTCGACGGGGTCCCTTTCGAGGGCTACGAAATGCACATGGGCCGCACGAAGGGCCCCGATTGCGGGCGACCCTTCGCCCGTCTCGACACGGGGTTCCAAGATGGCGCGATATCGGCCGATCGCCAAGTTTACGGTACGTACGTGCACGGGCTCTTCGCGGACGACCGGCAGCGCGCGGCATGGCTCGCTCGATTTGCTGCAGGCCCCTCGCAGGTCCACTACGATGAACAGGTCGACGCCGTTCTGGACGACCTTGCCGCCCATTTGGAGGACCATGTCGACATCGACCGTCTTCTTACATTGTCGCGCTGAGGATCATGCTGAGCGCGGCCGCGATCGCCACAAGTGCGATCAACAGGCCGTCGGCACGGGCGAAAGCCGAAGCGCGGCGCGAATGTCGGTTGCCGTGGCCGTACGCCGGCCATCGCCGAGCCAAGGGCCATCGTTTCTCGATCCGGCGTAGGTGCGCGGGCCCCCCAAGGCCACACCGAGCGCCCCCGCCATGGCGGCTTCCGGGTAACCGGCATTAGGGGAGGCGTGCTTGGCCGCATCGCGCCGCATCGTATTCCAGGCTTCCTTTGGGGACGCCTCCTTCGCCATGGACGCCGCGCCGACGAGCAACAGCCCGGAAAGGCGCGCGCCCGGCAGATTGACCACATCGTCGAGCAGAGCGGATGCGCGTCCGAAATCCGCATAGCGCGCCGAGCGATGGCCGATCATGCTGTCGGCGGTGTTGACGGCCTTGTAGAGCGCTCCGCCCGTGAGGCCGGCAAGGCCCAGCCAAATCACGGGCGACACGACGCCGTCGGAAAAATTCTCGGCGAGACTTTCGATGGCCGCGCGCGCGATACCAGCTTCATCGAGCTCAGTCGTATCGCGGCCGACGATCTGCGAGACGGCATTTCGTGCGTCCTCCAGCGCCCCGCTCTCGAGCGCCTCGGCCACGGCCGCCACATGACTATAGAGACTGCGCTGCGCGATCAGCGTGCTCGCCGCGAGCGCGGTGAAGAAGAGGCCGAAGGGCAGCATCGGCAGTGCGATCTCGAGAAGAAACGCGCTGGCGCCGACAATCAGCAGCAGGAGCACGAGCGCTATGAGGCCCGCACGCCGTCGCGCCTCGCCGTCCGCCGCGGGATCGTTGAGCCGCGTATCCAGCCAGCCGATCAAACGCCCCATCCAGGTCACGGGATGGCCTATGCGTGTTGCGAGCCAGGCCGGATAGCCGACGGCAAGCTCGACGAGCATCGCAAGAAGCGCTAGCGGTGCTGCCATGACGTCACCTGATCCATCCCCACTCAATGGCCTCAAAACCGCAAATGCCGCGGGCGAAACCCACGCTTCGTTGTTGCACGGCGGCGATCTCGCCGCAGCGCGTGCGCGGTTTCCCAATGCGCCTCTGCCAATCGTCGACCTGTCGACCGGCATCAACCCTCATCCCTATCCTATCGCGGCTCTGGGCGAAGAAGATTTTGCGCGGCTCCCCGAACCCGCGGCGCTCGCGCATCTCCTGGAACTGGCCGCGGCCTTCTACGGCGCGCCGTCGGCGCAAAACGTGGTGGCCGCGCCGGGAAGCCAGATCCTGATGGCGCTGATCGCCGATCTCATGCCGCAAGGGTCCGCTGCGATCTTGGGACCAACCTATGCGGAACATGCGCGCGTGGCGGCGCTGGCAGGGCATGAAGTGACGACTGTCGGGAGCCTCGCCGACCTCGGCGGCGCCTCGCTGGCCGTGGTGGTCAATCCCAACAATCCCGATGGGCGCGTGACGTCCAAAGACGACCTGTTGAACCTGGCTGAAGGGCAGAGGACGAGCGGCGGCATTCTGGTGGTGGATGAGGCCTTCGTGGATGTCGGCCCCGAAGCCGCCAGCGTCTCGGACCGCATCGAACAAGCCCCCATCGCCGTCTTGCGCTCGTTCGGCAAGTTCTTCGGTCTTGCTGGCTTGCGTCTCAGTTTTGCGCTGACGAACCGTTCCCTGGCCGAACGGCTTCGCGCCCGGCTCGGTCCGTGGCCGGCTTCCGGGCCGGCGCTGTCCATTGGCGCCGCGGCGCTCGCCGACCGGGCTTGGATAGACGGCACCCGAATGACACTGAGAGCCGCATCGGAGCGGCTGGAGACATTGCTGCGCACGGCCGGACTGACACCGGTAGGCCGCACGGATCTCTTCTGCCTCGTCAGCAGCCCGCGCGCGCAGGCGGTTTTCACAACGCTCGGCGAGGCAGGCATCTTCGTGCGCCGGTTCGGTGAGAACCCGCAACTCTTGCGATTCGGTCTTCCGGGAAAAGAAGTAGAGTGGCAACGCCTGAGCGGCGCGCTCAAATCCCCGTCTTAGGGGGCCTTCCGCGGGAGCGCCCTAGTGGGCCCAGCGGCGGTTATAGTGCTCGGCGAGTTCTATGCTGCCTTGAGCTTCTTCCGGCAGGAGCCTGGCGATCACACCCATAGCCAGTTCGACGGACACTTCGCTGCCGCCGCACTCTTTGAGTTGATCCCGAAGCCAGCCATAGACTTCCTCGTCGCCCGATTTCAGCCCTACGGCGATTTCCTCGAGCATTTGCACCAACGATTCGGCTGCCATCGCGTCCTCCGATCGAACGAAGCCCAAGGAAAAACAAGGGCTTACGCCTTGGTTAAAGCGTTCCTGGTGCGATTCTTCCCCGAACTGATCATACCCCAATGGTGCGTCTGCGAAGTTGCGGATGAGCCACAGTCGGCTGTTTTCTCCCCCTAGTGGGCAGGCCCCAGCGTGTACGCCGGCATCTGCTGGTCCGCCTCGGTCGTTCCGGTGAAGGGGATCGGCTTGACCGACGCCGTCGAGACCGGCGACGTGTCGTCGGCCGCCGCGAACAGGCCTTGCTTCGGCTGCGGCCGGCAGTAGTGGCCGCCACCCTTCGATACGTTGGTGATGAGCAGGTCCACGTGGAAGTGGTTGTAGTGGGCGCGGTCGCTGCCCGGCCCGAGAACCGTGAAGAACTCGCGGCAGGCGCCGGCGAAAGCCTCGCGCAGGAACGCTTTTTCGGCTCGCGTGCCGCGCCACCAGCCCTTGACGACCGTGATGGTCCGCCCGTCCGCGAGCGTGAATCCGGCGATGTCCAAGCGTTGCCGAAGGCGTGCTCGGACAGCTTGCCGGTCGATTTGCTGTTTCGGCCGCGGCAGCTATAGGCGGAGATCTGCTTGATCTCGACCACGGGCTGCCGGAACTGGCGCATGGCGGCACGCTGTACGGAATTGTTGAGCCAGCGATCCAGCGCCGCCGTCATCGGACAGCCGATGGTCGCGGTCGGCGTGACGCGGACACGGCCGCCGAGCGCCGCCGAGACCCTTAGCGGAGCCAAAATGCCGCAGGCGCTGCGGCCGCGGATCGACGAGGCCTGCGTCACGTAAGAAGACGCGCGCACTTGGCCCGACGCCATGCATTGTGCCTCGGCACGGTCGCGCCATTCCGCGCGCGTGTCGTTCGGAATACCGCCTCCGCCGCATGAACTGAGAAAGACAGCCGCTGCCAGCGCGGCGGCCGGATACGCAATACGAGCCCCCAACATGCGCACGACTTTGGGGCCAAGTTTGTGAAGAATTCTTCAATGCGAGGCCCTGACTGATCCCCGGTCTGGTCTTCAGAACGGCCGGAATTCAGCCGTCAATTGAGTCCGAGCGCCTTGCGGGCGCGGGCTGTCATCGACTGCCGTGTGGTGAAATAGCCCTTCCAAGGGTCGGATTTCAGCTGGGACAGGCGGCGGGGCAGCGTCTTGACCGAGTAAGGCGCGCCGCTCTTGAGGCCGGCCAGCTCGTCCCAGCGCAACGGCGTCGCCACGGGCGCGCCGGCTTTGGCACGCGGCGAGTAGTTGCAGATCGCCGAACTGCCCCGGCCGTTGCGTAGATAGTCGATGAAAATCTTGCCGGTGCGGGTGCGCTTGAGCGGGTTCGCCGTATAGCGATCCGGCACCTCCGCCACGAGCGCGTCGGCGACCGCGCGCGCGAAGGCCTTCACCGCCGGCCAATCGGCCTTGGGGGTCAGCGGCGCGACGACATGCACGCCTTTGCCGCCCGTTGCCTTGAGAAAACTTGTCAGGCCGAGCTCGGCGAGAAAATCGCGCACGTGCCTTGCAGCCTCTCTCAGAACGTCGAACCCCAGGTCCTCGTCCGGGTCGAGATCGAACACGAGCCGATCCGGCGTTTCGAGCTTCTCGACGGTGACGCCCCAATCGTGAATCTCCAGCGTCCCGATTTGCGTCAGCGCAAACAGGCCATCCTCATTGTCGATATAGAGATACGGCTGGTCGGTCTCGCCGCTGGGAACATCCACCTGCTTGATCGCCTCGGACATTCCCTTCGTTGCGTGCCGCTGAAAGAAGCGAGGGCCACCGAGTCCCGCAGGACAGCGCACGAGACTGATGGGCCGGTTGGCGACGTAAGGGAGCATGGCTTCCGCGATTCGGACATCGTATTCGGCCAGATCGCGCTTGGTCAGCGGAACCGAGGGATAGAGCACCTTGTCCGGACTGGTGAGCGTGATGGCGCCGAATGTGTCCCGATCGGGCTTCTTTGCCGTGCCTTCGGCCGCCATTTCGGCCCGCGCCTCCTATCGGTCTTGCCTCTTTGAATCTTGGCGTCTGCGCCCGTTCGGACAGAGGATGCCATGTCTCCGGCCGGTTCCGAAGCGAAGTTGTACCAATTGCCCGCAGCCTTCGCTTGCGCCAGGACGCGTTCGGTGGTTGCTTGCCGCCCGATTGGCGGACTTATCGGCGGGGGAGAACGGCGAAGTGAGCGGGCAACAATAAGTGGCAGGCATGGACTCGGCTAAGAAAACGCGACAGCCATTGAAGCCGGTCGCCGTCGTCACCGGGGCGACGCGGGGAATCGGTCGCGCTTTGGCAGAGGAGTTCGCGAAGAACAGCCATGCCGTCCTTCTTGTTGGGCGCAATGAGCCGGCCCTTGCTGAACTCGCCCAGCAGATCGCTGCCACCTACAATGTCGGCGCCTATTCCGTTGCGTGCGACCTCGCGACGCCGGAAGGCTGCGACAAGGTCGAAGACGCCCTGCAAGCGAATGGTCTCTATTGCGAGTCGCTGGTGAACAACGCGGCCATGATGACCGCGGGCCATTTCCAGGATCAGGACCGGGACACGCTGCTCAAGACGATCGATCTCAATCTGCGTTCGGTGATGGATCTCACGCGGCGCTTCCTGCCCGACATGATCGCACGCAGAGCCGGAGGCGTGCTGAACGTATCTTCGGTCGAAGGGTTCATGCCGGTGCCCTATCAAGCGACCTACGCGGCAACCAAAGCCGCCATGATCTCCTGGAGCCGGGCGCTTGCTTACGAAGTCATGGGAACGGGCGTGCGGGTTTGCATGGTTGCGCCGGGCGTGATCGAAACGGACATTCATGCAGAGGGCGGCGCTGAGAACTCCTTCTACGCGCGCTACCTGCCCAGGATGACGCCGGAGCGCCTGGCCGAAGCGTCCTATCGGCGCTTCAAGCACGGCAACTGGATCATCATCGAAGGCTGGCTGAACCACGCCGTCGTGACGCTCGCCCGCTTTGTGCCGGGCTACTTCCTCATTCCCACATCGGGTTGGTTCTTCCGCGTGCGTGACGAGAAAGGCACCGCGGCCGAAGCCAAGCCGCTCCCGCATCCTGACACCGCGCCCCCGAAGCACGACAAGAGTTGACGCGCGCCGACCTGGCAGCGCCGAGGCAAAGGGCGTCCGTCCGCTCTCGCTACTGCTTCAAGCTTCGTCCGGGCACGGACGGAAGGTTCTCGATCGCGAGCCGCATGAGCTCGGGCAGAGACTGAACCCGCAGTTTGGACTTCAGCTGACTGCAGGTGTTCGCAATCGTCTTGTAGCTCACGTGGAGGTCAGAGGCGATTTGGGCGTAGGACTTGCCTTCCGCCAGCAGCGACAGAATCTGCAGCTCACGCTCCGTGATCGCGTGCAGCGGGTTCTTGGTGTGCCCGCGCGCCTCCATAAACGCAATGTTGGAGGCGAGCTCATGGCTCAGATACGGGACGCCGTTGCGGATGGCGTCGAACGCTTTGACGATCTCGTCGCCCGACGTGTCCTTGAGGATGTAGCCGTTGGCGCCGAGCTTCAGCGCCTGCGACACGATGAAGGGGTCGCTGTGCATGCTGAACACAAGCACGGGTGTGCGGCTGTCGTGTAGCCGCAGGCGACGGATGAAGGACAGCCCGCCAAGCGCCCCGGTGCGCATCGCCAAGTCCACGATGATCACGTCCGGCTTCTTGCTGCGGTAGAGCTGAAACCCTTCCGCGAGACTTTCCGTCTGTACGATCTTTTTTGCCCCCGCGAACTTGAGAAGCTGCTTGCAGCCCTCCAGCACGATGGGATGGTCGTCGATTACGAGAACCTGCATTTATGTAACCTCGGTGTCGTCGAGTATTCTGGGTGCGGCGGCTTTGGTCTTCGCCAGCGCCGCGGTGACTGGAATGACGATCTTCAGCAGCGTGCCTTTCGATGACACGTTCTCGATCCGCCAGGTGCCGGACAGGGCCTGCACGCGTTCGCGCATGGCCGTCAGCCCAAAGCCGAGAGACGTGCCGGGCGACACGCCCTTGCCGTCGTCTTGAATAAGAAGGTGCAAGAGCCTGGCGCCGCGCTTGGGACGCTTGTCGAACAAGTCGACACGAATGGCTCGTGCGTTGCCGTGCCGGATCGCGTTGGTGACGCCTTCCTGAATACAGCGGTAGATGGTCAGGTCGACCAACTCGCCATAGCGCTCGCCCCGTGTCCGCAAGGAGGGGGTGATGTCTACGTCCGGATACCGGTTCTGAAGTTCCCCGACAAGCTCGCGCGCGAGCTCCGACAGAGCCACGTGATCGACCGCGACCGGGCGCAGCTTTTTTAGCATGACCCGGTTCATGTGCTTGAGCCGGTCGGTGATTTTCAGGATCTCGGCCAAGTGCTCGCCGAGTTCTGCGGTGGACTCGTCAGTCCGGTGTTCGATGAGCCGTTGCGCCGACATGGTGTTTGCCATGATCCCGAACAGGCATGGGCTCGCCTCGTCATGCAGCTCGTTGGCGATCTCCCGCCGCTCTTCTTCCTGTACGGTGACAAGCTGGCTGTAGAGCCGCCCGTTCTCCGAGCGCGTGCGCCCCAGCGTTGCCGCGAGCCGGTTGAAGCTCGATGCGATCGCGCCAAGTTCCATGACGCGCGGTGGGGTGAGGCGCGTGCCGTAATCGCCGTCCTCGAGCCGCGACAGACCTTTCGCGACGTTCGCCATCGGATCGAGCAGGCGCCCCAGCACGAGATAGAGCGTCGCGAGAACCAGGATATTGATCAGGCCGACGACAGGGGCGAGGGCGGTCAGGTCGGCCCAGACCTCCGCGACTTCGTCGGAAGGTTCGCCGGCAATCACCACGGTGCCGAGATCCCAGGTGCGTGGCCCGTCGAGAACCGGCATCTCCACCATCACGATCGAACCGGCCGTCTTTGCCGAGTGGACCACGCTGACGGTACTTGGCGCGACGTCGGGTGCGACGAGGGCTTCGAACCAGCGCGGCGCGGGTGGCGGAAGTGCCGGGTCACGCGTTGCGTTGGGTACGGGCGACAGTTGCACCAGGGCGCCCGTCGCGTCGGCCATGTAGATGCGCACGTGCCGGAGATTGCCGATGCGAAGCCGGCTTGAGAGCTGGTCTACGTTCTTGGAGATATCCTCGGGGCGCGTATTCGGCGACAGCGATTGGATGGCGACCCGGACGAAATTCTTGGCCAGCTCGACCGAGGCATCCATCTCGACCCGCGTCGCCTTGTTGGCATTGGCGACGAAGATCACGCCAACGATCAAGAGCGCAATGACGTTGATGACGCCGATGGCGATCATGAACTGGGCGCGGATCGTCCGATCGTACCAGATCGCATTCAGTAGCTTAGCCATGGCTTCGGTTGCTCCCGGGTGTACGCAGACTGAGTTCTTGCAGGCGTTCGACGGCGGCGTTGCGGTCTAAACCCTGCTGGCGAAGGATGAAGTATTGCTGGCATAGCGTGCCGAACCCTTGGAGGGCGCCGGGCTTGGCCGCGATGGGCACTAGGGCGGCGACGATGTCGGATGCGCTCTCGTGGATGCCTTGCTCCGCGAGCATGTTCTCAACTTGGACCGCGCGGTTGGCGATCATGCGTGGCTCGTCACCGAAGCGGTGCGCGGCGAGCCCCAGTTCCTTTCGGGCTGCTGCGACCCGCGGATCGTTCTGCGGCAGCTCGGTCTTGGCGGCGCGGCTCGCCAGCCATTGGGCCGGCGCTATGGGGGAGCCCGCGTCCAGCCAAGTGATCTGTGAATAGACGGAACTCTCGGCGTCCTGCGGCACGGGCGTCAGTGTGGCTGTCTCGGTGTCGTCGTCGCAGGCGGCGAGGCAAAGTGCCGTCAGCACAACCAAAAAAAGGCGCGAAAGGCGCGCGGCGACAGCAGGGAGCGAAGGGGACATTTGGGTGTCGGCTCTCGAGTTATTTGGCAAGATGCCCGGGCCGCATGCGCTCCGCGCGCTCGCTCTCGACGGCATCTACTCGGTAGCAATAATGTCACCAAGTTTCTTGCTACCGTTGCCCAATCGGTCTGCTCGCTCTTCCCGAAAAATTGCTTACCCCTGCCGCTGTCCGAAGCGAATCCGTCAATGGCTGCCGGGAGAAAACGCACGCCTGTTCCGTCACTTATCCACATGCCTGCGATGAAGTTGCGCCCTTAGGTTTCGAGCAATGCTCCAGGGAGGTTTCTGGGAATAGGCCCAAAGACGTTTCAGCGAGCGCGGCCATAGACTTCGTCCACCGCCAGGGATGTGGGCGCCCTGTAGAAACAGGCTGCTCCCTTCTCCTGACTTGGCCAGACTTCAACACGTGGTTTGAACATTTGGCTTGGCGGCTGTGTGAAGCGCCGACGGCATCGTTCGCCCAAGGCGTTGTCGCGCAGAAACCGAGCGGAGAGGACGAGTCCCTCGATCACGAGGGCTCTTGGACCTCTTCGTCATAATGGGAGCGAAAACGCGAGGGTTCGCATATGAGGAGATTTCACAGTATCGGTGGGTATGTGTCGGCGTCATGCGTCGCGCTGGCCCTCGGTGGCCTTCTAGCAGGGGCCGCCAACGCCAACGACCGTCTGGTCGAAATGGCGAAGAATCCAGAAAACTACGTCATGCCGGGTCTCGACTACACGGCGGACAACTACAGTGAGATGGATCAGATCAACACGGGGAACGTTAAGGACCTCCGTGTGGCTTGGACTTTCTCGACGGGTCTGCTGAATGGTCACGAAGGCACGCCGCTCGTGGTCGATGGCGTGATGTACGTCAACAGCTCTTTCCCGAACAACGTCTATGCCCTGGACCTCAAGAATCCGGGCAAGATCAAATGGCAGTACAAGCCGAAGCAGGATCCTGCGGCCCGTGCCGTGGCTTGCTGCGACCTGGTCAATCGTGGTCTCGCCTACTGGCCGACCGACGATAAGGGCAAGACGCCGAACCTCATCCTCTCCAACCAGTTGGACGGCCATGTGGTGGCGCTGAATGCTGACACGGGTGAGATGTACTGGAAGGTCGAGAACTCCGACATCAAGGTCGGGTCGACGCTTACGGTTGCACCTTATGTCGTCAAGGACATGGTCATTGTCGGGTCGTCGGGCGCTGAGCTCGGTGTGCGCGGCTATGCCACCGCATACAACGTCAAGACCGGCGAGCAGGTCTGGCGCCGTTATGCCACGGGTCCGGACGCCGAAATCGGCATCGGCGACGACTTCAACAAGGACAACCCCCAATACGGTCAGAAGGGTCTCGGCCTTGCGACTTGGGAAGGCGATGCCTGGAAGATCGGCGGCGGCACCAACTGGGGTTGGTATGCCTACGATCCGTCTTTGGACCTGATCTACTACGGCTCGGGTAACCCCTCGCCGTGGAACGAGACGATGCGTCCGGGCGACAACAAGTGGACCATGACCATCATGGCCCGCAACGCCGACGACGGCATGCTCAAGTGGGGGTATCAGAAGACCCCGCATGACGAGTGGGACTACGCCGGCGTCAACGTGATGATGCTCTCCGATCAGAATATCGATGGCAAGGACCTCAAGCTGGTCACCCATCCGGACCGGAACGGCATCATCTACACGCTGAACCGCGTCAACGGCGACCTTGTCCGTGCCGACTTCCTGGATGACACCGTCAACGTTTGGACGCATGTCGACATGAAGACGGGTATTCCGGTTCGTAATCCGGAATACGGCACGCGCATGGACCACAAGGGCAAGGACATCTGCCCGTCGGCCATGGGCTACCACGACCAAGCTCACGACTCGTACGATCCGGAGCGGGGTCTCTTCTACCTCGCCATCAACCACATCTGCATGGATTGGGAGCCGTTCATGCTTCCCTATCGCGCCGGTCAGTTCTTTGTCGGTGCCACCCTGTCGATGTACCCGGGTCCGAAGGGCGACCGCGCCAACTATCTTGGCCTCGGTCAGGTCAAGGCCTACAGCGCGCCTGAGGGCAAGTACAAGTGGTCGGTCATGGAGCGCTTCGCTGCTTGGGGCGGCACGCTCGCGACCAAGGGCGGTGTGATGTTCTATCCCACCCTCGACGGCTACCTCAAAGCCCGCAACTCCGACACCGGCGAGCTTCTCTGGAAGTTCAAGATGCCGTCTGGCGGAATCGGCTATCCGATGACCTATGAGCACGACGGCACGCAGTATGTCGCAGTGTACTACGGTGTCGGCGGTTGGCCGGGTGTTGGCCTGGTGTTCGACCTCCAGGATCCGACTGCGGGTCTCGGTGCCGTGGGTGCGTTCCGCAACCTGCAGAACTGGACCCAGCAGGGCGGTGGCCTTCTGGTCTTCTCGCTCGACGGCAAAGGCCCGTACAGCGAGGACGTGAATCTCGACGAGTACTCGACCGAGATCATCACGGACGGAACCTAGTCAGATGAAGGGTCTGCCAGGGCGCCTCGGTGCGCCCTGGCGGAACCCGCTTCCCCGAGACATTGCGAGGGTCGAATAGGCCGCCTGATGGACAAGAGAACGATCGGCAACCGCCGGTCCGCCGTCGTCGCCGCGCCAAGTCGAGCCCTCCGAACAACACGACAGTCTGTAAGGACACATGTGATGGACATGAAATTCAACTTCCTAGGCAAGGCGCTTCTGACGACCGCTGCCGCCGTGGCCCTGTTTGCCGGGCCTGCGAATGCGGCGAGCGGCGCAAAGAGCGACGAGGCCCCCTTGCGGGTCTGCGCGGGCGCCAACGAAAACCCCTACTCCCTGAAGAGCGAGGAAGGCTTCGAAAACCGCATCGCGAAGGCGCTCGGCGAGGCCATGGGCAGAGATGTGGAATTCGTGTGGGAGGACCGGCCTGCGATCTACGTGGTGCGGGACCTTCTCGACAAGGACAAGTGCGACCTGGTGATCGGTGTCGATACGGGCGATCCGCGCGTGCTCACCACTTCGCCCTACTATCGCGCGGGCTACGTCTTCGTGCAGCCCTCGAACTCCAAGCTCGAGATCGAGGCGTTCGATAGCGAGGACCTCGCCAAGGCGAACAACGTGGGCTACGAGCCCGGCGGTCCCGCCGAAGTCATGATGGTGAAGCACGGCCTCTTCAGTAAGAACTTCAACTACGTGAAGTCGCTGACCAACTTCAAGAGCTCCCGCAATCAGTACCTGCGGATCGATCCCGCACTCATGGTGAGCAATGTGTCGTCCGGCAAGTCCGACGTCGCCATCGCCTTCGCGCCATCGGTTGCCCGCTACGTCAAGGAGTCGGACGGCAAGCTCAAAATGACCGGCGTGCCCGACAACAATTTCCGCTTCGACGGCGAACCGGTGCTGTTCCATTTCGATCAGTCCATGGGCGTGCGCAAGGACGACGAGAAGCTTCTCGCCGAACTCGAAGAGGCTTTGGAAAAGGCCAAACCGCAGATCCAAGAGATTCTGATCGATGAAGGCATTCCGGTCGAAGAGCCCACGAAGCCGCCGTCGGATACGAAGTCGTAGGACGTTGCATGCGGGCGTCTGGGTGCCCGCCATAAAGAAGACTTGAGAAAGAAGAATCGAGAAGGAAGCGAAACGTAATGAGGCAGGGTTTTAAAGTTGCAGCCGTGGTGGCCGCGCTTTCGTTGATACCGCTGATGGCTCTCGCCCAGCAGATTCAACTTGTTCACACGATCACCGGCATGCCGCTCGATCTCAGCCTTTCGCCTGAGGAAGGCCGAGATACGCCGGCCGTGAAAGAGTTCATGAAGACCGGCCACAATCCCTATAACGGGGTTGAGAGTTGCTTCCATGAAGCCGAGGAAGTGTTCCTCACGGCTTGCTCGGGATGTCACGGCCATATTGGCGAAGGCAAGCTCGGCCCCGGTCTCAACGACGACTATTGGACGTATCCCAAGAACCAGACCGACAAGGGTCTGTTCGAGACGATCTATGGCGGCGCCCGAAGCATGATGGGCCCGCAAGCGTCAGCCAGAACAATGGACGAGATCCTGCTGGTGATCGCCTGGGTTCGTCACCTGTACAAAGGGGACGTGGAAGGCGCCGTCTGGCTCACCGACGAGCAGAAGGCCAACTTCGTTGCCTTCGACCCCGACCACCACAAACCTGAAGCCGAAGAATTGGTTTGCGAGATTCCCGCGCAAACGGCCGCAGTAGGTGCGGACAGCGCGGAGAAGAAGACGGAAACACCGTCAGAAAACTAGCGACTGAGCACGGAGGAACTGACCCATGAAGAAGACACTACGCATTACAGGCGCGGCGCTTGCGGGCGCTGTTGCGCTTGCCATGACGGCGGGAAGCGCTCTGGCCTATGACGGCACGAACTGCAAGGCCCCCGGCAATTGCTGGGAGCCCAAGCCGGGCTATCCGGAGAAGGTTGCAGGATCCAAGTACGATCCGAAGCACGACCCGAAGGAACTCGCCAAGCAAGGCGATTCCATCAAGGAAATGGAAGCACGCAACGCGAAGCGTTCTGCGCACTTCAAAGAGACCGGCAAGTGGGTCTACGACGTTTCCAAGCTCTAGCTCTGTCTTGCTTCTCCCAGAGCTAACCCTCGAAACAGGGCGTCCATCACTGTTTTTCGAGGGAGGGGTGCAGCCAAGGGCTGCACCCCCTTTTGTCTTCGACAACTCGGACGTCGTGCCGCGCGCCTGCGCTTGAGCGAGAGCGGCGCAACGCAACAGAGGGGCATTGCTATGGCAGGTCTTGCTGAGTCGCCTGCGGACTCCGCCAGCCGGGACCAACGGATCGATCTTGCCAATTGGCGCGACCGCGCCCTGGCGTTCGAGGGCGTCCTGAGGAACACAATCATCGGACAGGACCGCGTCCTTCGTCTGCTGACGATCGCGATCTTCGCGCGCGGCCATGTGCTGCTGGAAGGGGATGTCGGCGTCGGCAAGACGACGTTGTTGCGGGCTGCGACCCGCGCGCTCGGTGGCGCGTTCGAGCGTGTCGAGGGCACGATCGACCTCATGCCCGCCGATCTGATTTATCACACATACCTCGACGAGGACGGGCGGCCGCGCGTCGAGCCGGGTCCCGTCCTGCGCCAGGGTGAGGATCTTACTGTCTTCTTCTTCAACGAGATCAACCGCGCCCGCCCTCAGGTGCATTCATTGCTGCTTCGCCTCATGGCCGAGCGCAGTGTCACCGCGTTCAATCGCGAGTACTTCTTTCCGCATCTCCTCATCTTCGCCGACCGCAACAGGATCGAGCGTGAGGAGACATTCGAATTGCCCGCCGCCGCACGCGACCGCTTCTTCATGGAGATCTCCATGGAGACTCCGAAGGATCGCGAGATTCGCCGCGCCCTGGCCTTTGACCGGCGCTTCTACGATGCGGATGCGCTGGTGCAATCGGTCACGGAGGATGTCCTCGACCACAGCCTGTTGAACGATGTGGCGCGCGGCGTACAGGCGCGAATCCAAACCAGCGAGGCGCTCGAGAAATACACCCTCGATCTATGGTCCGCCATTCGGGATCCCGTGTCGGCCGGTATTGAGATCAGCGGTGTCGACATGTCCCGCCTCGTTCAGGGTGGCGCGTCGCCACGCGGCATCGCCTATCTCGTGCGCGGCGCGCGTGTCGAAGCCTGGCTCAATGGACGCGACATGGTGGTCCCGGAGGACATCCGATCCGTGTTCCCGGAGATCATGTCGCACCGCGTCTTCCTCGATCCGATCTACGAGCTGCGCCGGGAAGCCCTGGTCGAAGCGTTGTTCGCGGAGGTCTTTGCGAAGGTACCGGCCCCATGAGCACGGCTTCTCACGAAGCCAGTTCAGCTATCGAGGTGCCTTACCGGCTGGCCTGGCGCGCGGCCGGCGTGCGCATCGGCGCCCATCAAGGAAAGATGGAAGGCGCCGGCGGCCTCTTCAAAGATCACGAACTCTTGTTCGCGCGCGGGAGCCGCGCCGGATCGACCTGCGGGTGTCGCTGCGCGATCCGTTCGGAAACCTCTATGCCAAGCGGTTTTCGCAGCGAAGCGCCATCACCGTCTATGCGCTCGTGGACCTGTCAGCCTCCATGGGGTTCCTCGGACAGGCGCGCATCATCGACGTGCCACGGATCTGTGCGCGGCCCTGGCCGGGTCAGCCCGGCGCATAGGCGATACGTTCGGCCTCATCGGCGCCAACCGCCGCATTGTTCCGACGTGTTTCTGGCCGGCGACCGCGTCGCGGGGAGCCGAAGCGGAGATGCTGACCTATCTGCGCGCCTTCGATCCGGCCGAGCAGGGCGAGCTCGGCGACAGCGCGGAGGGTCTTGTCGATGCCGCCGCAATCATCGCCGGCCGCCGCAAGCTAGTGTTTCTCATTTCCGACTTCCTCATGCCGGAGGACACGATCGAAGCTATCTTCGAGGCCCTGGCCGGACATGATGTGATTCCGATCGTGCTGCGCGATCCCCGTGAGCTGGAGGACCTGCCGCGCTACGGCCTCGTGTCGTTCGCCGATCTCGAGACGGGTGGCAGGCGTCTCTATGTGATGCGGCCCGCCTTGCGGGCGGCGCTGATCGCCGATGATGCGGAGCGATCCAAGCGCCTGCGCTCGCTCGCCATGCGTTACGGCCGTCCTCCGTTCGAGATTGTCGGCAAGATCGATTGGGACAGGTTCGGCGCGTATCTCATGGGTGAGGTGGGATGATCGCGTTTGTGCTTGCGCTGCTGCTTTCGACGCCGGCATTCGCGGCCGATGAGCCCGCATCGCCGGTCTGTCTGTCAGCACGGTCGAGCCGCGCGGCTTCGGTTACTTCGTCGGGGATCTGCTGACTCGCGAAGTGCATGTTGACGTCGCCAAACCCTACGTCCTCGAAGCGGCATCCCAGCCGAAGCCCGGCCGTCTGGCCTATTGGCTCGACCTTCGTTCGGTCGATGTGACCGAACGGGAGGAGACCGGAGCGACGCGCTACCGCCTCAAGCTCGTCTACCAAACGCTCTACGTGCCGTTGTCGCCGGCCGAGCGCTACCTGCCGGCATTTGAGCTTCGCTTCAAGGATGGCGACGACGTCGCCGTCGCCAAAGTGCCGCCCTTCAAATTCATCATGGCACCGCTGCGGGAAGTCATTCCGGAGGTGCCGGCAGAGGGGCCGGAAGGCTATCTGAGGCCCGACGCCAAACCGCAAGCGGTGTCCACGCGCCGCGATCGCATTCTTTTCGGCGTGGGCCTCGGGCTCGCAGGGTTGGCGCTGATCTTCCTGGCTTACGATCGGGCGTGGTGGCCGTTTCGCGCAAGGCCCGACCGGCCCTTCGCGCGCGCCTCCCGCCGGTTGCGGTCCCTCGCACGCCTGAACGATGACGAGGCCTATCGCGCGGGGCTCCTCGATCTGCACCGGGCCTTCGATGCCTCCGCTGGGCGCCGTGTTCTCGCAGAAGATGTCCGCGGATTTCTGGAAAGCCACGGGGTGTTCCGCGCTCAAGAGCGCGAGATCGATCGGTTCTTTGCTGCCTCCCGCCAGGCCTTCTTCGCAAACGATGTGAGCGGCGCTGAAAAGGCGATGCCGTTGCCGGCGATGGCAGCGCTCGGCGCGGAGCTCAGTGCAGCGGAACGGAGGGCCTCATGAATCTAGCCGTCAGCCATCCTTGGGTTCTGTTGCTGCTCCCGTTGGCACTCCTGCCACTCTTGGCCGCGGCGCGTGAGGCGGATCCCTATCCATCGTTGCGGGCAGCTAAACCGGACCCGCTCTCGCAAGGCATCGACGTGGCCTTGCGCGTGCTCGGCGCTGTCGCGATCGCCGCACTCGTGCTTGGGCTGGCGGGGCTCCACGTCAAGGGCCAAAGCATCGAGCGAACCGGTGAAGGCGCCAGTATCGTACTGCTCTTCGATCGCTCGGCGAGCATGAACGACACGTTCGCCGGCCAGGCGCCGACACGCAGCGGCGAAGAATCGAAATCGGCGGCGGCGCGGCGCTTCCTGAAACAGTTCGTCGCCACCCGCGAGCACGACCGCTTCGGCGTCACGGCCTTCTCGACGGCGCCCATGTTCGTGTTGCCGCTGTCGGATCATAAAGACGCGACGCTTGCCGCCATCGACGCCATCGTCCAGCCGGGCCTCGCGCTTACCAATGTCGGCAAGGGGCTCGCCATGGCGCAGTCCATGCACGACGCGGATATCGTGTCCGTCGACGACATGGCCGGGGGCGTTGCGAACCGCGCCATCGTGCTGGTCTCGGATGGCGCAGCCGTCATCGACCGCAAGATGCAGCAGAAGCTCGAGGCCGCCTTTCTGAAGCGGCCGGTCAACCTGTACTGGATCTTCCTGCGCACGGAAGGCTCGCGTGGCATTTTCGAGGCGCCCGATCCGGACAAGCCCGACACGCCTCGGGCCATGCCGGAGCGTCACCTCAATCTGTTCTTCGAGAACCTCAAGATTCCATACCGGGCTTTCGAGGTGGAAAACCCATCCGCCGTCGGAGAGGCGATCGCCACGATCGACAAACTCGAGCGGCGCCCCATGCGCTATCACGAGCGCATTCCGCAAAAGGACCTGTCGGCGCTCGCCTACAGCATTGCCCTCGGTGCCCTGATTCTTCTCGTGCTGGCCAAGCTCGCCGAGGTGAGAGTTTCGCAGCCGGGGATACGGGTAGGCCGTGTCGGTCACGCGAGTCTCGGTCTTGTGCTCTGCGCTCTAGCGGTTGCGAGCGCACCCACTGACCCGGCACGGGGCGCCGAAGTCACGCGCGAGCAGCTCCTGGCGGTTCTCGAAGCCTTTGGCGAGGACCGGCCCGATCTGTCGCGGCGGGATCTCACCGGGCTCGATCTCTCCGGTATCGACTTCAAGCGCGCCGATCTGTTCGCAGCCAATTTGAGTGGCTCCATGGTGCAGGGCGCAAATTTCGCGGGCGCCAACCTCAATCGCATGGTCGCCAACGAGGCGGACTTCTCGGGCGCCAACTTCGAAGGCGCAAGCATGTTCGCCATCGTCATGAACGGTTCGGACCTCACGGGCGCCAATCTGTCCAAGACGCGGATCATCGGCCAGTTGGCCAAGGCGCGCTTGAACAAGGTCAAGATGGTGGGCGCCGATCTCGGCGCGGACCCCGCCAATCAAGGCATGGTTCCGGTGCGTCTCGACATGGCCGGGGCTAGCCTTGAGGGCGCCGACCTCACGGGCTCGAACCTTGTCCATGTCGTTCTCACTTTCGCCGATCTCCGCGATGCCACCTTGGTCGATACGCGGTTCAACTGGGCGAAGATGTCCGGCGCCAAGCTCGATGGAGCGAATGTCGCCGGTGCCGACTTCTCCAATGCCGATCTCGATGGCGCCACGCTGAGCGGACTGAAGGGGCTCGACACCGCGACCGGCCTGCAGGAGCAAGCCCAATGACGGCCGCCCGGCACTCAGTCCGCACACGAGGGCTTCTGCGCGGCGCTTTCGGCGCAATCCATGCCGCGCGCATCGTCTTCGTGTGGCTTCTGCTTGCCATTGGCCTGGCGCTCGCGATCTCGTCGGCGTGGAACTGGTACAAGGCCTGGAACGACAACCGCACGATCGCCGCGCTGGCCGCCGGGCAGAATGTCGAGATTCGTGCCGACACCGCGTCGCCGCCGGTGCTGTTCGCGCGCGCCTACTATCTCCTCCAGCGCGATAGGGTTGGCGAGGCGCAGGTCCTCCTGGATCAGGCGAACTTTCGCGCCGACGACGAGACGCGCGTCGCCATGCTGTACGACGACGGCAATGCGCGCCTCAGGACGACCTTCGCCGCGATCGAACAGGGCAAGTTCGACAAGGCGACATCGCTCGTCAATCTCGCCAAGGCCGACTACGAGCAGGCGCTCCGCCTCGATCCCGGCGCCTGGGACGTGAAATACAATCTGGATGTCGCCGCTCGGCTCGTGCGGGATCTGCCGACAATCGTGCAGACCGAGGAGCCGATGCAGCAGGAGCCGCGCAAGGACCTTTGGAGCGACTTGCCGGGAGTTCCGCGGGGAGAGCCATGAGCCGCTTCCCGCTACGCTACGCCATCCACGAGCATCGCTTCTGGCTGCTCGCCGCTGCGTTGCTTCTGGTCGTCGTCGCTTTGTTCCTGCCGCGCGTGACGTTGACGCGAAAAGCTTATGACGTGATGGCATTCGTCGATGTGACGGCAAGCATGAATGCCCGCGATGGGGTTCTGAACGGGCAGCCGGTCAGCAGGCTCGATTTCGTCAAGGATCGATTGGAAGGCCTCATCGCTGAGCTGCCGTGTCAAAGCAGGCTGGGGCTCGGCATTTTCACGGCGCGCCGCGTCTTCGTCTTGTTCGAGCCGATTGAGGTCTGCGAAAACTTCTCCAGTCTCGATTCCGCGATCGATGCGCTCGATTGGCGCATGGGATGGGAGGGCGACAGCTACGTGGCGCTCGGCGTCTACGACGCATTGGCCGTCGCCAAGACATTCGACGACGCGGTGGTGTTCTTCACGGACGGCCATGAAGCGCCGCCGCTCCCCTGGACGGGGCTCCCGCCCTTCGAGGGCAAGCCGGGAGAGGTGCCCGGTCTGATCGTCGGCGTTGGCGGAAAGACTTTGGTCCCCTTGCTGAAATATGACGACTCGGGACGCGAGGTCGGCAACCTGGGGCCGTATGACGTTCTGCAGGAAAATCGCTTCGGGCCGCCGCCCCCCGATGCTTCAAGCCGTCCGGGCTGGCATCCGCGTCAGGCCCCCTTCGGCGATTTCCCCGTCGATAACAACAATCACATGAGCTCCGTAAAGGAGGAGCACCTGGAAGCGATCGCCGCTGTGACAGGGCTGACTTACGCGCATCTGGGAAGCACAGGGGCGCTGGTTAAGGACTTCGAGCGGGTCACGCCGGGCCGAGAGGTGCGGGTCGCGACGGACGTTCGCGCCTACCCGGCCGGTTTGGCGCTGCTTCTTCTCGTCATTCTTTTCGGCGTCCTGCCGCTGCGGGAGCGCATCGCACGCCGCCGCCCACACTCAAAACCAACACTGAATGAGGTTTATCCATGACGTTGTTTAGAATAGCCGTGCTGCATGCTTTCCTCCTGCTCGGTGCTGCGTCCGCAGCGGCGCATGGGCCCACACCACAGAAGGTCGAAGAAGGCATCGCGATTGCTGCGCCGCCCGCAAAGGTGTGGGACCTGGTCAAGAATTTCGACAGCCTCGTGTCGTGGAACCCGCTCGTCGAGACGAGCATGGGGACCGGCGGCAACGAGGCGGGTGCGGAACGAACGGTCGTTCTGCGCGATGGCGGCCAGCTCAAGGACAGTCTCGATGAATATGTCGAGGAGGAGATGTCGTACTCCTACCGCCTCGATACGCCGGACATCGAAGCGTTCCCCGTGAGCTTCTATTCCGCCACCCTGGCCGTGAAGCCGGGCGCGGACGGCGGCAGCGAAGTCACATGGGACGCGCGCCTGTATCGCGCCGACACCGGCAATTTCCCCTCGGAGGAACAGAACGATGCGGCGGCGATCGAAGCCGTAACCAAGTTCTACAAGGCGGGACTCGAAGAGCTGAAGAAGAAGGCGGAGGAATAGAGGTGACCGTGGCGCGGCAACCTATTGCCGCCGGGGCCGCAATCTTTGCGGCGCTTTTCGCCACTTTGTTTGTGGTGAACGCCGCCGCCGCGCCGCGCCTCTATGTCACCAACCAAGAGGCGGGTCGCGTGGTGGTGATCGACACGGCGACCGACGAGACGGTCGAAACGATCTCGGTCGCACGGGGGCCGGCCATCATCGCCGCCGCGCCGAACGGGCGCACGCTGTATGTCACCTATCCCGAGATCGGCCGGATCGACGTTCTGGATCCCAGCATGCCGGACGCTCCGCGCACGATCACCATCGCCGGCACGCCGTTCGGGATAGCCGCCTCCGACGACGGGCGCCTCTTCGTCAGTGACTGGAACAGGAACCTCGTGTCGGTCGTCGACAGTGCGACGGGCAAGGTCCTCGCGGAGATCGAGGTTGGCCGCGCGCCGGCGCATGTGGCATTTGCCCCGCAGCTCAGCCGTGTCTTTGTGGCGAACCGGGAGGACGATTCCGTCACGGCGATCGATACGGACGCATTAAAGGTCGTGGGCACGGTCAAGGTCGGCAAGGCGCCGTTCGCGTTGGCCGTCTCGCCTGCGGGGAAACGCCTCTACGTGGCGAATGTCCGAAGCGGCGACGTCTCAGTCTTGGATGCGGCTTCTCTGGAGACGCTGGGGACCGTGCGGACCGGCGCCATGCCGTATGGCGTCGCGGTCTCGCCGGACGGCGAGCGGGTGTTCGTGGCGAACCAGCAGTCGGGCACCGTGAAGGTTCTGGATGCCGCCTCGCTCGATCCCGTTCAACGAACCAAGGTCGGAAAGTATCCCGAGAGCATGGGCATGCTCCCCGATGGCGGGCGCCTGTATGTAGTCAATTGGATGTCGGGCGACATCTCCGTCCTCGACGGCCAGACGGGAGAAGAACTGAAGCGCATCGCCGTGGGCGAAGGAATTCGCGGCCTCGCCATCGCCGCGGCCGAGTAGAGAGCGCTGCCGATGCCGCGCCCGACACACTTCCTCGACATCGCGCTTTGCCTGGGGATTCTGGTTGCGATCACACTTCCGGGGGTTCCGGCACGCGCTCTTCCCAATGGCATCGAGGATCGCGATGAGCGCTATCCGTTCGTCGTGGAGATCGCCCAGCGCGGCCGCATGATCTGCTCGGGCACGGTCCTCTATCCTCGCGTCGTCGTAACCTCGGCGCACTGCGTGCAGCATGTCGCCACTGCATTGGGCAAGCGCATCTACGTCGACTCCTATCTGCAACCCGAAGAACTCTTCGTACATGTGTTCAAGCAGGGGCGCATGCGATCCTATGCCGTGGAAGCCGTTAAGGTCGCACCGGAGTGGCGCCAGAACGACACGAGCCAATGGAGAACCGCCCGGCTTCCCCATGACATGGCAATCCTTGTGACGGCGGCGCCGATCGATGTCGAACTGCCGCTCGGCGAGGTGAACGCGATGGGGCCTTCGTTGCCACGCCCCGCGACGACGGGGCCCGGACGCCAGGGCGTTCTTGTGGCGTATGGGGGGCTGAGTTGCGTTGCGGCCGAAGATTGCAGCAACGCGGGAGTGCGCCGCTATCTGCCCGTCAAGATCAAAGACGCAGCCGAGTGCTTCAAGAGCCGGCTGGATCGAGAGGCAGGTCTGCACGAGACGCTATGGTGCATGGATGAGAATGTTTCGCCGGGCGATAGCGGTGGTGCCCTTCTGATCGAGGACGACGACGAGGTGTTGCGCTATGTCGGCGTCATCTCGGCTCAGCGGGGCTTGCCGCCGGAACTGGCCGCGGTCTTTGGTCGCCGCGAGAGCGCCGCCACGGCGCTTTCCGCAAACCTTCCGTTCATCGAAGAGACAGCGCGTTCGCTTGGCTACGGGCCGACTAGTTCGGATCCATGATCGGCGCGAGCTTGTCCTTCATCGCAACGATCATCTCGTAGTTCTCGTCGGACGGCTCGAGGCGCTTGAGGCTGGACGCGATCCGCCGATACATCTCGATGATGTCGGCCTTTTGCTCCGCGGTGAGATTCGGATTGCGTTCGGCATGCTCGACGTTCAAGCGGAGAGCTGTGTCGGTCGCGCCGGGCTTCTTGCCTTGGGCCAGGAAAATATATCCGCGGACCACGGTCCCTGCCGTGTCCGACCACTCTTCCAGATTCTTGAAGCCGTGCTTTTGGGCAACCGCTTCGAGGGCGGCATGCTTGTCGGCCGGCAGGGCATCGAGGTCCGAGTCGCCGCTGCCCGGTAGGGGCGGCTTCTCCGGCAGCTGCGTCTTGGAGAACTTTGCCCCCGTCTTCCGTATCTCCGGGAACGACGCGATCAGCCGGGTCACGTTGTCCTCGGTGAGCTCCACCTGACGCACGGAAGCGGTCATCGCTTCGAGGTCCGCAGGATCGAAGCCCCCTTCCGCAAGCCCCTGCGCATGCGCGGCGTTGATGAAGGCAAGTGCGAGGAACGTGGCGAGGCTCAGACACAGTGCGCGAAGAGCCGGAATACGAATGGACATGGGAATACTCTCTTTTCGGGGGGCACAAGAGTCTTCCCTTAGACGATCGCAGGCCCTGGTAGCGATGCCATCTCCCGCAAATCTCCCGGTGGAAGAATGCCTAGGACATAAGGGCTCAGAGCTCGGAAGTGCCCAGTGAAAATGGCCGAAATTCCAAGCAAGAAGGGACGAAACAGGGCCAGACTAGTGCCAATACGAGAGTGGCAAACTTTCCTGCCAACCCCCAGGATGTTCTTGACCTGGTGCCGGGTGATGTTGACAATTTTGCCTCAACGCAAATTTGCAGGAACCAGGACAGGCTATCCATGCAGGCAAAAACTCTCTTAGTTGCGTTGGCGGGCATCTTCGCGGCCCTTCCCGTGGTCGCGGGCGAGGCCAGCTCTCCTTCAAAAGTCAACGCCATGCTGTGCGAGACCGAGGCGCAGGCCATTTCTCTTGCGTCGGAGTTGTCGGCGGGCAAGACGGAGCCCATCGCGGTCAATGTGGTCAACAAGGCTGCAGGCTCTGAAGTCTGCGGACGCTTCATCGGCTACGCCGTCGTGGAAGTCGAGAAGACCAAGAATCAGTCCGGAGCCTTGTTCATGCTTGCCGGTCTTCGCTTCGCCGAGGACGGGCGCTTGGGCTGGACGGCATCTTGGATCACGCCCTTCGACGGGCTCAGCGTCGCGCGCGGCATCTGATCGAACCCGTGTAACGCACGGTGTCCGCCTGGAAGAACCGGCGGTCGGAGTGCTGTCTTACGAGCGGCCGGTCTCGCGGCGCCCTGCGCTGAGCCTCGACCTCTGATCTCACCGCGTCGCCGGTGCGATGTCGTCCCCGATCCCGGCGTTGGCGAATATTGTTCCTCGCCTTGCCAACGCGATGAGTGACGCTTCCCGTTTTTCTACAGGCGCTCTGGAATATCAGGCATGGCACCCTCTGCTAGCATTTCCCCGTCGAGGCGATTCGAAGCGGGGCGAACTGAGATCCGGTGCCGAATGATGAAATCCAGAACGATCGGCAGACTGACTCGGACGATGTCATTCTGCTTGTCGACGATCATCCGGTCGTCTTCGCCGGTATTCGCCTGCTGATCGAAGAGACCCGCGGCACGGTCATTCGCAACGCGCAAAGCTTCGCCGAAGCCTTCAGGTTCTGCCGCTCCAGGCGCCCCGCTATCGTCATCGTGGACTTGGCCATGGGCGCCGGCGCGCTTGCGGGGCTGTCCTTCATCAGGCGGCTCCGCCGCTACGACGAGAGCGTGCCGATCCTCGTGCTCAGCATGTACGACGATCCGCGCATTGCACACGAAGCGCTGAAAGTGGGCGCGAATGGCTATGTTGTGAAGGACGCACCGAACGACGAGATTGCGATGTCGCTAGCGACGGTGCGTGAGGGACTTCCCTATGTGAGTCGGATCCTGGCGTCCGATCTCGCGTTCCTCAGAAATCGCGAACCCAAGACGTTGGCCCTCGAGGCCCTATCGTCCCGGGAACGTTTCATCCTTTCTCTACTTGCGGATGGGAAGTCCTACACGCAAATCGCCGACAATCTCGCCCTCAGCTACAAGTCCGTTGCTCACATTTGCAATCGCCTGAAACCGAAGCTTGGCGTGCAATCGCTGCAGGAATTGGTGCACTTCGCGGTTCAGAACTTTCCGGCACCCCCGAATGTTGCGCGCCCGCTTGCCAAAGGTTCCAAAAAAACCGGCTAGATCTTCCCCATGCCCCGGGAACCCACTGGGGAACATGTGTTGCACAAAGTCGGGATAAATTCCCCAAAACCCAGACATGCGTTTCGCAGTCGGCGCACAATCTTCTCTGAGAGGTCTGGAACACCAAGCAGCGTGACACTCTGTAGCATCCCAGTCGTCGGGAGCCCCTATGGCCCTCGGTTTGTCAGAGTGTTGACTTCGTTTCGAACCCGCGTCTGGGCACTTCTTCCCAACTCGACTTTCCCTCGGAACATCGCGCTCACGGACAAGCTAGCCAGCGAGTGCTTCGCCGACGTCACGCCCCAAGGGGGCAAGTTTGGCGCGCAGGAACAAATCCTACGAGCCGTCCGGATAATTCGGGAGGAGCAACCGAAATGAAGTTTGAGAAACTAGGCCTAGGTATTGGCCTGACAGCCGCGCTTCTGCTCGCGCCGGTGTCGGTGATGGCGGACCAGTCCGCATCGGCCGAGATCGACGAACGAGCTAAGGATCCCAATCTGTGGCCCGCGCCGGGCCGCGACAACCAGCTGACCCGTCACAGCCCGCTGAAAGACATCAACACGGAGAATGTCGGCAAGCTTGGGATGATTTGGGCGCAGTCGATGAACTCGCTGCGTGGCCAGGAAGGCCAGCCCGTCGTCGTCAAGTTGGAAGACGGCACGCCCATGATGTATTTCGTGAGCGGTTGCCCGTCGATGCCGCTTTGCAACGTTGTGCAGGCGCTTGACCTGACGGATCCGGATAATCCGAAGCAGATCTGGAACTACGTGAAGAAGACCGATCGTGACGAATCGGCCATTCCGCGCGCCTGCTGCGACACGGTCAACCGTGGTCTGAACTACGCCAAGGGCAAGGTCGTGTTCCACACGCTGGACGGCTTCGTCATTGCGCTCGACGGCAAGACCGGCAAGGAGGTCTGGACCGTCAAGCACGCCTATCCTGAGAAGGGCGAGACGCATACCGGTCCGACGATGATCGCCGAGAACCTGGTGCTGGCCGGTTTCGGCGGTGACGAATTTGCCGCTCGCGGCCGCATCACGGCCTACAACATCGAAGACGGCAGCGAAGTTTGGAGCTGTCATTCGACGGGATCGGACAAGGATGTCTGCCTGACGGCCGACACCAACAAGGCCAACCCGCATTACGGGTCCTACGGCAAGGATCTCGGCGTCGTCACCTATCCGAAGGATGAGTGGAAGATCGGCGGCGGCTCGCCTTGGGCGTGGTTCAGCTACGACCCCGAGCTGAAAATGATCTACTACTCCACCGGTAACCCCGGTCACTGGAGCCCCGGCCTTCGCTGCGGTCTCGAAGGTGAGAATCATACGCACGAGAAGTGCAACGAATTCGATCCCGACCTGACCTCCGGCAAGTTCGACAACAAGTGGTCGATGACGATCTTCGGCCGCAAAGTCGATAACGGTGAGGCTGTGTTCGCCTACCAGATGACCCCGTTCGACCAGTGGGACTATGACGGCGTCAACGAGAACATCCTCGTGGACATGGAAGTCGACGGAAAACAGCGTAAGACGCTGGTGCACTTCGATCGCAACGGCTTTGCTTACGTCCTCGACCGCGTCGACGGCACGCTTCTTCGTGCCAACAAGTTCGTCACCGTGGACTGGGCGGAGAAGGTCGATCTCAAGACCGGCCGTCCGATCAAGGTGAAGGAGCATTCGCCCTTCAACATCGGTGTGAACACGTCGGCCTGTCCGTCTGCCATGGGCGGTAAGGATCAGCAGCCCTGCGCAATCGATCCCAAGGAAGGAAACATTGCGTACTGCCCGACCAACAACTGGTGCATGGAGGACGAGCCTCAGGAGCGCACGCACACGCAGCAGGGCACGGTTTACGTGTTCGCGAACGTGTACATGTATCCTGAAAAGCCCGGCGTAACCGGCAAGTTCAAGAAGTTCGACGTGCTGACCGGTAAGACGCTCTGGGAGATCCCGGATCCGTATCCGAACTGGGGTGGCGCTGCCGTGACCGACGGCGGTCTCGTCTTCTACGGTTCGCTCGGCGGTGACTTCCGTGCGGTCGACCGGAACTCCGGTAAGGTCCTGTGGAGCCGCAAGCTGGGCTCCGGCATCATCGGCAATCCGATCACCTACAAGCTTGACGGAAAGCAGTACGTGTCGGTGCATTCGGGTATCGGCGGCTGGATCGGCCTGCCGGTCACCGCGGGCCTCGACATGAGCGACAAGTTCGGTGCGATCGGCGCGACGGCGATGGCGAAAGCCACTGGCCTTAACAACGTCCCGCAGGGTGGAACGGTCACTACCTTCAGACTCCTCGACTAGCTACGGCTTGTCAGTGGCGTCAGACGGGGCAACTCGTCTGGCGCCACCTCTTTTTCTGAGAACCTTTGATCCAAATTGGGGTTGTTGCGTTGACCCACCGATCTCCTGCACCGCCGTCTGCGCGGCATTTCTGTTTTTTACAGGCAGCGCCGTCGCGACTGCTCAGGCCGAAGAAACGGCGCGGCCCGAAGAAGCAGCGCAGTCCGAAGAAACAGCCGAGTTTCTCAGTCAGGGCTTTGCCAACAAGACCTATGACGAACTGACCTCGGCCGAACTGACCGCCGCCAAGGCGGTCGCGCGCAAGATGAAGATCGATTCGCTGCGCGTGTGCGCCGACCCGGGCAACCTGCCCCTGTCGAACGACAAGCGCGAAGGCTTCGACAACAAGATCATCGACATCGTCGCGAAAGAACTCGGCACCAAGATCACCTATTTCTGGCGTCCGCAGATTGACCGCGGCCTGACCCGTCAGACGTTCGACAATCACGAGTGCGACGTGCTCTTGGGCATGCCGGCAGGCTATGAAAGTGTTCTGACTACCACCCCCATCTATCGAACGCCCTACGTATTCGTCACCCGCGAGGAAGACGATATCGACATCGAAGGTTTCGATGATCCGCGCCTTAAAGAGCTGCGCTTCGGCGTCTACCAGCACTCCGGTCTGCGCCTGGCACTTGCCAAGCACGGGATTACCAACAGCCTGGATGTCCATGTCCTCAGCCACGACGCGGACTTGCAGCCCGAGAAACAGCCCTGGCGGCAGGTCCAACAGGTCGTCGATGGAGAGATCGACATTGCCGGCGTGTTCGGCCCCTTTGCGGGCTTCCTCAAGACCATGCGCGGCGCGAAGATCGCCATTCAACCCGTCAATCAGATAGATGACGAGGTGCCGCTCGAGTTCAACCTCGCGCTCGGTGTCCAGCCGACCAACATTGTCCTGAAATACATGCTGGATGACGCGCTTGAACGCGGCCGCGACGAAATCAAGGACGTCCTGACCGCGTACGGTGTGCCGCTCGTGCAATGCAGCAACTGCGTCGTGTCGGGCGACATCCCTTCCCATGGCACCTACTTCACGGACCGGCAGGAGAAGGCGCGAAAGCTCTATCTGACGCCCTTGTCGGAAAATCGCGAGGGCTTGCAGAGAGACAAGGCTTCCGCCGATCAGGTCGTGACCGAAACGCGGCTCGACGAATGGCTCGACGACGGCGCCGATCTCAACGAGGAACTCAGCAACGCGGTTGTCGGCACCGACCGCGAGCGGGTCGCCTTCCTGCTAAAGCGTGGTGCCGATATCGATTCGCTCAATCTCATGGGCCTTGCCCCGCTCCACACCGCTGCCGCGAGCGTGACTCCGACATGATCGCGTTTCTGCTCGACAAGGGCGCGGACCCGAATCGTGCCGATCGCGACGGTTGGACGCCGCTGCTCCACGCGGCATTTCGCAACCACGTGCCGTCCATCGAGGCGCTGGCGAAAGGCGGCGCCGATTTGGATAAAGCCGCTCCCAGCGGAGTGACACCGCTGGCAATCGCCATCATGGAAGCCAAGTTCTTCGCGGCCAACGCCCTCATGGATGCGGGCGCGAAGCTGGACGAGCCGGTGGGCCCGGAACGGCTGACGCCTCTCATGATGGTTGCCACGCAGCCCCTCAAGTCGGGACGTGCCGCCCGCTTCAATCAGGGCGCCAGTTCCGTCGATGTCGCCCGCCGGTTGATCGACGGCGGTGCGGATGTCGATGCGCGGAGCACGAAAGGCGTGACGCCGTTGATGATCGCGGCCACGCACAACAACCCGCCCCTGATTGGTCTCTTGCTTCAGGCGGGCGCGGATCCCGAGGTGAAGACGCCGGGCGGTCAAACGGCGCTGGATATCGCCAAGGCCAATCAGAGCGAGGCTGCGGTTCTCCAGCTCGAACTCCCGGCCAAAATTCGTGCGCCGCGAGTCAAGAAATCCGAGCGCGGCGCCGAAGAAACGCCCGAGAAGTCGTCCGCGGCCCTGATGGAGGTGAAATGAGATTAGGAGCGGCAACCTTACGCATCGCCGTCGCCGCGATCTCTGTCGCACTGCTCACCCCCGCTTATCCCACGGAGCAGCCCGGCAATAACGTCTCTAAACCGGCCGAAGAGTCCCGGGCGGCGCGGAAGCCACCGGCACCGCAGCCGGAAACGGTCGTGGACATCGTCTATCTCGGCAAGCGCTACGCGGAACCGATCCCATTGTCGCTGATGGAGCCGGTCCTCACCGACAAGGGCTTACAAGGCGCCCGCCTCGGCATCCTCGATAACAATGCAACGGCGCGCTTTCTCGGCGTTGAGACGGTGCTGACGGAGCGCATCGTGCCCGAAGACGGCGATGTCGCCGCCAAGGCCAAGAAACTGCTTGCCGAAGGACCGCGGTTGATCGTGGCCGATCTGGAGCCGGCGGACCTTCTCGCCGTGGCCGATCTTCCCGAGGCGCAAGACTCGCTGATCCTGAACATGCGCTCCGCCGACGACCGGCTGCGCCAAGAGAACTGCCGCGCCAATGTCGTTCACATCGTGCCCAATTGGGCCATGCGCGCGGACGCTCTTGCCCAATACCTCGTTTGGAAGAAGTGGCCGCGATGGATGATCGTCAAAGGGACTAGCTCGCAAGACGACGCCTATGCCGAGGCCGTCAAGCGCGCGGCGCAGCGATTCGGCGGCAAGGTGGTTGACGAACGCACCTATGAATTCGAGGCCGGTTCGCGGCGCGTCGAGTCCGGCCATCAGCAGATCCAAAGTCAGATCCCGATGGTCACGCAGAACGCGCCCAATCACGATGTGGTCTTCGTCATCGATACGGGCGAGGCTTTCGGGCTGTACTTCATGTACCGCACCGCGGAACCCGACCCGGTTGTCGGCACGCACGGCCTTACCGCCTCTATTTGGCACCGCGCCTTCGAACAATGGGGCGGCATGTCCCTGCAGAGCGCTTTCCGGGAACTGACTGGCCGCAACATGACCGAGCGAGACTATGCTGGCTGGCTGGCCGTCCGCACGCTCGGAGAAGCGGCCGCGCGTTCTAAGAAGCGCGACGTCGGATCCCTGCGCAACTACGTCTATTCGGACAAGTTCCGCGTGGCCGGCTTCAAGGGTCAGAAGTTGACCGTGCGGCCTTGGGACCACCAACTGCGTCAACCAATTCTGATCATGGGTCCGCAGGCGCTTGTATCCCTTTCGCCGCAGGAGGGGTTCCTGCACCAGCATTTCCCGACCGATACGCTCGGCTTCGATGAGCCGGAAACGGCCTGCCGGTTCCCTGAAAACACCGCCCCCGAAACAACCGTTCAGAGATAGTGGGAATGAAACGCCGCAATGCCGTCATGCTGGCCGTGGCGCCGATCGCGATGCTCGCGATCACGCCGGCCTACGCCGACAGGATTTTCGTCTCGAACGAGCGGGACAACACCGTCACCGTGGTCGACTCGGACTCCTTGGAGATCATCAAGACGATCGCCACGGGACGCCGCCCGCGCGGGATCGTCACGGGACCGGACAAGACCGAGGTGTTTGTGTGTGTCGGTGACGACGATGCCGTCGAGGTCATCGATGCAGACTCGCTCGAGATCGTCCGTACCTTGGATTCGGGCCCAGATCCGGAACTGATGGACGTGTCGAAGGACGGTAAGACCATCTATATCGCCAATGAGGACGACTCGATGGTGACGATCATGGAACCCGACTCAGGAGAACTCATCGTCGAGGTTCCTGTCGGCGTCGAACCGGAAGGCATGCGGGTCAGCCCCGACGGCGCCGTGACGGTGGCAACGTCCGAAAGCTCGAGCATGGCGCATTTCATCGACACGGCAACCAACGAGCTCGTGGCCAACGTCCTCGTCGATACGCGCCCGCGCCACGCCGAGTGGCAGCCCGACGGCAAGAACGTTTGGGTCACCTCCGAAGTCGGCGGCACCGTTGCGGTCATCGACGGCGACACCTACGAGACGCTCAAGGTGATCGGTTTCGAAATTCCGGGTGTGTCGCCGGAGCAGATACAGCCTGTCGGCATGCGGTTCTCCAAGGATGGGAAAAAGGCTTTCGTCGCTCTGGGGCCCGCCAACCGGGTCGCGGTGGTGAACGCCGAGACGTTCGAAGTGGAGGACTACATCCTCGTTGGACAGCGCCCCTGGCACGTGGAGATCGCTCCCGATGGCTCGAAGCTCTATGTCGCGAACGGCCTCACAAACGACATGACCATCGTCGATCTGGAGACGCTGAAGCCGCTCAAGTCCGTCCCGGTCGGGCGTCTGCCTTGGGGCATTGCGATCACGCCTTAGGCTGGTGCTCGGCACATCGGCGCCAAGGCGAACCGGTCGGCCCTCGAGGCTTCCGGCGAGGCTTTGTCAAGCCACTGATTGTGCGAGGGATTTGGTGGAGCCGGACGGGATCGAACCGACGACCTCAGCAGTGCGATTGCTGCGCTCTCCCAACTGAGCTACGGCCCCATGCGAGCCCCGCATTTAGGGAGCCGCTCCCCCCTCTGTCAAGCAACGCCCGCATTGAAGCGCCGAATTCTGTGCGGTGGTCAGTTGGTCGGGGAAGCGCCACGAAACGGCGCAAAGGGCGCGCAGGAACGGGCTTTTCGTCACGGGGCTTGCCCTTTGGCGCGCCCGTCAGCTACATGGGGTCCGAGGCCGCGCGAGGAGGGGCCGTTACATGGTGCCTTTGATCGGATTCATTGCTCTTGTCATCGACCTCTTCATCTGGGTTGTCATCGCCAGCGCCATTCTGAGCTGGCTGATCGCCTTCAATGTGGTGAACACGAACAACCGCTTCGTCTATTCGATCGCGGACATGCTCTACCGCATCACCGAGCCCGCGCTTGCGCCCATACGCAGCTTCATGCCCAATCTCGGCGGTATCGACATCTCGCCGGTGATCCTCATCTTGATCTTGTTGTTCATCCGCGACGTGGTGCTGCTGGGCTGGCTGCTGCCGGCCTTCGTGTAGCGCTCCCATGGGCGACAGCGCCCCGGGGCCTCGTGCGCCGCAACTGAAAATCCGTCAGACGGAAACCGGCGTGGCCATTGCCGTGCGGCTTACGCCCAAGTCGGCGCGGGATGCGGTGGAAGGCGTCGAGGAGTTCGGGGGCGATCCCGTACTGAAAGCGCGCGTGCGCGCCGTGCCTGAGAACGGCAAAGCCAATGCCGCGCTCGAAGCGCTGATCGCCAAATGGCTCGGCGTGCCGCGGTCGACGGTTTCGGTCATCCAGGGCACCAAGGCGCGCATCAAGATCGTGGCGATCGACGGCAGCGCCATTGGCCTTTCGGCCTTGGTCGCCACAAGGCTCACCGAATTCAGCAATCCTGCTTCCTAGGCGGTCGCGGCAATCTCCGCGGCGATGGCCTCTGCCGCCGCCCGTGGGTCTTCCGCGCGCGTGATGGGACGCCCGATCACGAGGTAATGCGCCCCGGCGGCAATCGCATCGCTAGGGGTCACGATCCGCGCCTGGTCGTTCGCGTCGGCACCCGCCGGTCTGATACCGGGCGTGACGATGAGAAAGTCCCGCAGGCGCTCATGCAGCGCTGCCGCTTCCTTGCCCGACGCCACGATCCCGTCGAATCCCGCATCCTGCGCCAGCCTTGCCCGCTCTTGCACAAGGGCCAAGGGAGGCATCTCGATGCCTTGCTCCGAGAGATCCGCCCGATCGAGATTGGTGAGCACCGTGACACCGAGCAGTTTCATCGCGCTGTCCCCGCGACCGCGCACGGCCGCATTCAGGGTCTTGCGGTCGGTGGCGTGGACGGTGAGGAATTGCGCGCCGGTCTTGGCGATCGCCGCCGTGGCGCGCTCCACGGTCGCTTCGATATCGAGCAGCTTGGCATCGAGAAACACGTTGCGGCCTTGGCCGACCAGTTCCTCCGCGAAGCCGAGCCCGCCGCGATAGATCAGCTCGAGGCCGATCTTGAAGACACCCACGCTGTCCCCGAGTGCGGCGACAAGCCTGCGCGCCTCATCGAGATCGGCGACATCCAGCGCAAGAACGATCCGGTCCTTGGGCGCCAAGTTCTCCGTTGTCATGTTTCCCCCCAAACGATTCCGCGCCTAGGCCGCGAACTTACGCGCCGCCACCGCCAAGGCCTCGACCACATCGGCAAACATCTTCTGCCGCGTCTCGTCGACCAGACTACCATCCTCGGCGAAGGCCTTCATCGCGCCGGGCAACGCCATTTGTTGCGGGATCACGGTGGCGCCCAGCCCGACCGTGAGGACTTGGCGCAGCTGCAGCAGCGCGCGCATGGCGCCGTAATAGCCGGGTGACGTGCCCGAGACCGCGAACACGCGGGTCTGGAACACGTTCGGCTCCGTGCGAACGCGGCTAACCCAATCCAATGTGTTCTTGAGGAGTGCCGGGATGCCGGAATTGTATTCGGGCGTGACGATCATAACGCCGTCATACTCACCGAGAAGCGCCTTGAAGGCTTGGGCCCGTTCCGGCACGCCCTCGGCGTCTTCCAGATCGCCGTGGTAGATCGGCATGTGGTAGTCGCAAAGATCGGCGAATACGGCCTCTATGCCGTTGGCTTCGGCGATCATCTGCCCCAGACGGGCCAGCTTCTTGTTGTGCGATCCCTCTCGAGCGCTCCCTGCGAAAAACAACAACCGCATAAGCGTCTCCGTTGTAGTCGAGCCATCCCGTTGATCTTTGCAGGCTGAGGCTTGTCCGTCGAGGCTTAGAGCGCCTTCGCCGTGGCCTTATGGCGAAGCGCGCCGGTGCCGCCCTCCTGTCGTCCGCGCGGGAATGCATGTAGGGACGGTTTGGTGGAAGCGGAAGAGGCGATCGTGGAATTAATCGGCCTAATCGCGTGACGGCGTATGCGCTACTCGCCGATGCCGTCGAAGAATTCTTTCACGCGCGCGAAGAAGCCCGATGATTCGGGGCTCGTCTCCGCGTTCGACTCCTCGTCGAACTGACGCAAGAGATCGCGCTGCTTGCGTGTGAGGTTCTTCGGCGTTTCGACCTCGACCTGAATATAGAGGTCGCCCTGCTGCTTGGACCGCAGAACGGGCATGCCTTTGCCTCTGAGGCGAAACTGTTTGCCGCTCTCGCTGCCCTCGGGAATCTTCACGCGGCTACGTCCGCCGTCGATCGTCGGGACTTCGATCTGGCCGCCCAGCGCAGCCGTCGTCATGGAGATCGGCGCGCGGCAGAACAGGTCCGCACCGTCGCGCTGGAAAAACTCATGGGGCTTGATAGCCAAGAAAATGTAGAGGTCGCCCGGAGGTCCGCCGCGCAAGCCCGCCTCACCCTCGCCGGCGAGCCGGATCCGCGTGCCGTCCTCTACGCCCTCGGGGATCGTCACGGACAGTGTCCGCTCCCGCATCACGCGCCCGGTCCCTTGGCAGCTCGTGCAGGGGTCTTCGATGACCTCGCCGCGGCCGTCGCATGTGGGGCATGACCGTTCGATGGTGAAGAAGCCTTGGCTCGCGCGGACTTTGCCCGCGCCGCCACAAGTTCGGCAGGTGACCGGCGATGTACCGGGCTTGGCACCCGAGCCGGAACACTCTTCGCAGGTGACGCCGGTGGGGACGCGGATTTGCGCCGTGCGGCCTTCATAGGCCTCGGCCAGCGAAATCTGCATGTTGTAGCGGAGATCGGCGCCACGCTCACGGCCGCCGCGTTGCCGCGGCCGGCGCGCGCCCATGAACTCGCCGAACAGATCGTCGAACATGGCCGACATGGACTCCGAAAAGTCCGAACCGAAGCCATGACCGCCCGCGCCGCCGCCAAAACCGCCAAAGCCGGACCGCCCGTCGAAGGCCGCATGGCCGAACCGGTCATAAGCCGCGCGGCGCTGCGGGTCCTTCAGGATCTCATAGGCTTCGTTGACAACCTTGAAACGCTCTTCGGCGGTCTCGTCCCCGCCATGCCGGTCGGGATGACATTCCTTCGCAAGCCGCCGGAACGCGGTCTTGATCTCCGCGTCATTGGCCCCGCGGGCAACGCCGAGGACTTCGTAGTAGCACTGCTTCGCCATTACCCCTCCGGACCCTCATACCTCTTCGGTTCCGAACGGGGCGCATGCGGGCCTCTTATTGGGCAGCCGGCGGAGCCCCGTGAGGATCGGGGCTCCGCTGCCGTGTTGGACCTTGTCGTTACGCGGATTTCTTGTCGTCGTCGTCTTTGACTTCCTCAAAGTCGACATCGACCACGTTCTCGTCCGTGCCGCCGCTTCCGGCCGCGTCGGCGGAGGGGCCCTCAGCGGCACCCTCGGCCTCGTTCGACTGATACATGGCTTCGCCAAGCTTCATCGAGGCTTGGGCCAATGCCTCAAGCTTCTGCTTGATAGCTTCCACATCCTCGCCTTCGGCGGCGGTCTTTACTTCGGCCGCGGCAGCCTCGACCGCTGCCTTGTCCTCGGCCGAAACCTTGTCGCCGAAATCGGCGAGCATCTTTTCGGTCGAATGGGTCAGCGCTTCCGCCTGGTTGCGGACCTCGACGAGTTCGCGGCGCTTCTTGTCTTCCTCGGCATGGCTTTCGGCTTCCTTGACCATGCGGTCGATGTCCGTATCGGACAGACCGCCAGAGGCCTGGATCCGGATCGACTGCTCCTTGCCGGTCGCCTTGTCCGCCGCCGAGACATTCACGATGCCATTGGCGTCGATATCGAACGTGACCTCGATCTGCGGCACGCCGCGGGGTGCGGGCGGAATGCCGACAAGGTCGAACTGGCCAAGCATCTTGTTGTCCGCAGCCATCTCGCGCTCGCCCTGGAAGACCCGGATCGTCACCGCATTCTGATTGTCTTCGGCGGTGGAGAAGACCTGGCTCTTCTTGGTCGGGATCGTCGTGTTGCGGTCAATGAGACGGGTGAATACGCCGCCCAGCGTCTCGATACCGAGCGACAGCGGCGTCACGTCGAGCAGCAGCACGTCCTTGACGTCGCCCTGCAGGACGCCCGCCTGGATCGCGGCGCCGATGGCCACGACTTCGTCCGGGTTCACGCCCTTATGCGGATCCTTGCCGAAGAAGGTCTTCACCGTCTCGGCGACCTTCGGCATGCGGGTCATGCCGCCGACGAGGATCACCTCGTTGATGTCGCCAGCCTTCAGGCCGGCATCCTTCAGCGCCGCCTCGCACGGGGCGATGGTGCGCTTGATCAGGTCTTCCACGAGGCTCTCGAGCTTCGCGCGGGTCAGCTTCATGGTCAGATGCTTCGGACCCGACTGATCGGCCGTGATGAAGGGCAGGTTGATTTCCGTCTGCTGCGTCGACGACAGCTCGATCTTGGCCTTCTCGGCCGCCTCTTTCAGGCGCTGCAGAGCGAGCTTGTCGCCGCGCAGATCGATGCCGTTCTCCTTCTTGAACTCGTCGGCCAGGTAATCGACCAGGCGCATGTCGAAGTCCTCGCCGCCGAGGAACGTGTCGCCGTTGGTCGACTTCACCTCGAACACACCGTCGCCGATCTCGAGAATGGAGACGTCGAACGTGCCGCCGCCAAGATCGTAGACGGCAATGGTCTGGCCGTCCTTCTTGTCAAGACCGTAGGCAAGCGCGGCAGCGGTCGGCTCGTTGATGATGCGGAGCACCTCAAGGCCGGCGATTTTGCCGGCGTCTTTTGTCGCCTGGCGCTGAGCGTCGTTGAAATAGGCGGGAACCGTGATAACGGCCTGTTCGACCTTCTGCCCAAGATGGGCTTCGGCCGTCTCTTTCATCTTCTGAAGGATGTAGGCGGAGATTTGGGAGGGTGAGTACTTCTTGCCATGGGATTCGACCCACGCATCGCCGTTGTCCGCCTTGATGATCTCGTATGGGACGAGCTTTTGATCCTTGGCAACCGTCGGGTCGTCGAAGCGGCGACCGATCAGGCGTTTGATCGCGAACATCGTATTTTCGGGATTGGTAACGGCTTGGCGCTTCGCCGGCAGTCCGATCAGCACCTCGTCGTCGTCGGCAAACGCCACCATGGACGGTGTCGTGCGCACGCCCTCGGCATTTTCGATGACCTTCGGGCTTGTTCCATCCATGACCGCGACACAAGAATTCGTCGTGCCGAGGTCGATACCAATAACTTTCGCCATTTCCGAGCCTCTCTTTCTGGCAAACCGTCCGGGCCCTAGCGCGGCACCCGGCATTCACTGATGCGCCTGGCCTTCCTCAAGGCGGCGCGATCCGGTTCCCAATTGTTTCGCAGCGCCCCCATGCGCAAAATCACACGGGGTTCCGCGGTTATATAGGTGCCAACCCTAGGGCCCGCAAGGAGAACACAGGTCGCATCTGGAGGTATTCCAGGTATCGCCGCCGGTGCTCTTGCGCGATCCTCCTTTGTCACCCCGGACACCTCGCGATGGGCCCTGTCCTGAGCATTTCCGCCCGGTAGACTAGAGCTTCAAGGCGAGTGGCGTGGAAGGGACGCGGAAGGGCAAACGGCGCGTGCAGTATTTTCCGAAAGAATTAACCGTGGCCGAACAGACCGCGCTGCTGGGCGATATTCGCAAGATTATTCGGCAGGTACCGCTGTTCATCCCCACCATGCCGCGGTCGGGCAGGCCCATGTCGGTCCGGATGACCAACGCGGGCATGCTGGGCTGGGTCACGGACAAGGCGCGCGGCTATCGCTATCAGGCCACCCATCCCGAGACGGGCGCCTCTTGGCCCGCGATTCCCCCAAGGCTCATTGCGCTGTGGGAGAAGCTTGCCGGCTATCCCCATCGGCCGGAAGCCTGCCTGATCAACTACTATGGCGGCACGGCCAAGATGGGGCTGCATCAGGACCGGGACGAGGACGAGTTCGAAGCTCCCGTGCTGTCGGTCTCGCTTGGCGATAGGGCAATTTTCCGTGTCGGCGGCACCACCCGGAAAGGCCCGACGCGCAAACTCGAACTGGCGTCCGGGGACGTGGTCGTTCTGGGGGGTGCAGACCGGCTTGCCTATCACGGTATCGACTGCGTGCTGCCCGGGACGAGCGATCTCCTGGACGAGGGCGGGCGGTTCAACCTCACGCTCCGCCGCGTCACAAAACCGGCTTAGGCGCGCTGCCTGCTAGCTCTTGCCTTTGGTGTCGTCGTTGGCGGCAGGGCCGGTACCGAAGCCGTTGCCCTCAGGCGCACCGCCTTTCGGTGTGGGGGCCGGTTTCGGGCCGCCCTTGGACACAGCGACGAGCGCGGGCCGCAAGACCCGGTCGCCAATGGTGAAGCCAGCCTGCATAACCTGCACCACCGTGCCGTCCGGCACGTCCGTGGTCGGGACTTCGTACATGGCCTGCTCCTGATTGGGGTCGAAGCGCTGCCCCAGCGGCTCCAGCCGCGTGACGCCATGCTTCTCCATCATCTTGAGCAGCTCGCGCTCGGTCAGCTCCACGCCTTCGAGAAGGCTCTTGAGCGCCGGGTCCTTTTCCGCCGCCTCCGCCGGCACATGTTCGAGCACGCGGCGCAGATTGTCGCCGATGGTGAGAACGTCGCGCGCGAAATTCGAGATGGCGTAGCGTGAGGTATCTTCCTTCTCGCGCTCGGTGCGGCGGCGCAGGTTCTCCATGTCGGCCATGGTGCGCAAGACCTTGTCGCGCATGTCCGCGTTTTCCGTCAGCAGCGCCTCGAGATCGCCCGCGACGTCGGTGCCGGCGTCCTTGGTGGCGGACGCCTCCGGTGCGCCTTGCGGCGCCTGCGGCTTGTCATTGGGGCGGGTATCGGAAGGTTCGTCCGGCATCAAAACTCTCAAGCGTTTGGATTGACAGGAAGAGCCCCGGATATCGACCGGGCGGCGACAAAAATCAAGGGAGAAGGCGGGGATCGCCGTGGCGGAAGCCTAAGGGACGAGCCGCCCGAGGAGCCGCGCCGTGTAGTCCACCATCGGAATGATGCGGGCGTAGTTGAGGCGCGTCGGCCCGATCACGCCCAGCACGCCGACGATCTTCTGTTCCGAATCCTCAAACGGTGACACGATCAGAGCCGAGCCGGAGAGAGAAAAAAGGTTGTTCTCCGAACCGATGAAAATCCGGACGCCCTGGGCCCGTTCGGCAAGACCGAGCAGTTGGATCAGCCCTTTTTTGGCATCGAGATCCTCGAACAGCAGCCGGACCCGCTCGAGGTCCTCCATCGCCTTGATGTCCTCGAGAAGATGCGCCCGGCCGCACACGATCAGGCTCTGCCGATTGTCGGCCTCGCCCGACCAGGTCGCGAGTCCGTCCGTGACCACCCGCGCCGTCAGTTCGTCGAGCTGAGCGCGCCGTTCCTCGATCTCCGTCTCGACGCGCTTGCGCGCCTCTTCCAGCGTCATGCCGGCGATACGCGCGTTCATGTAGTTCGTTGCTTCGTTCAGGGACGACGGCGGTAATCCTTGAGGAAGCGTCACGATGCGGTTTTCGACGTCCCCGTCTTCGCTCACGAGCACCGCCAGCGCCTGACCTTGACCGAGATTGACGAATTCAACCTGCCGCAGCGTCTTGCTTTGCTTCTCGGCCAAGACCACACCGGCGCAGCGAGACAGGCCCGACAGCATTTCGCCCGCCTCGGCGAGATAATCCTTCACGCCCCGGTGGCGGCCGCTCGCGCCAATGCGGGCTTCGATTTCCTTGCGCTCCGCCTCCGTGACGTCGCCGATCTCCAGCAGGCCGTCCACGAAGAGCCGCAAGCCGGTTTGCGTCGGCAACCGGCCGGCGCTCGTGTGCGGAGCGTAGATCAGCCCCAGCCCCTCGAGGTCGGACATGACATTGCGCACGGAGGCCGGCGACAGGGTCATCGGCAGGGCACGGCTCAAATTGCGCGAGCCGACCGGTTCGCCCGTCTCCAGATAGGTCTCGACGATGCGCCGGAAGATCTCGCGCGAGCGTTCGTTGAGCTGACGCAATCCGGCTGCTGCGTCCGCCGCCGCCATGGCGCTTTTGACGTCTGTATGACCCATGCGGGAAATTTAGGTAGCGCTCCGCACGGCGTCAAACGGCATCGGCGGCGGGGGTCGGTCGGCCCCGACTAGTTCAGCGGCCCGAAATCATGCGCGACCGGGGCCGAAAGTTCGTCCGGCGCGCCGAAATGGGCGAAATAGCGCGAGTTGATGTGCTCCACCGGCAGGATGATCAGGACATCTGTGGTCCCGAACTGCCGGTCGATCACCGCACCGTCGCCGATATAGGCCCCGAGCCGCAGATACCCCTTGATCAGCGGCGGCATCGCCTTCAGCGCCGCGCGCATGTTCAGCGCTTCCTGCGGCATCATGTTCATGTCGACACGCAGATGATTGTGCGCCGAGACGCGCCACTCTTCGGGCGGGCTGGCGGTGTGGTGCAGGAAGCTGAGCGCCATCGCATGCTGGGCGGGATCGACACCCGGGAAGCTGGCGCAGCCGACCATGACGTCGACGCCGTGCTGGCGCACATAGGACCAGATGCCGTGCCACAGAAGCTCCACCGTGCGGCGGTTGCGGTACGGTTTCAGCACACAGGAACGGCCGAGCTCCATGAAGCTGTAACCGGGCTTGGATTGGATCAACGGTTCGATGTCGTATTCGCCCTGGGTGTAGAACCCATCGTGTTCGTCGGCGATGTCCTGGCGCAGAACGCGATACGTGCCGACCACCTTGGGCCGCCTCCACCCCTTTCGGTTGGGGTCGCCGTGGTCCAGCACAAGGAGATGGTCGAAAATCGGATCGAACGCATCCTCGTCGCGGCGCGACAGCATGGCCAACGCGTTGGGCGTGGCTGCCATCTCCTCGTAGAACACTTTGTAGCGGAGGCGCTGCGCCCGGCGGATTTCGCTTTTCTTGCGTGCGAGCCGGACTTCGAGCGAGCCGATCCGCCCATAAACCTGCGGTGGCTGAAGCCGCCCGCGAAGGCCTGCCGAGAAGCCGCCCTTGCCCAGGGCAAGGCCTTTGCCCAAAGCGCCGCCCCTGCCCATAAACGGCAGTCCGCCAGGGACGCCTCGGAAATTCAAGCCGGGGAATTTGGCTCCCACCAGAAACTTCTCTGCAAAGCGTCCCGGAGTCGTTTTCGTCGGCATAGTGCTGCCCACCTGACATTTTCGGGGATCGTGCCGCGAGGCTTTTGCCAAGCTCTCTACGGATCGCAGGGCCTTCCGGCCACCCCCGATTCGGCCACATCAGAAGCGGGTTAGCAAACCAATTCGAACCCTATGTGACAGGCGGTGGATATCCGTGTGCGACTGAAACGGATTCCAGTGACTAGGCAGCGCCGGCCCCGGCCGCATAGCGGTTCCGTTGCCAGCGTTGGACCAGCTCTTCCAAGTCCCGTTTTTCGAAGGGTTTGGCGAGATAGTCGTCCAGGCCGGCCGCGAGATAGGATTCACGGTCCTCTGCATAGGCATTGGCGGTGAGGGCAACAATCGGCGGGCGCCCGGTCCCCGGCTCTGCGCTGCCGGGATACAGGGCCCGGATTCGGGCCGCGGCTTCGATTCCGCCGACATCCGGCATGTGGATATCCATCAGGATCAAGTCGAAGCCGGATCCGGTGCCGAGCGCGTCCTTGGCTTTCGCAATGGCTTCGGCGCCGTTGCGCGCGCGGATCACGGTGGCTCCGGCCTTCATAAGGACGGTGCGCGCCAACAAGGCGTTGATGTCATTGTCTTCGGCGAGCAGGACTGACAGCCCCGTTGCTGCATGGGCGCGGGCGGCAGTGCCGCTGCCGAGACGGTGTACGGATTTCTGGGGCGCTTCCGGTGGGGTGAACAGGCGCGTCAGCGCCGAGACCGGCCTCACCGGACGCACCAGAAAGGCAGTCTGCCCCTGATCTGCGAGCGCTGCGTAGGCATCGCGCTCGCCCGGGTCGATGACCACCACCACGCGGGGCTCCGGCTGGCCTTGGGCGCGGCCGAGCAGCGGAACGAGGGACCGCGCGCCGTATTCGGCGTTCGCCAGGTCGGTCAGAAGTGCGGTGTACGGAGCGCCTTCGTTGGCGCCACGTTGCGCGACGTTGGTGGCTTCGGCGCGGGAGACGCAGGTCACCGAAGCCCCGGCGCTGGCGATGAGGTCTTCAGCGATGGTGGCTTCCGTTTGGCCCTCGAGCAGGATGAGCACGCGTTCACCCGGCCTGGGCTTTGGCCACGCGGCGCCGAGGCACGGGGTGTCGATTGGGGCCTCGAGCGGGAGATCCACGCTGAACGTCGTGCCCGCGCCCGTCTGGTTTGCAACCCGGATGTCACCGCCCATCGCCTGCACGAGCCGCTTCGAGATCGTGAGGCCAAGCCCCGTCCCGCCGTGGCGGCGAGTCGGACCCTGATCGGCTTGTTCGAACTCGGCGAAGATGCGCTCGAGCGCGTCGGCGCGCACGCCGGGACCGGTGTCAGTCACGTCAAAGCGGAGGACCGGTCGGCCGGCGTCCGACGAAGCGGCGGCCTGGCCGACGGACAGGCTTACGCCGCCGTGCTCGGTAAATTTGATGGCATTGCCGAGGAGATTGATCAGCACCTGGCGGACGCGGATCTCATCCCCGACCACGCGTTGTGGGAGGTCGGGCGCAACGAGCCAGCCGATCTCCAATCCCTTCTCGCGGGCGCGGGGAGCGAGCAGTTCGACGACGCCTTGAATAGCCTCGGACAGGTCGAACGGCGCAGGGCGCAGTTCCATCTTGCCCGCCTCGATCTTGGAGAAGTCGAGAACCTCGTCGATGAGGCTCAGAAGCGTTGTCGCCGATGCCGAAATGGCGTGCGCATAGGTCAGCTGCTCCGGCGAGAGCTTGGTGTCGAGAAGTAGCCCCGTCATGCCGAGGATGCCGTTCATCGGTGTACGGATTTCATGGCTCATCGAGGCGAGGAACTGCGACTTGGCCTGGTTCGCCGTCATGGCTTCGTCGCGCGCCCGCGCCAGGCCAATTCGGCGGCCCGCTGCTCGGTCACGTCACGGGCGACGCTCTGAACCTCGCCGGCCGTTCCGTCCTCACTCGGCAAGACGAAGTCTTCCCACACGAACCAGCGCGGGCCCGATGTGGTGTTCAGCTCGATCACGCGGGTGCTCCGGCCCGCGCCTGTCTCTTCGCTTCTCGAACCGGATTCGCTATCGAGAATCGGCAGCGTCAGCGGCGCGCCGAGAACGTCGTCTCGCGCGACGCCGAATGTTCTGCAGAACGCATCGTTGACGAAAGACAGATTGTTTTGCCAATCGCGGCGCGCGATGACCTCGTCCTGGTGATCCAGCAGGTCGCGATAGCGCCTCTCGCGTTCGCGGATTTCCCACTGCAAGTCCTTGATCGATTCGATGTCGGTATTGAGCCGGTCGGCCAGGGCCGCGAGCCGGCTATGGTCGGCCGTGGGCTGGATACGCATGGCAACGACAAAGAGCGCGAACCCCAGCAGCAGCGGCGCAAGCGCGAGCGTTCCGGTCCCGCCCAAGCCGAGCAGGCACAGCCCGATCAGCGCCAGCGCGAGGGCCGCGATGGTCAGGGGTGCGCGCACCCCGCCGGCGCCGTCAGCGCCGGAGCTCTGCCAGTTCGTGTACTGCACTGTTTTGACGCCTGTTTATGCGCCGGACTTTTTGCCCGGCTTTTCATTGGCGCTGAGCTTGGCAGAGAAAGTTTGAGAAACTCTTGAGAGGATCGTGCGGAATTGCGGCTTCAGGCCGCCACTTTCGTGCGGCGCAGGGCCTCGCCGCGATAGCTGAGCGCCTCGGCGATGTGGATGCGGGAGACGGTCTCCGCCCCGTCCAGGTCCGCGAGCGTGCGGCCCACGCGCAAGGTCCGGTGATAGCCGCGGGCGCTCAAAGAGAGCGTCCGCGCCGCATCGCGCAAGAGCCCCAGCCCTTGCGCATCGGGCGTGGCCACCTTCTCCAGAACCTGGCCGTCGGCCTCCGCGTTGGTCCGCACCTGCGGCAGGCCAAGGCCCCGATAACGTGCCGTTTGGATGGCCCGCGCCGCAGCCACGCGCTCCCGCACCTCGGTGCTGCCTTCGGAGGCGCGCGGTAGCACCAGGTCGGCGGCGGAGACTGCCGGCACCTCGATCTGCAAGTCGATCCGATCGAGCAGCGGACCGGAGATGCGCGCCTGGTAGCGCGCCGCGCAGGATTGCCCCTGGCGGCAGACATGGCCCGGTTCGCCAGCGTGGCCGCAACGGCAGGGGTTCATGGCGGCGACGAGTTGCACCCGGGAGGGATAGGCAATGCGGTGGTTCGCCCGCGCGATGATCGTCTCGCCGCTCTCGAGCGGCTGCCGCAGCGCGTCCAGAACCTGGGGATTGAACTCGGGCAGTTCGTCGAGGAACAGAACCCCGAGATGGGCCAGTGCGACTTCGCCGGGGCGGGGCCGGGTGCCCCCGCCGACTAGCGCGGCCATGCTGGCGGAATGGTGAGGCGCGCGGAAGGGCCGGTTGCGCCCGATCCGGCCGCCTGCCAGATCGCCCGCAAGGCTGCGGATCATGCTGACTTCCAGCATTTCGGCGGGTTCGAGAGGCGGCAGGATCGAGGGCAGGCGCTTGGCCAGCATGGATTTGCCCGATCCCGGCGGGCCGACCATCAGAAAGTGATGCCCGCCGGCTGCCGCCACTTCCAAGGCGCGCTTCGCAGTTTCCTGGCCCTTGATATCGGCCAGATCCGGCATCGCCTCGTCCTCGGGCTCGAGATTGGGCTCCGGGCGCCGCAAGGTCTGGAGGCCCTTGAAATGGTTGATAAGCTGCAGCAGGTCCGCCGGCGCCAGGATCGGCATATCGGCGGCGGCCCAGGCGGCTTCCGCGCCGCAAGGCCCGGGGCAGATCAGCCCCTTGTTCATCGCATTGGCCCCGACCGCCGCCGGCAGCGCGCCTGCAATGGCCGCGATCGAGCCGTCGAGCGCCAGTTCGCCAAGGACGCAGTGGCCCTCGATCGCATCCGGCGCGATGGCCCCGGCGGAGGCCATGACCCCGAGGGCGATGGGCAGATCGTAGTGGCTGCCTTCCTTGGGGAGATCGGCGGGGGCGAGGTTCACGGTGATACGTTTGGGCGGCAGGGCGAGCCCGATTGCGTTCAGGGCGCCGCGCACCCGTTCCCGGCTTTCGGCAACAGCCTTGTCGGGCAGGCCCACGATGGTGAAGGCCGGCATCCCGGAGCTGATCTGCACCTGCACATCGACCGCGCGGGCCTCGATGCCCTCGAATGCAACCGTCGTAACCCGCGCGAACATCCGGCGAACCCCCGTTTGATCTTCGAAGGCAATGCTATCTCAGCGTGTAGGCGGGCGCAAGAACATTAAGTGAACATACGGCACGTCTGCCAAATCCAGCGCGATCGTGTTTGTCTTCGGGAATGAAAAACGATTCGATTCCGCTCGGATTCTTGATCCACGCCGGCGTCTACCTCGCCGTCGTTGGGCTGTGTGCCGCGCTGGCGCTGTCTCACGATCCCCCGCGCCACTGGTTCGTGTGGGTGGCCGCCGGCTGGGGCATCGGGCTGGGCGCCCATGCGCTGGCCGTTTGGCGCTGCCGTGCGCGACGGCGCGCGCGGTCCTAGCGCGCAGCGACCTTCTTCTCGACCACGTCCCAGATCATGGCGGCGATGTCGTTCCCGCCGAACTCCTTCACCTGCCGGATGCCCGTCGGCGAGGTGACGTTGATCTCGGTGAGGTAATCCCCAATCACGTCGATGCCTGTGAAGATCAGCCCGCGCTTCTTGAGCTCGGGTGAGAGCCGCACGCAGATTTCCTCCTCGCGCGGCGTCAGCGTGGTCTTTCTAGCCGTGCCGCCTACATGCAGGTTCGAGCGCGTCTCGTCCGCTGCCGGCACGCGATTGATGGCGCCGGCCACCTCTCCGTCGACCAGGATGATGCGCTTGTCGCCCGCGCGCACACTCGGCAGGTAACGCTGCACCATGATCGGCTCGCGGAAGGTCTGACCGAGCAGTTCGATCAGCGAATTGAGATTAGTGTCGCCCTCGGCGATGCGGAAGATCGCGGCGCCGCCATTGCCGTAAAGCGGCTTCACGACGATGTCCTTGTGCTCGGCGCGGAAGGCGCGGATCTCGTCCGGCGACCGGGTCACGAGCGTCGGCGGCATCAGATCCAAAAAGTCGAGGACGAACACCTTCTCCGGCGCGTTGCGCACGGAGGCCGGATCGTTGACCACGAGCGTGCCGGGCTGCAGGCGCTCCAGCAGGTGTGTCGTGGTGATATAGGCCATGTCGAAGGGCGGGTCCTGGCGGAGCTGCACCACATCGAAATCGGCGAGGTCCACGCTGCGCGGATGCGCTAGCCGGTAGTGGTCGCCCGGCTTGTCCTCGACCGTCAGGCTGTGGCCGAACGCGATCAGCCGGCCGTCCTTCAGCGAGAGATTGGGCGGGGTGTAGTAGAACACGTCATGGCCGCGGCTCTGCGCCTCCAAAAGAAGCGCGAAGGTGGAATCCCCGTTGATGTCGATCAGCTCGATGGGATCCATTTGGAAGGCGACTTTGAGGGCCATGATGTCCTGTCGGTTCTGGGGCCCAGATGAGGGGCCAGGCGAGTTCCGCGGAACTTGCGCGCTGGGGCGCCTCTTTTCAAGCGCGGCACATCCGCCGCCATGTCGCTCACACGGGGAACGCGTTTTCCACGTGCTGCGGCAGGGTCCAAGGGGCGCACAGCACCACGTCGAAGGCGATGGCATGGCCGACGAAATCCGGATGGCTTGCGATCCAGTATTGAGCCGCGCGAACGATGCGCTGCTTCTGCCGCGCCGTCACCGCGAACGCCGCCTCGTCGTGGGTCTTCCGGTGCTTCACCTCCACGAACGCTAGTCGCTCGCCCTTGGTGGCGACGAGATCGATCTCCCCCACCGGCGAACGGTAGCGCTTCGCCACGATGCGATAGCCTTTGAGGCGGAAGAGCCAGGCGGTGAGCGTCTCGGCCATGACGCCGTCGCGGTAGGCGCGTGCGCGAGCCCGGCTCATGATCTGTCCCGCTTAGACAAGGCGAGGCCCAACTCGTAGACCCGCGCGCGTTTCACCCCATGCGCATCCGTCACCGCGCGCACCGCGTCGCGCAGGCTCATGGCCCCAAGCGCCGCCTCCAAGTCCGCCGTGAGGCGCGCATCGTCAACTTGCGCCTCCTCGGCGCGTGGCGGCGCGATCACCACGGCCACCTCACCTTTGACCGGCTGCGCGTCGATCTGCGCGGCGAGCGCATCCAGCGTGCCGCGATGCAGGGTCTCATGCAGCTTGGTGAGTTCGCGCGCGATCACCGCTTCGCGTGGGCCCAACACCGCGGCCATGTCGGCAAGGCTCTTGGCGAGGCGCGGCGCGGTCTCGAAGAAGATCAGCGTTGCGGGCGTATCCTTGAGCGCGGTGAGCCGCGCCTGGCGCGGTCCGGATTTCGGCGGCAGGAACCCGCCGAACAGGAAAGAGTCCGTCGGAAGGCCCGCGCTCGTCAGCGCTGCCAGCGCCGCCGAGGGTCCGGGAATGCTGGTCACCATCAGCCCCGCATCGAGCGCCTCGCGCACCAGCTTGTAGCCGGGGTCCGAGACGAGTGGCGTGCCCGCATCCGAGATCAGCGCCACGGCGTAGCCGGCATCGATCCGCGCGAGCAGCTTCGGGCGTTCGCGCGCAGCATTGTGCTCGTGATAGGGCGTGAGCTCGGCGGAGATGTTGTAGTGCGACAGCAGCTTGCGGGAGTGCCGCGTGTCTTCCGCCGCGATCAGCGGCGCGCGGGAGAGGACCGCAAGCGCCCTCAAGGAGATGTCGGTAAGATTGCCGATCGGCGTCGCCACGAGATACAGGCCCGCCGGGAGCGGCCGGTCGAGGAGTTCGGCCAGCGCTTCGCTGGCTCGAGCCACCGTTCTGGCATTGGCTTCCGTTGTGCCGTGGTCTTGCAACGGGCTCCGTCTTTCTCTCGCGTCGTATTCCGGGAGTTGCGAATTTAGGCGGATTCGCGTGGCTCCGCACGTGGGCTTCAGGCGGCGAGTTCCAGGATCAGCCGTTCCAGCACGAGCCGCCCCGACGGCGTCGCCGTGAGCTGCGTGCCGTTCCGGACGAGCAGCCCTTCGGCAGCGAGCGCGTCGATGCGGTGCTCGTCGAGCGGCTCGCCTGCGAAATTTTCGAAGCGGGACAGATTCATGCCCTCGGCGAGCCGCAAGGCCATCAACAGATATTCCTCCGCCGATTCGCGGTGGCTGAGCGGCTCGTCGCTCATAAGACCGTGCCCGCGCGCTTCGACTTGGGCGAGCCAGTCTTCGGGCAGCCGCAAAGTCGAGAGCGCCCGTTTCGTGCCGTCCGTCGCGATGCGCGCATGGGCCGCCGGCGCCGACGCTGCATAGTCGTGGCCGCGCCAATAGACGAGGTTGTGGCGGGATTCGGCACCCGGCGCGGCATGGTTGGAAACCTCGTAGGCGGGGAGCCCTGCCGCCTCACACAGGTCCTGGGTCGCCAGATACATCGCCCGGGCCGTCTCGCCTTCGGGCACGTGTAAACGACCCGCCGCGTGCAGCGCGGCGAACGGTGTCCCGTCCTCGATGGTCAGCTGATAGAGCGAGAGGTGATCTGCGGCGAAGGTCAGCGCGCGCGACAGTTCCTCCCGCCAGGCATCGAGAGACTGCCCTTCGCGGGCATAGATTAGGTCAAAGGAGATACGGTCGAAACATTCCCGCGCCAGCGCGAAGGCGGCGAGTGCCTCGTCGGCCGTATGCAGGCGGCCGAGAGACTTCAGACTGGCATCGTCCAGCGCCTGGACGCCCAGCGACAGCCGGTTGACGCCCGCGGTCGCGTAACCCCGGAAGTTCTCCGCCTCGACGCTCGTGGGATTGGCCTCGAGCGTGATCTCCGCGGCCTCGTCCAGCGTCCAGTGTTTGGCGATGGCGTCCAGGATTGCGCCGGTCACGCGCGGCACCATGAGCGAGGGCGTGCCGCCGCCGAAGAATACGCTCGTCACCGTGCGCCCCGGGGCTGCGTCCGCGAAATACCCAAGTTCCTTCAGATAGGCCGCGAGGAAACGGTCCTGATCGATGCCGCCGTGGCGCACATGGGAGTTGAAGTCGCAATAGGGGCACTTGGCCGCGCAGAACGGCCAGTGCACGTAGACGCCGAACGGCTCGCCGTATTTGGCGTCAGACTGCGTTTTCGTCGTCGGCTTTAGCATAGGTCGCCTCGATCAGCTGTTCGAAGGCGCGCATACGGTGAGACAGGTCGTTCTTGAGGGATGGATCCATCTCGCCGAACGTCTCCTTGTAGTCCTCAGGCACGAAGATGGGATCATAGCCGAAGCCCCGCTCCCCGCGCGGCGGCCATTGGATATGCCCGAAGACCTTGCCCGTGAAAACGGCTTCCTCGCCGTTGGGGGCCGCGAGCGCCAGAGCGCAAGTGAAGTTGGCGTGGCTGAAGGCTCCGCCGGTGGCTTCCAACGCCTCGTGCACCTTCCGCATGGCAAGCGCGAAATCCTTGTCCGGGCCGCCCCATCGCGCCGAGTGAATGCCGGGATCGCCGCCGAGCGCGTCGACTTCGAGCCCGGAATCGTCCGCCAGCGCCATCATGCCCGATCCGCGTGCCGCCGCATGGGCCTTGAGCAGCGCGTTGGCCTCGAACGTGTCGCCGGTCTCCTCTGGCTCCGGCAGATCGAGACTGCCCGCCGAGATGCAAGTGATGCCGAGCGGTTCGAACAACTCGCCGAGTTCGCGCACCTTGCCCTCGTTGTGACTGGCGACCACGATTTTCGAGCCGGGATGAAGAACGCCGGGACTGAGCACGCGCGCCTCCTCAGGCAATCGTCATCTTCTGGAGCTCGACGAGATCGGCGATGCGGCGCGCGCCAGCCCCATCAGCGCATCGAACTGCTCCTGGCTAAACGGTTCGGTCTCGGCCGTTCCCTGCACCTCGACGATCCCGCCCTTGCCGGTGATGACGAAATTGGCGTCCGCATCGGCTTCGGAGTCCTCGGCGTAATCGAGATCGAGCACGGGTTCGCCGCCATAGAGACCGCAGGAGACCGCCGCCACATGATCGCGCAGGACGCCGCTCTTGATCATGCTGCGCGCCTCCATCCAGGCGAGGGCGTCATGGAGGGCGACCCAGGCCCCGGTGATGGAGGCAGTACGCGTGCCGCCGTCTGCCTGCAGCACATCGCAGTCGACCACGATCTGCTTGTCCGGCATGCCGGCCAGATTGGTCACCGCCCGCAAGGAGCGACCGATCAGCCGCTGAATTTCCTGGGTCCGCCCGGACTGCTTGCCGGCCGCCGCCTCACGGCGTGTGCGGTCGTGGGTTGAGCGCGGCAGCATGCCGTACTCGGCCGTGACCCAGCCCCGCCCGGACCCCTTGAGCCACGGGGGAACCGATTCGGCGACCGAGGCGGTGCATAGGACATGAGTCTCGCCGAAACGGACGAGGCAGGAGCCCTCGGCGTGGCGCGAGGCCGCGCGTTCGAGGCTCACGGGGCGCAACGTGTCGGGTGCGCGTTTGGACGGGCGAATGATGGCAGCTCTCCTCGGAAATAGCGGTGAGGTCGCGCACCCTAGAGGACGCGGTGAGGCGCGGGAAGCCCTTTCCCCCACTGTCCTCCCCAACTGTCATGGGGCGCGCCCTTGTGCGCCCGACGGTGAGAAGCTAGGACGCTTTGATGGCCTGGTGCGACGAAATTTTGGGGTTCTGCGACCCCTCGGGCGCCGCGCTCGATCCCGTGCCCGCCTACTACGAGGTCACCGCGCGGATCGACGCGATGTCCATGACCGACTGGGTCCGTGCCTGGCGTGAGGTCTGCACGACGAAGTTCCGGGATCGAACACCCGCGTCTATGCGTTCGTCACCCATTTCGACCGCCTGTCGCACGACGACCCCGAGCAGGGAGTCGCGTTCATCGAGGCGGCGCTGCAACACGAGCCGGACGAGGAGGTGCTCAATCTGATCGCCAAGGGCAAGCCGCTCGGTCAGCTTCTTGTCTTCCGCGCCTCGGTGGCGACGCCTCTCCTGCTAGAGCTTGCGCTGCGGCAGCCACGGCTGCGGTGGCTGATGGGCCGCCAGGCGGCGTCCATAGGGAACGGCAAGGTGGACGATCCGGATTTGGCGCGGCGCCTCCTGGCGATCTGCGACGAGCCCGCCTACCGCGCCTGGGAAGACGCGGCGCATCCCAAGTCCGAGCCGGTCGCGTTCGAGTCCTTACCCGTTCCCGACTTGGCCGCGAAATGGGTAGAGATCATGTCGCGCTCCGATATCGAGATCGAGCGCGACCATCAGTGGTACGACCTCTACGATTACCAGCACACCCTGACTGTACGCGAGCCCTTGAAAGGCCTGGCCTTGGTGAAAGCCATTCTCGAGATCGAAGACAACCCGAACCTGCTCGGCATCCTATCCGCCGGGATGCTGGAGGACCTGATACCCTATGAGGACGGTCCGGTCGTCGATGCGGTGGTGGCCGAGGCTGCGGACAATCCGCAGTTCCAGGACCTGTTGTGCGGCGTGTGGTTCGATCAGTTGAGCGCGCAAGTGGTGGCGCGACTCAAATGGGCATGCGGTCAGAGACGGCCATGAAGACAGACGCGGAAACAGGCACGATGATCGGCGGCACGAAAGAGCCGTTCCGCGCGCCCGAGGGCGTCACGCCGATGATGGCGCAATACTTGGAAATCAAGGCCGCCAACGCCGACAGCCTCCTCTTCTATCGCATGGGCGATTTCTACGAGATGTTCTTTGAGGACGCGTCTGTCGCCTCGCGTGCGCTCGGGATCGCTCTCACCAAGCGCGGCAAGCACCTCGGCGAAGACATTCCCATGTGCGGCGTGCCTGTCCATGCCGCCGATGATTACCTGCAGAAGCTCATCGCGCTCGGCCACCGCGTCGCCGTGTGCGAGCAGACCGAGGACCCGGCCGAGGCCAAGAAGCGGGGTGCGAAAGCGGTCGTGCGCCGCGACGTGGTGCGCCTCGTGACGCCGGGGACGCTGACCGAGGAGTCGCTGCTCGATGCGCGCGCCCATAACTTCCTCACGGCCCTGTTCCGCGAACCGCAAGGTGAAGGCACCGAGCCTCGCCTGGCACTGGCCTCGATCGATATCTCCACAGGCGAACTGATCGCGGCGACCTGCAAACTCACGGACATTCCGGGCGAGCTGGCGCGCATCCGGCCCGGCGAGGTGCTTGTTGGCGAGGATCTCGCGAGCGACGCCGGCATCCGCGCGCGCATCGATGAGGCCGGGGCTGCGCTCACGCCCTGCCCACGCGCCCATTTCGATTCGGCCCGCGGCGAGCGCGCGCTGAAAGAGCGCCTCGGCGTAGCGACGCTCGATGCGTTCGGCGATTTCTCGCGGGCGGAACTCGCGGCACTTGCCGGTCTCCTCACCTATGTGGAGCTCACCCAGGTTGGCCGCATGCCGCTCTTGCGTCCGCCGCGCCGGGAATCGGCGGACCGGCTGCTGCTGATCGATGCGGCGACGCGCACCAATCTCGAACTGGTGCGGTCGAACCAAGGGACGCGGGCGGGCAGTCTTCTGGCGGCGATCGACCGGACTGTCACGGCGGCCGGCGCGCGCGACTCGCGAGGCGCATCTCCAGCCCCCTCAACGGACGTAGCCCTGGTTAACGCCCGCCTCGACGCCGTGGGTTATCTCGCCGACGAGCCGCGCCTGCGTCAGGATCTGCGGGATGCCCTGAAAGCTGCACCCGACCTCGCCCGTTCGCTTTCACGCCTCGCCTTCGGCCGCGGCACGCCGCGCGATCTCGGCGCGGTCGGTGCGGCGATCGGGGCGGCGCACGCGCTCGCGGCCCGGCTCCTCAGGGCCGGCGACGCGCTGGGCCTGCCGCGCGAGCTGATGGGGATCGCCGAACGCCTGGCGCAAGCGCCCGCGGACGTGGCGGCGTCGTTGTCTGCCGCCCTTGCCGAAGAGTTGCCCGTCAATGCGCGGGATGGGGGCTTCGTGCAGCCCGGATACGATGCCGGTCTCGATGAACTGCGCGCCTTGCGCGACGGCAGCCGCAAAGTCATCGCCGGCTTGCAGGCGACGTATGCCGAGGCCACCGGCATCAAGTCGCTCAAGGTCCGGCACAACAGCGTGCTCGGCTATTTCGTCGAGGTCACCGCGCTCCATGCGCCGACGCTCACGGCGCCGCCGCATGCGGAAACCTTCATTCACCGTCAGACCATGGCGAACGCGGTGCGGTTCTCGACGACCGAACTCTCGGACCTCGAGTCCAAGATCACCTCCGCCGCCGACCGGGCGCTGGCGCTGGAGCTCGAGATCTTCGCCAAACTCACGGCCGAAGTCATGGCTGCGGAGCGGCAACTGTCGGCGGCCAGCGCCGCGCTCGCCGAACTCGATCACTATGCGGGGCTCGCGGAGCTTGCCGTCGAACTGCGCTATGTGCGCCCGCGCGTCGACGACAGCGCCGTGTTCGCAATCGAGGAAGGCCGGCACCCGATGGTGGAGCAGACCTTGCGGCGCGAGCAGGCCGGCGACTTCATCGGCAACGATTGCCGGCTGTGCGGCGGCGAAGGCGACCGCAACGAGGCTCCAAGTGCGCTCGTGGTCACAGGCCCCAACATGGGCGGCAAATCGACGTTTCTGCGCCAGAACGCACTGATCGTGGTGCTGGCGCAAGCCGGGGCCTTCGTTCCGGCCAAGTCCGCCCATATCGGCCTTGTCGATAGGCTCTTCAGCCGCGTCGGCGCCGCGGATGATCTTGCGCGCGGACGCTCCACGTTCATGGTCGAAATGGTCGAGACCGCCGCGATTCTGAACCAGGCGACGCCCCGGTCCTTCGTGGTGCTCGACGAAATCGGACGCGGCACGGCGACATTCGACGGGTTGTCGATTGCGTGGGCCGCACTCGAATATCTTCACGAGGTCAACCGGTCGCGCGTGCTGTTCGCAACCCACTACCACGAACTGACGGCGCTTGCGGACCGGCTCCCCCATGCCGCCAACGCGACCGTCGAGGTCAAGGAATGGCGAGAGGAGATCGTCTTCCTGTATCGCGTGAAGATGGGCGCCGCCGACCGGTCCTATGGTATCCATGTGGCCAAGCTGGCAGGACTGCCGGCGCCGGTGCTCAAGCGCGCGGGCGCGGTTCTCGCCGAGCTGGAAAAGGCCGACGGACGTCCGAAACCCGCCGATCTCGCCGGCGATCTGCCGCTGTTTCAGGCGGCTGCGGCGCAAGAGGCGGCCTCGTCGCCGTCTAAGCTGGAGGAGGCGCTGCGGGACTTCAATCCGGACGCCATGACGCCGAAAGAAGCCATCGAGGCGCTGTATCGCCTGCGGGCCCTGTTAGAAGACGATGCCTAGCGTGGTTATGCTAAAGTCTGCCTCTATGGACCAAGCCGTTATCAAAAGATCTCCTTATTTCGATTTCGACCTGTTGCGCGAAGAAGCGGATGCCGTGGCGCGCAAGCATGCCGGCCAAGACATGCAGATGCGTGCAGCGCTGGTCGAGTTCCTGAAGCCACGAGTGGAAGAGGCCCGCGCATTGGCGAAGGCCCAGCTGGACGATGACGGGGACGGCCGCGCCTGCGCCGCGGGCCTGTCCGCCTTTCAGGACGAGTTGATCCGGCTGGCTTACGACTTCACCACGCGCCACGTCTACCGGGCCGAAAACCCGTCCAAGTCGGAGCGCATGGCTGTGGTTGCGCAAGGCGGTTACGGGCGTGGCCTGCTCGCGCCGGGATCGGATATCGACCTGCTTTTCCTGCTGCCCTACAAGCAAACCGCCTGGGGCGAGAGCGTCGCGGAATACATTCTGTATCTGCTGTGGGATCTCGGCTTCACGGTGGGACATGCAGCGCGCACGATCAGCCAGTGCGTGCGGCTCAGCATGGCCGACATGACGATCCGCACGGCGCTGCTCGATGCGCGATTGATCCTCGGCGACGAGAAGCTCTTCGCCGAGTTTCTGCACCGCTATCGCCGCGAAGTGCTTGATGTGGATGCGCGTGCGTTCGTGGAGGCAAAGCTGGCCGAGCAGCATGCGCGTCATTCGCGCTCAGGCGCCTCCCGTTACCTCGTCGAACCGAACATCAAGGAAGGCACGGGTGGCCTGCGCGATCTACACACGCTGCACTGGCTGGCCAAGCACATCTATCCCGATCAGGCCGAGGAGGAGTTCGTCGAGGCCGGCGTTTTCACCCACGCCGAATATGCCAGCTTTCGCCGCTGCGAGTTCTTTCTGTGGACGGTCCGCTGTCACCTGCATTTTCTGACGGACCGGGAAGAAGACCGGCTGAGCTTCGATCTGCAACGTGCCATGGCCGAACGGCTTGGCTACCGCGACCACGCGGGCCTCAGCGGTGTCGAACGCTTCATGAAGCACTACTTCATGATTGCGCTGGAGGTCGGCCAGCTGACGCGCATCGTGTGTACGGCGCTCGAATTGAAGCAGCTGAAGTCGGTACCCTCGCTCGATGCGCTTCTGGCGCCGTTCGATTGGCGCCGCCGCGCCAAGCTGCGCCGCACGTCGGACTTCCGGATCGACAACGGCCGGATCTCCGCGGTCGCAAGGACGCCTTTCAAGACCGACCCGGTGAACTTCATCCGGCTGTTCGTGGTGGCGGACGAGAGCCAGGCCGCGCTGTCGCCCGAAGTACTGCGCCAGATTCGCGCGAACTTCCGCTATATCGACGAAGACCTGCGCCAGGATCAGACCGCCAACAAGCTGTTCCTGAAGCTGCTGACATCGGCGCGCGATCCGGAAGTCGCGTTGCGCAAGATGACCGAAGCGGGCGTGCTCGGCCGCTTTCTGCCGGAATGGGGGCGGGTCGTTTCGATGATGCAGTTCAACATGTATCATCACTTCACGGTCAACGAGCACCTGGTCCGCACGGTCGGCTATCTCGATGCCATTGAGCGCGGAAAACTGGCCGCAGAGCACCCGCTCGCGAGTGAGATCATCAAGACGATCGACAACCGCCGCGCGCTCTATGTCGCTGCGCTGCTCCACGATGTGGCCAAGGGGCGCGACGAAGACCATTCCATCGCCGGGGCGCGCATCGCCCGCGAGCTGTGTCCGCGCTTGGGGCTGACGCCGTCGGAAACAGAGACGGTGTCCTGGCTCGTCGAGCAGCACCTCACCATGAGTCTGTTCGCGCAGAGCCGCGACCTCAACGATCCGAAGACGATAAGCGATTTCGTCGCAATCGTGCAGAGCCGGGAGCGGCTCAAACTGCTCCTGATCCTGACGGTCTGCGATATCTGCGCCGTCGGGCCCGGGACCTGGACGGGCTGGAAAGGGCAGCTCCTGCGGACACTGTACTACGAGGTCGAGCCGATCCTCGGCGGGGGGCATACGGAACTCACGCGGTCGCAGCGGCTGCAGCGGACGCAAGGAGCTTTGCGCGAGAGACTCGCCGACTGGCCCCAAGAGGAGCTGGATCGTTTCATAGACCGGCACTATCCGGCTTACTGGCTGCGGACCGATCTCGACGCATTGGTTGAGCACGCCGAACTCATGCGCTCGGCGGAGCAGCAGAACAGCGTGATTGCCACGCACATTGCGACGGATGCGTTCCGCGGGGTCACGCAGCTCACCCTGCTGGCACCGAATCATCCCTGGCTGCTCGCCATGGTGGCCGGCGCCTGCACGGGGGCGGGCGCCAACATCGCCGATGCGCAGATCTCGACGACGCGGGACGGCATGGCCCTCGACACCATCCATCTTCAGCGCGAGTTCGATCACGCCGAGGACGAGGAGCGGCGCGCCCGCAAGATCGCGAACTCGATCGAGCGCATGCTCATGGGCGAAACAGACGTGGTCGACGTCATCAAGGCGAAGGTGCTCAGCACCTCGCGCCTGTCCGCCTTCTCCGTCGAGCCGCAAGTGATCATCGACAACACGCTGTCCGATGCGCTGACGGTGATCGAGATCAACGGGCTCGACCGACCCGGCCTGCTGTACGAGATCACGCGTGAAATATCGAACCTCAATCTCGACATCGCATCGGCGCATATCGCGACGTTCGGCGAAAAGGCCGTGGACGTGTTTTATGTGACGGACCTGACCGGCAAGAAGATCAGGAGTTCGAGTCGCGAGTCCCTCATCCGCGAGCGTCTGACCCGGGTGCTTGTGGAAACCCAAGAGCCGGAGCTGGAGGTGCTGTGACCCCTGGCTCCGCTCTCTCCTAAGTCCCTCCTCCAAGTGGCGCAGCATCCATGACGCTCTATCGCGGGTTCGCAACCGTCGGCGGCATGACCGTCATCAGCCGCCTGCTCGGTTTCGTGCGGGACATTCTGATCGCCGCCGTTCTCGGCGCCTCGGCCATCTCGGATGCCTTCTTCGTCGCGCTGCGCGTGCCGAACATGTTCCGCCGCATCTTTGCCGAAGGCGCCTTCAACGCGGCCTTCATTCCGCTCTACACGAAGAAGCTCCATGAGGCCGGGGAAGTGGCCGCCAAGGACTACGCCGCCAAGGCGCTGGCAGGGCTGACGGCCGTTTTGGTCTTGGTCGTGCTCTTGGCGGAGATCGCTGCACCTTGGCTCGTCCTACTTCTGGCACCCGGCTTTGCGGAGGATCCGGACAAGTTCAGCTTGACCGTTCTGCTGGTGCGGATCGCGATGCCGTACCTCCTCTTCATGTCCTGGGTCGCCCTCTACACGGGTTTGCTCAACACGCTCGGCAAGTTCGCCGCCGCCGCTTTCGCGCCGAGCATCTTGAACTTCGTCTTGATCTCCGTGCTGCTCGGCCTCATCGCGACGGGGCATGGCCAAGATACGGTCGCGGGCGTCGCGCTTGCTTGGGGTGTGGCTGTCTCGGGCCTGTTGCAGGTCGCCATCGTCGTCTTCGCCGCCTTCCGCACGGGGCTGCGGTTGAAGCTCGAGCGGCCGCAATGGTCCGACGACATGAAGCGGCTCGTGCACCTCGCGATCCCCGGCATCATTGCCGGCGGCATGGCGCAGATCTCGATTGTGATTGCAACGATCGTGGCCAGTCTCGAAGGCCGTGTCGTGTCGTGGCTGTATTACGCGGATCGCATCTTCCAACTGCCGCTCGGTCTTATCGGGGTCGCGGTCGGCGTCGTGCTGCTCCCGGATCTCAGCCACAAGCTACGGTCGGGTGATCATGACGCCGTTGTAGACAGCGAGAACAGGGCGCTGGAGTTTTCGCTGCTGCTGACGGTGCCGGCGGCCGTTGCCATGTTCGTGTGCGCCGAGCCCATCATCCGCGTCCTGTTCGAGCGCGGCGCCTTCACCGCGACCGATGCCCAAGCGTCGGCGGCGATGCTGGCGATGCTGTCGCTTGGGCTGCCCGCCTATGTGATCGTAAAGGCCCTGCAGCCGAGCTTCTTCGCCCGCGAGAACACCAAGACGCCGATGATCTATTCGGGAATCGCCATGACGCTGGGGGCCGTGCTCTCCGTCGTGCTGTTCTACGTGCTCGGGCCACCCGGCATCGCGCTCGCCACGAGCCTGTCGGGCTGGATCAACGTGGTCTTGCTCGCCTGGGCCTTGAGGAAACGGGGCGAGTTCATCCTGGACGAGCGCTTTCGCTCGGCTTTTCTCGGCATCGTCCTTGCCAGTACCGCCATGGGGTTTGGCCTGTGGTGGGCGGCCTCCGCGCTCCAGCCCTATTTCGATCCGGGCTACGGGCTCCTTCTGCAAATTGTTGCCCTGGCAGGGCTCATCGCTTTCGGGCTCGCGCTCTATTTCGCCATCGGCACGCTTGCCGGCGCCGTGAAGCCCCGGACCTTCGTCAAGGACCTCCTAGGGCGCTGAATTAGACCAAGGAACAGGGTCTCCCCGGTTGCGCCGGGACTATGTTGCAGTGCAATATATCCGCTCAATCACTTGGGGGAACTCGAATGGCAGGCCGTCCGCGCCGCAGCGTGCTCTATATGCCCGGCTCCAATGCCAGGGCCCTGGAAAAAGCCAAGACGATCCCGGCCGATGCGCTGATCTTCGATCTGGAAGACGCCGTCGCGCCCGACGACAAGGTCATGGCCCGGGAGCAGGTCTGTGCGGCCGTGGCCGATGGCGGCTATGGCGGCCGCGAGGTCGTGATTCGCGTGAACGCGCTCGAGACCCCCTGGGGCGCCGCGGACATCATGGCCGCCTGCGTGGCCGCGCCGGACGCATCCCTGATCCCGAAAGTCATCCACTCCGGCGACATCATCTCCGCCGCCAAGCTGCTGCAAAGCGTGCACGCGCCCAAGAAGGTGCGGCTGTGGGCCATGATGGAAACGCCCATGGCGATCCTCAACGCCCGCACCATTGCCGCGCGCGCGGTCTATGACGACAACCGGCTCGATTGCCTCGTCATGGGCACCAACGACCTCATCAAGGAGAGCCGCGCCCGCGCGCTGCACGACCGCTTCGCCGTGGTGCCCTGGCTCGCCATGACGTTGGCCGCCGCGCGCGCCTACCGGCTCGACATCATCGACGGCGTCTACAACGACTTCCGCGACATGGAAGGGTTCCGCGACGAGTGCCAGAAGGGCCGCATTCTCGGCATGGACGGCAAGACGCTGATCCACCCGACCCAAGTCGGCCCGTGCAACGAGATCTTCTCGCCGAGCGAGGAAGAAGTCGAATGGTCGCGCAAGGTCATCGACGCCTTCGGCCGGCCGGAGAATGCGAAGAAGGGCGTCATCGTTGTCGAGGGCCACATGGTCGAGCGGCTGCATTTCGCCATGGCGCAGCGCGTGGTCGAGATCGCCGATCAGATCAGAGAGTTGGAAGTGTCACTCGGCTAGCCGGGCCGGTCAGTACGGACGGACTGGCCTCGTGAGCAGAGCGGTCTCCCGAGCAGAGCAGTCTTGCGCGCGCGCCTGCCCCACGCCATAACGCCGCGTGGCTTAGGGCGAGGACATGCAAGACACTCCGACACATAAGACCCGGATCTTCTCAGGGGTTCAGCCGACGGGCAATCTCCATCTCGGCAACTATCTAGGCGCCATCAAGCGCTTCGTGGAGATGCAGGCGGACTACGAATGCCTGTACTGTGTGGTGGATCTGCACGCCATCACCGTGTTCCAGGACCCGGACGAACTCACCCACAACACGCGCGAAGTCACGGCCGCCTATATCGCCGCCGGAATCGACCCGCAGCAAAGCACGATCTTCAATCAGAGCCAGGTTTCTGGCCATGCCGAACTCGCCTGGATCCTCAACTGCGTCGCGCGGATCGGCTGGCTGAACCGTATGACGCAGTTCAAGGAGAAGGCGGGCAAGGATCGCGAGAAGGCCTCCGCCGGGCTCTACATCTACCCCAATCTCATGGCGGCGGACGTGCTGCTCTATCACGCGACGCATGTGCCGGTCGGCGAAGACCAGAAGCAGCATATCGAGCTCGCCCGCGACATCGCCCAGAAGTTCAACAACGACTTCGCCGAAACGATTGCGCGCGCCGGCTATCCCGGAGGCTTCTTCCCGCTGCCCGAGCCCGTCATCGCGGGCGCGGCCACACGCGTCATGAGCTTCCGCGACGGCACCAAGAAGATGTCGAAGTCCGATCCGTCCGATCTCAGCCGGATCAACATGACCGACGACGAGGACACGATCGCCAAGAAGATCAGGAAGGCGAAGACCGATCCCGAGCCGCTGCCGTCCGAAGTGGACGGTCTCAAAGAGCGCCCCGAGGCCGACAACCTCGTCGGCATCTACGCGGCGCTCGCCGGTACCGGCAAGGACGCCGTGCTCGCGGACTTCGGCGGCGGCGAGTTCTCGGCCTTCAAGAAGGCGCTGGTGGAACTGGCGACGGACAAGCTCACGCCCATCGGCGATGAGATGCGCCGGCTGCTGTCGGACCCTGTGGAGATCGACCGCATTCTCGCCGACGGCGCGGCCCGCGCACACAACGTGGCCGATCCCATCCTGGCCAAGACCAAGGACATCATCGGCTTCATTCGAAGCTAGACTTCGTCGGGAGCTAGGCTTCCACGCTGGTTCCGATGGGGCAGGTGACGCCCGTGCCGCCGAGGCCGCAATAGCCGGCCGGGTTCTTGGCCAGGTATTGCTGGTGATAGGCTTCCGCGAAATAGAAGGTCGGGGCGGGTGCGATCTCGGTGGTGATGGCGCTCTTGCCGTTCGCCTTCAGCGCCGCTTCGTACATCGCCTTCGAGTTCTTCGCGGCTTCGGCCTGGTCGTCCGAGAACGTGTAGATCGCCGAGCGGTACTGGGTGCCCACGTCGTTGCCCTGGCGCATGCCTTGCGTCGGGTCGTGGCTCTCCCAAAAGACCTTGAGGAGGTCGTCGTAGCTGATCTCGTTGGGGTCGAACACCACGAACACCGCCTCCGTATGCCCGGTCCGTCCGGTGCACACTTCGTCATAGGTGGGGTTGGGCGTCGGCCCGCCGGCATAGCCCACCGCCGTGACCAGCACGCCGGGCAGCTGCCAGAATTTCCGCTCCGCGCCCCAGAAACAGCCGAGGCCGAACAGCGCCATCTGAGCGCCTTGCGTGTAGGGACCCTTGAGGGGCGCGCCGTTCACGAAATGAGTCTGCGCCGTCGGGATCGCATGATCGCGGCCGGTCATGGCCTCCGCGGCGCTGCAGATCGACAGGGACTTTCTCATGAACCGAAACATGGTGGCTCCGTGAGCGATTTTCAGCGCGGGTGGCGATCAACCTTGCGCGAGCGTCAGTTGATGTAGACCTCGACCTCTTTGCGCTTCTGCCCCAGCCAGTAGAGGAACACGCCGAGGATCCCGAAAACGACCCAGGTCGGCGCGGCGAGGATCGACAGCAGGATCGGGTCCCACAGCCAGTCGCCCACGGTGTCGATCACCCACTGGCGGAAACCGTCGAGCATTTCCGGGAAAAGCTGGCGCCATTGCTCGCCGAGCGGTGTCACCGCCCAGGCCCCACCGCCCGCCAGGCTCTTGGTGGCGTCGACGACGGCCGCGACCATGGCCAGCAACAGCAGCCAGATACCGAGTGTTCGTAGGACAAAGCGCATGGGCGGAAATCGCTCCGGTAGCGTTAACGCATTTCCGCTTTGATACGCGATCCGCCTTTCCGGTTCAAATGGCAGGTCAAACGCCTGCAAATTCGTTGCCGAAAGGCCCATTCGCTCGCTTGAACGCGAAACGCGCTTCGCTATAGTGCGGCGCTTCGCGAAGCGCCCGGACGGAGAGATGGCCGAGTGGTCGAAGGCGCACGCCTGGAACGCGTGTAGGCGGGTAACCGTCTCGAGGGTTCGAATCCCTCTCTCTCCGCCATGTGCCGCACGGCCCCTGCGTCCTCTGTTCTGGCGCAGCCGGCCATTGGTCTCCATGACCGGCTATTCCACGATCAACTTGCCTGGGCCAAAGCCACCGCGTCGTCCCCAGCCGCGTAACGCAATTCGCCGGTCGTATCGTTCACGGCCCGCCACACGGCCTCGGCCACGTCGCTTTCCTTCGTAGTCATCGCCGGCTGCGCATACGCTTCAAAGATCGGGGCAGCGAAACCGGCATAGGCTTCGGGGATGAGAGCGGTCACGTCGATGTCCGCGTTCGCGGCAAACCGCGTGGTCGGCGCGTAGCCAGGCTCGACCAATCGGACCCGAACGCCGAACGCACCGAGCTCGTGGCTCAGTGAGCCGGTGAAGCCCTCGATGGCCTGCTTGCTGGCCGTGTAGGCCGCCGCCAACGGCATGGGGGCCAGGGTGACGCTCGAGGTGACGTTCACGATCGCACCGGAGCGCCGGGCGCGCATCTGCGGGATCACCGCCTGGGTCATGGCCATGGTGCCGAACGTGTTCGTTTCGAAGACCTTCCGGATATGCGCCATCGGCGTCGCCTCGAACGCGCCGACCACGCCGATGCCGGCATTGTTGACCAGCACGTCGATCGGCCCGGCAGCGGCAACGGCCTCCGCAATGCTTTCGGGGTCGGTGACGTCCAGCGGCAGAATGCGGATGCGGTCGGCCGCGGAAAAGAGATCGCTCCGAGGGCGCCTCATGGTGGCGATCACGTTCCAGCCTTGTCTGTGGAAGTGCCGCGCGGTCTCCAGTCCGTAGCCGGACGAGCAACCCGTGATGAGAATAGTGTTCATGCCGATCTCCTGTGTTCGCTGTTGACGAGACGGAGATATCGCGCATGATCAGGACTATCATCGATGCATCGTCCGTATTTAATTTGCAATAGTCCATAATGACCGATCCGTTGTCCACCGACCCGCTGGCCCAGGTGATCCAGCTTCTGCGCCCGCGTGCCGTTTTCTCGAAGGGAATCAGCGGCGCCGGTCGCTGGGCCGTGCGCTACACCGAATTCGGCCAGCCGGGCTTTTGCGCCGTGACGGAGGGGAGATGCCGTCTTGCTGTCGATGGCGAGGACCCAGTGGTGCTGGAAGAGGGTGACTTCGTGCTGCTGCCGGCCACGCCGGCTTTCACCATGTCGGGATTGGACCCGGCGGCGCCAAAGCTCATCGATCCGCACCAGGCGCCGGCGACGGATGGGGAGATTCGCTACGGCCGGCAGGACGGGCCGCCCGATGTGCGGCAGTTCGGCGGCTACTTCGCCTTCGAGTCGCCGGACGCGGCACTGCTCGTGTCGCTGCTGCCGCGGATGATCCATATCCGGGGCGTCCCAAGGTTGGCGCAGTTGGTTCGCCTCGTCGGGGAAGAAGCTGCAAGAGATGATCTTGGCCGCGACCTTGTCCTCGCCCGCTTGGTCGAGATCCTGCTGATCGAGGCCCTGCGGTCCGTCCCCGGTGACGCCGCGCAGCCGGGCCTGCTGCGCGGGCTGGCGGATGCACGGATCGCGGCTGCCTTGCGGCCGATGCATGGCGACGCGGAGCGGTCTTGGACGGTCAAGGACCTCGCGCAAGAGGCCGGAATGTCCCGATCGGCCTTCTTCGACAGGTTCACCCGCACGGTCGGGGTCAGGCCGATGGAATATCTGCTGCAGTGGCGGATGGCCGTTGCCAAGGATCTGCTGCGGAGTGGAGGGATCGCTCTGGACGAAGTGGCGCGGCGAGTGGGATACGGCTCGGCGAGCACGTTCAGTACCGCCTTCAGCCGTCACGCAGGAATACCGCCCGGCCGGTTCATGCGAACCGCCGGCGCGGCGGACGCGGCTCACGCCCGGCCCGTATGAGTCCAGGCAGGAGTGATTCCGGGCATCGAGCGATCCTGGCATCGAGCGCGGCCGACTC